>JAUWNG010000167.1 GCA_030612765.1 Planctomycetota bacterium
CGCGCGATTGCCCGACAAACCAATCCACACCGGCCGGGCCGAGTCGAACCGCGTCTGGTCAAACGCGACCGTCGAAGATACGGCTTCCTCAAAGAACCCCGCCACGTCGCACGAGAAAAATGCTTATCCTAGTGCCATTGGTGGCTGTCACCTTTTTCTGCGTGGGGCCGGGCTGACGGCCGATAGCGCGACGCGGTCTTCGAGGTTTGGGCGGAAGATGGTCAGGATCAGCAGCGGCAAATACCAGGCCATGCAGAGGCCGCCTTGGTCGGCGTGCCAGAATTGGGTCGCCAGCATCACCGCCGCCGAACAGCTTAGCAGCGTACCGAGGTTCTTGTGCGCCGGCCATAAGGCCAATCCGCCGCAAAGCGCCGCGAACGCGGCCACCACCGGAATGCGATACGCCGAGTCGAAATATCCCCAGAAGCCCGAGAGCTGCGCCGTGAATGGATTGCGAATGCCGAACATTTGCCCGAGTTGGGCGGCAAACGATCCGAAGTCCGACGAAAGAACGGCCAGCAGAATCACCATCGCCGCCAGCACCGCCGTCACGCCCAAAACGAATCGGATCACGCCGCGCCGCCAATAGAATCCGCACCACAGCGGGAGCAGGAACAGCGGATAGAAGATCAGGCCCGCCGCCAGACCGATCAGCACGCCGGCGACCGCGGGCCGTCGATAGGCCGCAATGGCCCAAACCAGCAGCGCCGCCGGCGCGACGTGCTCCACCTGGCTGGTGAGTTGACTGGTGTAGAAAGTCAGCAGATAGAGCGTGGCGGCGGCCACGCCGGTGTGGGAATTGTCGAAATGCCGGAAACCGATCCACACCATGCCCGCCACCACGGCCAGATGCGCCAGAATCGCCACGGCATGGGTGGCCGTCGCACGGAACGAAAGGCCACGCGGGGTTTCAGGACGCGATGGATCGACAAGAATGATTTCCTGGTTGGACAAGCTGGAAAACGACTGGAACGGCGCGTATCCGAGACCGGGCGAAGCGGGTGATTCCTGCTGGGCCAACAAATACTCCAATCGCTCTTTCGGACTGGTGATAACGTTGGCCATCAAGAACACCAGCAAGGCGGCTCCGGTGAACGCCAGGCCGCCGGCCGAAAGGTTCGGGTCCAACAGCGGCCGGCGGACCATCACGGGATCCAGCAGCAATCTAATGAGGAAGAACAGGCCGACGGCGAACAGCCAGACGTATCCCGCTTGGATCAACTCCGGCAATTGTTTCAACAGACCGTGATAGACCAGCAGCAAGCCGGGTGAGAAGGCGATCAGGGCCGCCAGGTCCAAGTTCCGCACGCTCCAAAGCCGCTGGAACTTGAAGTAGACGCCGACCATCATCAGCGCGGAAATATACGCCCAGGTGGTCGGGTTCAGCTTGTATCCGAAAAGGATTTCCTGCATGACCCACTAAGATACACAAAGGCGGGTAGTTTGCAATCCCCCCCGGGCCAATAAAAGGAAGGATGAGGGATGAAGGATGAAAGGGGAAGAGTGGCGAGTTATTTGCCCAATGAACCGCCGTTCATCCTTCATCCCTCCCCACATCCCAGCCGCTGTCGTGCCTCCTCGGCCCACGGGCTGTCCGGCGCGTGGGCAAGGAACGCCCGCCAGTGTTCCTCGGCCCGATTGCGGTGCTGCATTTCATCGAGTGTGCGGGCGAGGTGATAATGCGCGTCGGCGTAATCGGGATGATACCGCAGCGCGCCCTCGAAAGCGGCCACCGCCAGGTCGTGCTGGCCGGTCTCCGCCAACACGCAGCCGAGGTTCGCCCGGGCTTCGACGTAATCCTCGTCCAACTCGACGGCCATGTAGTATCGCTCGCGCGCCGCGGTGAGATCGCCCTGCCGATAGAGCAACTCGGCGACGTGAAAGCAGATTTCGGCATTTGGACCAAGCGCGGCCAGGGCCGCGCGATACATCTCGTCGGCGGCGTCCAGTTGGTCGTCTTCCTCCAGTTCGGCGGCCAGCCGGCACATCTGCTCGGGCGCGACCGGCACCGCTTTCGACGGCGCAGGCTCGCTTTCCACGGCGTCGAAATCGAACCGCAACTGTCCGCCCGGCTCGATCAACCCGTCTCCCTGCCGAAGCAGAATGTCCTTGCCCTGAACGATCACCGAAAGTTGGGCCAACGGCCGGGCGACGTTGGGTAAACAGCGGGCAAAAACCTCGAGTTTCTTCTCGATCGCCCGCGGCGACATACCCGCCGCCAGCAATTCCGCCAACCGCCGGGCAGTGGACACCTCCTGGAAATCGAAGTACGGCAGCCGCCGTACCTCGCGCGCGGGCACGATCAATCCCCGCCGATGCCAGCGCCGGATCACCGCCACCGGCACTTTCAGCAGGTCGGCCAGCATCGCCGGCGTGTAGAGCCGATGAATGTCCTGCTGCGTATCGACCAATCCCAGCCGTTGCCAAAGTTGCGTTTCGGTGATGACCTCGACCGCCCCCTCCTCGATCCGCCGCCGAGCCGCTTCATCGAACAGGTTGTCCTGATCGCTCACCTCGGGCAGGGGGAAATCAGCCTCGCCGATGACGATTGTCTGAACCGAAGCGTCGGGCTTCTCCAACACCGTCGCCCCGTGCCGACGCGCCAGTTGCGCGGCGTCGCGCCGGGCCATGCTGGCCAGCTTGCCGACGAACGCGATGCGCTGGCCGTCGAGAATAGCGGATGTGTCGTCGCCAGCGGCCATGAGATTTCTTGCAAGGTGTTACGAAAGATCGTCGGAATCCAGCCGCCGTTTGGCCTCTTCGTGGGGAACACCCTCGCCCCGGGCAAGCTGACGCTCGCCCTGTTCGATCTTATCCAGCAAATACAGCTTCTCAACCAGCGAGTCGACGTTCACTTCCTCGGGCAACTCGACCAGCATCTGCTGCAACGTTTCTTTTTGCATGACCACCATTCTCTTGCGGGAGACCGGTTGAACTACGCCCGCTTCGATTCGTAGACCGACGACGACGGAGCGGGTTTCCCGATCGGCGGCACGGCCTCCAACTGCTCCGACTCGTCGAGCGGCCGCGGCGACGCGGCGCCGGGACCAAGCGAAGGCTTTACGTCGGCGTTGCCTCCGGAAGGTTGCTTGGCCGGCGTGGGACGTTCGATGGCGGGCAAGGAACCCGTCGTCGGAGCGATCGTTTGCACGATCGGTTGGCCGCAGGCGTCCAGCGGCACGCGGTAGCATATTACCCGCGACACGTTGTACGTGTACGTCACCGGCACGCGCTTCTCCACCACGCGCGGCACGCTGATCGTCTCCTGCTGGGCCACCATCCGGCATACCTGATACGGTATCTGCTCCACGCGCTCTTCGTAGACCATACGGCAAGTCCGTACCGGAATCTTACGAACACGCTGCTCGGTGACCATCCGGCAAACCCGATACGGCACCTTGCGGACCATTTGCTGGGGCACGTATTTGCACACCTGATACGGAATCTGCTCGACTACCGTTTGCGGTACGTAGCTGGTCTGCTGCACCTGCTGGGCGACGATGTTCGGGCGCCATACCTTTTGCACTTCGTACCGGCCGCGTGGCGTTTGGGTCCAGTACAGCCCCGGCCGCTGGTAAACCGTCCGACCGGTGATCGGATCGACGGCGCAGGCGGCCGATTGCCACTTCAGCCGGGTAGCCGGCAGACTGGGCTTCATCACGACCTGCTGGGAGTAGCACCCCTGATCGATGTATCGGGTCTGACAGGTGGTTACCGGCCGCATCACCGTGCGGTACTGGGTCCGATAGGCCGTCTCATACACCGGCCGCATTACGGTGTATCGCTCTTCCCGCTCGGCCGTCTCGTACACCGGACGCTGCACGGTGTAGGTTTCTTCCCGCATGGAGGTCTCGAAAACCGGCCGGGCAACCGTGTATCTGTTCTCGCGGAACGTAGTCTCCCAGACGGGTTTGTAGGTGGTCACCTGCCGTTGCTCGCAGACCGTTTCATATTCGATGCGATAGGCGGTTACTTGCCGCTGCTCGCAAACGGTCTGATAGACGATTCGATAGGTTTGGCCGTCGGCGCACGTTTGGTAACCCGACACGGGACAGCACACCTGTGCAAACGCCGGTGCGGCCAAGACCGCCAACACGGAAAACATGGACAACAGACCAACGGACGTTTTCATGGTAAATTCCCTTCGGTAGTCCGCCGCTGAAATGCGCGGCAGCTACTGCAACCATAGGATATATCTCTCCAGATGAGTCTGACAGATTATTGGGTAAATGGCAAACGGCGGACAAGGCCCGAAAAACACGATTTGGTCCGAACCTCAACTGGCGTTGCGAGTTAGTGCGAGGAAGAATTCCTCAAGTTTCCGTCTCCCCGCGCCGACGGCGAATTTTCCCCCAACAGCGTAAATTACGCGGTGCAAAAACCGCACCGTCAGAGCTTGCTCAATCGTTGCAACCGGCTCCACAAAGCCGTGACGGGCGGTCGCGCCCGGGTGTGTTGGCGATGCTTGCCGACGTGGCGGTACACTGCCGCCCCAACACACCTACAACATGGGAAAACGGACCGCAAGCAGTCATGCCAAACGGAAGCATTCACTCCACGCCCCGCTTTGAAGAGAAAAACAAAAAGGCGAAAAATATCCGCTTCGCTGCTTAGTGCTTTGTCACGCCTAAAAATTCGGGTGCCACTGCTGGCTTGTCCAGCAGTGCCGATGAGTTACGAAGAATCGAACCCGTAAGTTTAGCCGTGACAAAGCACTAGCCGTTCAACTTCTTCTCCAATGCCGAGCGGTCGAGAGTCGGTTCCTTGCGACGGTCGGATATCAGCTTCCAAAAGTCGTCGCTTGCTCCGAGTTGTGCCTGTTCCGCATCGAGTCCCTGAACGCCCACCACGAGCGCTACCGGGTTGCCGCCGCGCATAATCACAACGCGATCCGTTTGGGCGTCGATCACACAGGCGTCCAAGCTGGTTTCTTGAATGTCAACCGTCTTCATAACGACCGATATGGCAAGACCTAGTTTGCCTTTTTATGCTCCGCTCCCCTCATAATAAGTGTACTCTGGTTGCGATGCTCCGGCAATCCCTCGCAACGCAACTCCGTAAGCCATGATTCTGGATAACATCACGGCGGGCATAAAACGGCCTCCAGCGGCCCCGCTACACACGAGAAGCGACTTCGGCGACAATGCTTCCATGCAATACCTCGATCTGACGTTGTCGACCGCCGCCGAGAACCTGGCCTTGGACGAAGCGCTGCTCGATGAGGCCGAGACCGCCGACGCGCCGAGCGAAACGCTGCGACTCTGGGAGTCGAGGCAGCCGATGGTCGTCGTCGGCCGCTCGTCGAAGGTTCATAAAGAAGTGCGGCTGGATGCGTGCCGCGAACTGGGCGTTCCGGTGTTGCGGCGGGTCAGCGGCGGGGCGGCCGTTCTGACCGGGCCGGGGTGCCTGATGTACGCCCTGGTGCTCGACTATCGACTGCGGCCGGAGTTGCGTACCGTGGATCGTGCCCATCGCTGGGTGTTGGGCGCCCTGGCTACGGCGCTAAAGCCCCACGTGCCGGGCGTACAATACCGGGGAACGAGCGACCTGGCGATTGGAAGCCAAAAGTTTTCGGGCAACAGCGCCCGATGCCGTCGCGAACATATCCTCTACCACGGCACGCTGTTGTACGACTTTCCGCTGCAACTGATCGAGCGATGTCTGAAGATGCCGCCCCGGACGCCCGACTACCGCGAGGGACGCGCTCACAACGGTTTCGTGACCAATCTGCCGATGCAAGCGGATGCGATTCGGCGATTGCTGGCGGAAACCTTCGACGCCAGAGAGCCGCGCGACGCCTGGCCCGAGTTGCGCGTCGCCAGACTAGCGGTCGAGAAGTACGGTCGGCCGGAATGGAACGATCCGGCGGCCGCTACTGAACAATAGGGATGACGACGTTACATAAACGCCCCGCGACTGCGGTCGCGGGGGGGCGAAAAATACCGCAATTCTCCCCCACGACCGCAGTCGTGGGGCGTTTGTCTTATGTCACATTAGATTTCTGACAGCCAATAGTCCGCGTGAATACACGACGTGGCATAGCAGCCCGTTGAAAAAGTCGGATTTCGGGAGTTTTGGGTGCCACTGCTGGCTTGTCCAGCAGTGTTTTCCCGGGTGTTTCTCCCCGCACTGCTGGGCAAGCCAGCAGTGGCACCCTTTTTCAACAGGCTGCTATCCGTGGTCCTCGCGCCGCGGCCGTGGATCGTGGAAGCTCATCGCCACGCCCACCAGAAGGATCGCTATGGACCAGAACGCTTCCCAACTGCGATTCGTCACTGCGTAGTCCAAGCCAGCGTAGACCATGAAGATGCTCGATAGGCAGAAAAGGATTGGAGTGACGGGATAGCCCGGAACGCGATAGGGCCGTTCGACGTCCGGTTCTCGTTTCCGCAGGACAATCAGCGACGCGCCGACGAGCGTCAGGAAGAACCAGAAGCCCGGCGTGGTGAACTTCACCATGCTCTCGAATCCCTCGTGGCCCAAGCCGAACCAGACGGCCAAGGCCAGGGTGATCGCACCTTGGATCAGCAGCGAACAGACCGGCGTCCCGAGTCGGGGGTTCCAACGGCCCAACCAGGCGTACAGCCTGTGTTCCGTGCCGAAGGCGTAATAGATTCTCGATCCGGTGAAGATTTGACCGTTGATCGCGCCCAGGGCGGAGATGCAAATCAACAGGCTGATTGCCTGGTCCGCCCACGGACCGATCCCCAGTTTCAAAACGTCGGCGGCCGCGGTGGGGCAACGCGCGCCGTCGAGTCCCAAGGCATGGACGAAGGCCAGGTTCACCAGCAGGTAAATCGCCGTGACCGCCAGGGTGCCGATCAACAGGGTGCGGAGGATGTTTTTCCGCGGGTTCCGCAGTTCCGCGCCGACGTAGGCCATTTCGTTCCAGCCGCCAAAGACAAACAGGACGAAGATCATCGCCATGCCGAAATCGGACAGCGTGAAGTTAGATGGCGTTGCAGGCGGTTCCGGCGTCGGCGCGGCCGGCCCGGCCGAGAGGAGTCCGATCGCCACGATCGCCGCCAACCCCAGCACTTTTGCGGTGGTGAGCACATTTTGCGTCCATTTCCCTTCCCGCACGCCGGCAATGTTGATGGCCGTCATCACGATGATCGAGCCGGCGGCGTAGGCCACCAAGACGTAACCGGCCGACTGCCCTTCGGCCCGGGGCCAGATGCGATTTGCAAATTCGGCGAAGGCGTAGGCCATCGCGCCGATCGAGCCGGGTCGGACGATCCACAGTTGGCACCAGGCGAAGAGAAATCCGACCCTTCGGCCCATCGCCCTGGTCAGATAGACGTAGTCGCCGCCTTCTTTCGGATAGGCGGTGGCCAATTCGGCGTAGCAGAGCGCGCCGATCAAAGAGAGCGCCCCGCCGAGCAGCCATAGCCCCATCAGCCACGCCACGCTAGGCGTAAGTTGGGCAATCTCCGGGCTGCTGCGATAGATGCCCGCCCCGATGATGATACCCACGATGAGGCACGTGGAATCGAAGAGCGTCAATTGGCGACGCGGAGCGGCGGAGGGTGGAGCGAGCGACATGTCGGTTAAGTATATCCACCATTGCGTACAACGTCTGGACGCGGACCAAGAAAATGATAGGATAACGCAATGCCGGGAATTACACAACAATTGGGGGCGACATGCCCCTCCTGGAGATAGATACATGGGAAAAAAGGAAGAAGCCATCGAGGTCGGGGGGACGGTTACGGAGGCACTGGCCAATACCAGGTTCCGAGTCCAACTTGAAAGCGGACATTCCATCATCGCCCACGTCGCCGGTAAGATGCGCAAGCACTTTATCCGCATCGTGCCGGGCGATCGGGTTCGGATAGAGCTTTCGCCTTACGACCTGACCAAGGGCCGCATTACTTTCCGCGAACGCTAACAGCCCGTTGAAAAAGGGCGCCACTGCTGGCTTGCCCAGCAGTGCGGGGAGAAACACCCGGGAAAATACTGCTGGACAAGCCAGCAGTGGCACCCAAATTCCGACTTTTTCAACGGACTGCTAACGCCCCGGGGGGGGGGGGGGGGGGGGGGGGGGGGGGGGCCCCCACCCGCCCCCCCCGCCCCGGGGGGGGGGGGGGGGTTGGGGTGGGGGGGGGGGGGGGGGGGCGGCGCCGCGGGGGGGGGGGGGGGGGGGGGGGGGGGG
>JAUWNG010000014.1 GCA_030612765.1 Planctomycetota bacterium
TCGTGCGCAACGGCAAGTTGGATTGACGGTGCTTGTGCATAACCTTCTCGTCGTTCACCTCGCCATACCACCACCAAAAAGTGAGGTGGATGCCATGCTAACTACCGAAGAAATAACAACTTAAAAACCGGACTGTCTCTAGACGCCGGGGCTAAACAGTCGGTATTATCTTCCTCCTCCGGCGCAGGCGCAGGCACAAGCGCATCCGGCGCAGGCGCATCCGCCTCCTCCACCTCCGCCGCTGGAACTCCCCAACGCCTTGAAAAATTCGCCGGTCACGTGGTCGGCCCCGCTGAGGTCCAAAAAGCCGCCGGTGCTGTCCGGCAGGCTGAGTGAGCCGGGCGAGACGGCATCCGCCATGTTGCCCATCGTGTTTTCGGCCCAGCCGGAGAAACTCGAGGCCACGTCGCCGAACGAAGTGCCTCCTCCTCCGCTCGGCGCGGCCGAAGGCGCGGCGGGCGCCGAGGACATCGGGCCTCGACCCCACCAAATCGGCCGATACGTCGGCCCATAGTCGAACACCGGCCCGTAGTTCTCTCCCATCAGGATCCACTCGAAGTTGCGGTCGATGGTCTTTTCGCGTTGCGGGATGTCGCCGATGGCGGCGGCCTGCTCGGTTGCCCGGCGGATAATCGCCCGATAGTAGTCCTGCGTATCGGAGAGATCGAATCCCTTCATGCGATTGGCCGAGCTTTGGATGAGCATTTTCACGGGTATCCCGAATTGGATTTCGCGGACCGGCTTGCCGGGATTGCTTTGCAGCAGGAAGAGGAAGGAATGTTCGTAATGGTGGACGACGATGCCGCGTTTCAGGGCCGCCGCCCCGTAGGCTTTTCCCCGCTGCCGCTCGCTGTCCGAGAGCGTTTTATCATCCAGCCGGAAGGCCTCGTCTACCTCGACGGTCAGCGGCTCGACCAGCGTTTGGCGGAGAACGCCCTTCTTCAACATCCCGAAGATGACCAGCGAAAGGACTTTTGCGATGGGCAATTCCAGTAGCACGGCGGCCTCTGGCGCGGTCAGCCCGCGCTTGATCCCGCCTCCTTCCACCTCGGCGATCGGCGGCATGTAGCGCGCCTTTCGCCGGGCCAGCAGCCACTCGTTCAAGCCGAGCAGCACGACGATGATCGGCATTGCCATCAGGTGGATGCCCGGACGGTGGTAAAACACAAATCCCGAGACGGCGACCAGGATGAAGAACACGGAAAAGCCCGTCCCGCCGCTGAAACGAAAGAAAACAACGGCCAGCAGCGCCAGGAAAACGAGTCCCAAAACCACTCGTGCCCGGGGCGATTCCTCGAACCATATCACCAGCAGGTCGATGGCCGTCTGGCGGATAACCCGCTGGAGGTCGCGTTTGGGAAAGGAAACGGCGACCAGGTTCTTGCCGGTCAGCCGCACACCGGGAAAGTTCCAGCCAACCCGCGCGCCCTGATCGGTTGCCGCCTTACTGGAGAATTCGCGTTTCTGGTACAACGCTTCGTCCGGTTTCACGCTCTCGGGCAGTTGGATCGCCACTTGCAGATGCGTCGGCCCGCGAACGTATTTCTCGCCGAACCAGGTGGGGCCGATCCGTAGCGAGGCGTAATCCGAGCGGGTCGTGTCCTGATAGACCATGTCCGGCATGGTGAACTCGACGTGCAGCGTGCCGGCGCCGCCCGGCTTGATTGCATAACGTCGTCCCAAATGGACCTCGAAGCCCTGTGTGACGTACTTCGAGACGCGGATGTCTTTTAGTGTATGGCCGCCGATCGAAGCCCGGACGTTGCTCAGATCGTAGCCCGAGTGCGGCGTGCCGATGTCCACCACGTCGATTGGGTGGCCACGGGGATTGTTGCGAAAGCTGATCTCATATTCGATCTTCACGGAGGCATCTGGGTTTACCGTCACCAACATTTGCATCCGCGGCACGCCGAAGAGATAATCCTGCGCGGCGGCGGGCGAAGTGGAAAACTGGATGCCCACACAGAAAATGGCAATGGATTGGAAAACTTTTTGCATTGTGAAGTCCTTTTTTGCGAAACCGCAAGCGGCTATCTCCCCCGCGACCGCAGTCGCGGGGCATTTTTCACTATCCACTATCCACTATCCACTATCCACTATCCACTATCCACTACCCACTAATCCCATCGGCCCAACCGGCCGGTTCGCGCGGACAGTCGGCCGCGCAGATCGACAAGCCGGGACATTGATCGCAGCGGGTGTCGCTCTGCAACCGCTCGCGATACCGCGCGAACGGTTTGCTCTTCTCGATGGTCTCCCAATCGTCTTCCAATAGGTTTCCGGCCGGAGTGGCGGGGCCTCGGGGCGCGTAGACCGTGCCGTCCGGCTCGACCCGGATGGCCCAATCGCCGCTGGTCCGCGGTCCGCGGCAGAGTTGTTCTCCCAACGGAATCGCCGGATCGAACCGCACGGTCGGATACCACATCAGTCGCACGCCCAGCCGTTCGGCCGATTCCTCGACCATCCCGGCTGCCGGCGGCAGTTCACCGGCCGCCATCGCCCCGGCCGAAGCGAGTTCGGCCTCGGTCGTGGCGACGGCGAAGATGCAGGCGTTTTCGATCCCGTGCCCGGCGATGATCTCCAACGTCCGGTCGATCCCCTCCAGCGTGGACCGCGTCAGGGCGAGTTGGGCCACCGCACAGATTTCGTTCTTCCGCGCCGCGGCGAGCGCGCGGACGGCCATTTTGCTGTCCCCCTGGCCGGCCAGCGAGTCGTGGACTTTGTTGTCCGCGGAGAAGCAGTAAACGTCGAGGTGGTCCAGTCCCGCGGCGGCCACGTCGTTGATCCGGGTAGAGACGGCAAGATCGCTACCGCGTCCCCGCACGCCGGTAATCAATCCCAGATCGCTCCCCTTCTCGACCGCCCGGACCAGATGCGACTCGTCGCAGTCCCGGCCGGCAATGATCGTCACGTGTGGAATCGCCAGTTGCCATAGGCGCTCCATTACTCGGGAAACATGGAACGGCGCGCAGAGCGGCACGTCGGCCGAGATTGGACGCTCCAGCGGCAGCCGCTTAGGTCCCAGCGCCGGATCGGCCAGGTTGAGGATCGGGTATCCGCCCTCGGGCGACTCCATCCGCTCGATTAGCGCGGCGACGGCTGCCACGTCGTCGGCAAGCCGCTCGTCCGTTGCGCCGCGGAAGCGTTTTTTTACCCGGCGAACGATTACTTCCGGGGTGTCTCCATCCAGCAGTCCCTTGGCGATCACGACGCCCGAGGGGCTTAGCCGCGCCATTGCCGCCGCGTTGGCCACGAGCAACCCGTCGCCGCCCGAATCGACGCGGAGATGGAACCGACTGATCGCCCCGTCCGCCTCGCGCACGAAATGGTACAGACCCGGCCGAACGTCGCCGGGCAACTCGCGCTTGATTATTTTCAACAACCGTGGAATGTTCATGTTCGCACCATGTTTGTTTAGCGGCCGCCGGCACGGCGGCCCTGGTGGCATCGCAAGCCGCCGGGCCGGCGGCCGCTAAACGGATTGTGTTATCTGATTGTTGTGTTCTCTCTCCAGCGGACAGCCGCCGCCGCACAGCGGCAGGTCGGGGCAATTCCAACATTGCTCGGGCAGGCCGGCGCCTCGCGGATCGGCCGTTCGACGTCGAAATCCGCGAAACAATTCGCTTTCCCAAATGTCCCGCCACCGGTCGCGGAGGATGTTGCCGGCCGGGACGTAGTACGATTGACAGGGGATCACGTCGCCGTTTGGTTCGATGCAGATCGAATACTCGCCGGCGTTGCACCGTCGGGGGCCAAGCTCCAATTCGACCGGCGAGAGGCGGCAATACTCGGTCGGCGTGTACCAGAGGAACCGCATCTTCAACTCGGCCGCGCGGTCGCGCACGTCGGCCAGCACGGGCGCCAATGCTTCGGCGGAAATCTCGTCTCCGCTGGTCCGACCGCCGCCGGCGAAGATCATGCCGTTCATGGCGAAGGTCGTTATCCCAAGGCCGTGGAGGAACTCGACGAGCTGGCCCGCTTGGCCGACGTTCCGGCGGGTGAGCGTGGTGTTGGTGATGGCATGCAGTCCGGCGACCAGCGAGTTTTTCAGCCCTCGAACGGTCTCGTCGAACGCCGCGGCGCCGCTCATCGCGTCGTGGACCGCCGGATCGTATGATTGGAGCGTGATTTGGACGTGGTCCAGGCCGGCCGCGCGGAGCAACTCGACATACGCCGGATCGCTCAGCCGACGCCCGTTGGTGTTCAGGCCGGAAACCAGCCCCAGTTCGGTTGAGTGGCGGACCAGTTCCGGCAATCCGTCGAAGAGGGTCGGCTCGCCGCCGGTGAAGATCATGTGCGGTACGCCGATGGCGGCCAGCCGCCGAAGAACTTCCCGCCACTGGCTAGGAGAGAGGGGCGAGGGGCGAGGGGCGAGGGACGAGGAAGCACGGTCTTTGCTGTAACAATGCGGGCAATTGTTATTGCAGCCGTAGCTCAACGCCAGATCGGCCTTGTACGGAGCGGAGACCGGCACGCTGAACGGCGGCGACCATTTTACTATTACTTCCGCCAGACCGCACGTCGGACATGAAGCGGTAAGATCGGTCAATCGCTCGATTAGTGCATATACATGGTCAGCGGCGGACCGGGCCTTGGCCGCGCCCACGCCGCGGAACCGGCCTCGAAGCACGGCCGCCGCGCGATCGACGGGCGCCTTTTCCAAGGCGAGCCGCGCCAGTAGCGCGGCGGTTGGGTTCAGGTGGATCGCGTCGGTCGCATCGACCATCAGCACGGCGGCGCCGTCGGTGTTGGTGCGGAGATGGAACCGCCGCCGCCCGCCCGGCCGCCGGAGGTCGAATACCTTCAGCCCGGGCCGAAACCTCGGGAAGTAGGGTGGGACAAGCGCAGCGCGGTCCCACCACTTTTTCCTCGCCGTTGGTGGGGCTGCGCTTCGCTTGACCCACCCTACACCGAGCGTGCCGAGCAGTCGTCGTGTCCAGCGAATTGCCCTTCCGGCGGTCACCACTTAGGGGCCTCCTCGATCTGGTATGTCGCGCCGCAGTATTGACAATTGATGAATACGGCCCCTGCCTTCACGGCCACCGAATCCTTGCCGAGCGTGCCGCCGCAGGAGCGACATTTGAGGTCTTGCAGGCTGACGTCGCCCGAAAGTTCGATCTTCTGGATCACCGTGGTTATCGACTCCCTGGGTTTATGCAGGGCGAGCCAGAGCAAAAAGCCGGCCGCCGCCAGGAGGATCACGCCCACGAGGATCGACATCACACGGCCGTGCGACCCCGCGACGAACATCACGCCGAAGAATCCCAGCAACGCGGCCAGCGGATAGGCGACGAGTTTCATTGGCGGCTCCTTTTGTAGCACAGCCGCCCTCGGCTGTGCCACATTTTGATATAGTTACAGCAACTCCGCTCCGTCGGCGGCTTGGCAAACGTAGACCGCCGGCGAGTGGCCGGTCTTGCGTTGATAGGCGGCGGCCGTGTCGCGGGCGAAATCCTCGGCCGCCTCGGCGCGGACCAGCGCCACCGCGCAACCGCCGAATCCGGCCCCGGTCATCCGCGCGCCGAAACATGATCGGTGGGCCGACGCGCACTCGACCATCGCGTTCAGCGCGTCGCTGGATACCTCGTAATCGTCGCGCAGACTGCGGTGGCTCTGGTGCATCAAGCGGCCCAATTCGACCGCGTCGCCGCGGCGCATGGCGTCGGCCGCGAGCAGTGTGCGGTCGTTCTCGGCGATTACGTGCCGGGCACGGCGCAACACGGCCGGGTCCATTTTGCCGGCGGATTGTTCCAGTCGTTCGATCGTAGCGTCGCGCAGCGCGTGTACGTCCAGCAGCCGGGCGGCCTGCTCGCACTGCCGTCGCCGCTCGTTATAGGCCGAATTGACCAGCCCGCGGCGTGTCGAGGTATCGAGCACGACCACCGAAGTGCCCCGCGGCAACGGGACCGGCTCGGTTTGCAGCGAGCGACAGTCGATCAGCAAGGCGTTGCCCGCGCGGCCGGCGGCGGAGATCAACTGGTCCATGATTCCGCAGTTGACGCCGACCCATTGGTTTTCGGCCCGCTGGCCGAGCTTTGCCATCTCGACCGGTTTCCAGGGCAGTTCTCCGGCGGCGGCCAATGCTCGGGCCGCGGCCATCTCGAGCGCCGCCGAGGAGGACAATCCCGCGCCGAGCGGCACGTCGCCGGCCAGCACGCCATCCCAGCCGGTCAGTCGATGGCCGGCCTCTTGCAGGCTCCAGGCCGTCCCCTTTAGATATTCGATCCAGCCGGACATAAAGCCGCGACCGTCGGTCGCGCTGGGCGGCGCGACCGACGGTCGCGGCTTTATGGCGGGCGTGACCAACTCGTCGAGGGAGAATTCGCCCGGTTCGTCGTAGTCGATCGAGTAGACCGAGACGATCCGATCGTTTCGCGGTCTGAGGGCGATCCAGACGGCCCGATCTATCGCCATCGGCAGGACGAAACCGTCGTTGTAGTCGGTGTGTTCTCCGATCAGATTCACCCGGCCCGGCGCGCGGACAATCCAGTTGGGGAGGTGTCCAAAGCGGTCGGCGAACTGGGCGGAGATTTCGACTTGTCCGATGGGCATGCGGCGGACTCCAGGTTGCAGAAACCGCTCCCCATCGTGGCGTTTTCGGCCTTGTAGGTCAAGCCGGTGAGCGAAAGCGGCTCGCTTGGGGCATGAATCGACAAATGGCTATTGTTCCCGGGCGAATACATTCGGGGTAGGAGGCGTTACATGCGACCACCTCTCCCCGCCGTGTATTCACGGCGGGCTAAATAAGGCGGGCTAAATACGGCGGCAAAATGGAGCTGGCTCCCAAAAATGGCAGGTGCATCATACTGAAGACGGCCTGTATTGTAATTGATGGCAAGAATTTCACTGTTGCGGCAACTTCATGGTGAGGGTACGGGCCGTGAAATCGCTTCCGCCTGTTGACACAAACACTTACGAGACAATCTGTTACGGGAATTATTCCGGATTCTGCGACGGTCAGTTGGTTCGATTGTAGCGATTGGGCACGGCAGTTGCATTATAAAAAATCATTGGACGCCGAGAGGTTCGGAACTCTGATCTAACTCCGATGGTGGGGAAGCTACGCCGATGCGGCTCAAATGCGTAGAATTTCGAGGTCGGAAAGGTTCGGACCAAACGGCAACCGCCGGTTTTCGTTCGGAAGCGAACCCTTTTCAACACGGAAGCGTATCAAAAATGAACGGCACGATTGAACAACTACGACTGCGTGCCCGCGGCCCTAACCCGCTGGTCTCATGGACCGACGAGAAGCTCCTGTTGAGCTACCGCTCGGAGCGGGACGGCCAGGTGTTCGAGGAACTGGTCCACCGATATGAAAAGGAACTGTTCGGCTACCTGCGGCATTATCTCGGTAATGCCGAAATGGCCGAAGACGTTTTTCAACAGACGTTCTTGCAGGTCCACATAAAGTGCGACCAGTTCGAGCCGGGCCGGAAGGTGCGCCCCTGGTTGTACCGGGTGGCCACCAACCTGGCGATCGACTACCAGCGTCGCAACCGGCGGCATCGCCTGTGCAGTCTCGATCGAGCCGTTCGAGGAAATGAGGACGATGGAACAAGCGGGTTGGCGGAGTTGCTCGGCGTCGTGGCGGACGGTCCGGCCGAAAACGCCGAAGCGGCTGAGCAGCACGAGGCGCTTCGCCGGGAAGTCGACGCACTACCCGGTTTGTGCCGGCAAGTGGTTATGTTGGTGTACTTTCAAGGCTTGAAGTATCGCGAGGCGGCCGAGGTCTTGTCCGTGCCCGTCGGAACGGTCAAGAGCCGGCTACACACCGCCCTGAAAAAACTCACCGAATCGCTTTCCCACGTGAGCCTGCCATAGTAGACAGAAACGAACTCGGGCCTCTGATCGGCTGCTTTTTGTATGACGGATTCGATACACCAGCAATTGCTTGGCCACCTGCTCGGCGCGTTGGACGACGAAGAGCAAGCGTGGGTTGACGGGCGGCTTGAACACGACGAGTCATACCAGCGGGAATTGATCCTCTGGCGACGACGACTGTCTCCGTTGGAGGCGATGCGGCCGGACTTCGATCCGCCCCCGGGTCTGGCCGGTCGAACGTGCCGGATGGTTGCCGCTTACGGTTCCGCCCCGGCGCGGTCCGCCAGACGGCGGTTGGCGATGAGCCCCGATCCGACGGTGCCCGGAGCGGCCTCCCTGTTCGGATGGCACGACGTGGTCGCGCTCGGCGTGCTGCTGCTGACCGCCGTCGCGTTGCTTCTGCCGGCGATCGACGCCAGCCGCTTTCACGCCGCCGTGGCCTCCTGCCAAGACAATCTGCGGCAGTTCGGCTTGGCCTTGACTGAATACAGCCGCCACCACGGCGAGGCTATGACTCAATTGGCGGGTGAAGGAAAACTGACCACCGCGGGCATCGCCGCCGCCAACCTGCTCGGCGACGCGGTTGCGGAGCGAAACTTGTGTCCGGAGACGTGGCTGGCCGCCCAAGGCGCGACGTACGTCTTGGCGTCGCCTCCGGATGGTGTTGGCGTTGTTTCCCCAATCCCCGGGACCGCGGTCCCAGGGCGTTTTTTTGTATCGACATCGAACGACTGGTCCGGCATGTGGCGTGACGGGACGACGGATGGCCACGGCAACCGCCTACCGGCCACCCGGGCGCTATTTGCCGACGATCCCAGCGCCGACCTGCCGGGCCGTCGCCTCGTCGGCCATCGCGGCCGGGGGCGAAACCTTTTCTTCAAGGACGGCTGCGTCCGTTTCCTGCCCTGCTCGACTCACTACGAGTCGGCCGAGACGATCTTCTCCAGCGTCGAACCATCCGCTCCCACCGACGTATCCGCCCCGATTATCTACGTCAACCGACGTTGAATAATGCTCTGTTGGCCCGCATGGATATGGCCATCCGGCGTTTGTTCCACTAAACTAACCTTACTGGACTTGCGACAGTTGTCCCAGCCCAATGCAAGGGGGAAGCCATGGCCAAGCAGAAGTTTTGCTGCAAGGGAGTCGTGCGGAAAACAGGGCAACGGGTCTCCGCCGTGGTTTCCGCCGACAACAAGGAAACGGCGCTGAAAATTGCCAACGACCACGGCGTTTACGTCGAAAGCCTGGAGATCGTTCGGGACTCCGCGCCGGTCGACGAAGAAGAAGACGCGATGGACCGCATCGACGAGATCATTAAGGCCGACGACGATCTGGACGATGAGTTGGACGACTTCGCCGACGACGCGCCGTCGTCCCCTTCACCCTCCACGAAGGTCTGCCCGTACTGCGGGGAGCAAATCCTCGCCGTGGCACTCAAGTGCGAGCACTGCGGCACATATCTCGACAAGAAGGCTCGGCGGATAAACAATATTTCTATATGGCTTTCGGGATTCGGCTGCGGTGCGACGGTTGTAGCTTGTGTCTGCTTGATCGTTTTTTTTCTGTTCATACGAGACCTCATCGCACCCAAGCCGCCGACAGCGCCTCCCGCTCCGATCGCTTCTGAACCGTCCGATCCGCCGACGCCCGCGCCCCGACCGACCGTCGAGAAGCCGAAACCGTCGTCGGACGAGATCGCTTACGCGACGAAACTGGCGGCCTTCCTGGACGGCGTCGATGAAACGGCGAGGCTGCTCGAAGGGGTTCCGAAGCCGGACGAATACCTCAAGCAGTCCGAAGCGCTCAAGAAGCGTTTCGAGGCGATTCCGCCGCCGCCTGGCGCGTCGTGGGCCAGGCAGACCGCCGCTTCGAGCAGGAAGATTCTTGAATTGGTGAACATGCTGGTCTACAGCTTGACGACGCTGGACTTGGCGCGTGAGGCATTGAGCCAACCTTCGAGCGAAATGCCGCCCGGAAGTCGCGAAGCCTGTCGCCAAGCGGCCGAACAAGTGCGTCAACTAGTCTCAACCATTCGCAACTTGATTCCACCCGAATGCCTGGCGAAACCGCAGTGAGGCCATCGCGAGTGGTTTGATCGGATAGGAAGCGAATCGTTTGGCGAGGCCGCTCAGTTCTGCAGCGCTTCGACGACGTGGATTCGCCGGCCGCCGCGGTCGAAATGAACGTAGCCGTCGATCAAGGCGTAGAGGGTGTAGTCGTTGCCTTGTCCGACGCCTTTGCCCGGATGGAACTTCGTGCCGACCTGTCGGACGAGGATGTTGCCCGACCTAACCTGTTGGCCGCCGAACCGCTTTACACCGCGGCGTTGGGCATTGGAATCGCGTCCGTTTCGGCTGGAGCCTTGTCCTTTTTTATGTGCCATGTCTTCACCACGAATTTCAGCCGGGACGCAAGTGATCCCGAAAAAGGAAAACATTATTTAGCCCTGGGTGAATACACCCGGGGCACGGTCTGGTGCGCCCAACCACCGTTGCCCGCCGTGTATTCATGGCGGGCTAAATGGAAATGTTCCCGGACACCCTTAATCCGTACAAAATCCCTTACATCAATGGGTTATCGGGACAAAAGCCCACGAACCTCTCTTTTTAGCGGTAAACCCACCGATAGTCAACCCCGCCGGGAATCCCGTAGCGGATTTCTTCCTCGTGCTCGAAGAACTGGTCCGAGGGCCGCCAGAAGTTGAGTTTGAGGATTTTTCGGTAGAGTTTTCGGCCGGTGCCGATCTTGTCGCCCTGCTTGTACTCGCCGGGGGTGTCTCTCCACCGGTATGCGTTCGTTAGGCCGAAGACGTAGATCGAGAAGCGGACGATCCGCGGGTCGATGTCCTCCCAGGTGGCGATACCCCAAAGAGTCTCGCCCACGGCGATTTCCCGACACATCTCGACCGAGTTGTAAAACTTCCGCTTGGGATCCTCACGTCGGCTGATCGGTCCCATCGCCACGGGTATCACGCGGTCGGGATAGACCTTCGTGAAGCCCGTGTCGCCTTTCATGAATTGGTGCCCTTCGAGCAGGAATTCGGGAATGAAGCGGATTGGGCGTTCCTCGGTCCGCACCTCGTAGAGCAACTCCTCTTTGTGGGTATCGTAGGGCAATTCAAGCTCTTTTACCGGGTGCATGACCTTTCCGGTGTTGGTTGCCGAGTAGACCATGTACCAGATGAGTTTTCGCTGCATGAATCCGCTCGGCTGCGGGATGTCGATCCAGATCATCCGCACTGGCTTGAACTTGAATTCGAGCGTCCAAACGTCGTGGCGGAAGGGGACGTCCTTTGCGAAGTCGAGTTTCGGATCGACTGCCAGCAGTTCGATCACGTCGTGCCGGCTGGTCGATTCGGCCAGCTTTTGCCTCGGTTCGACCGACTTCATCACGCCTGGGACAAGTTTGCGATAAGGAGATTTGGTGGTCGGCGGTTCCGGGGTGGAGTTATCTTCGCCGGCCTGGTCCGCCGCCGGCTCCTTCGTCGGGGGGATTTCTTGGGCATGGACGGCCGCGTAGGCCAGAACCAACGTTAAAGCAGCCGACCAGACCCGAACGTACATCTGACAATTCATCGCAGGTGCTCTTTCTTCTTCAGAAACGGCGCCGGCGTGGCCCGCGAACGGTTTGCGCAGACTCCGCCTCTTTGTTAATCTAGTATAGCTGCGGCAACAGGTAGGCGTCAAGCTGCCGCACCCCTCAATATACCTACGGAACGGCCGGAATTGAAAGAATGCTTGATATTTGTACGCGCAGCAACTATCATCGAGTGTTGTCGTGGGGATAGATGTCTAAGTTGTAGGAGGCGTCTCCAGACGCCGATTGGATTGCATCAACCCCGAAAAATCGGCGACAGGAGTCGCCTCCTACAATCGCGGAGATGGTTGTTTTGTTTTCGGGCTGATAGACGTCGGGCCACGGCTCGCGTTCGATGAAAATTTTTCCGGGGCGGCTCCGGTCGCCGATCACGAAGCTCACGGTTCAGGCAGGAGTGCATTCTCATGGTTCGAAATATCGTCTTTGTTTTGCTGGCCGGAGGATTGGTGTCGCTTTGCGCCGCTACGACATCGGCCGGGAACGCCGTCTTGGGACAGGAATACGGAAGCGGCGTTCATGCGTTTTTCGCGGGTGACAACATCGCCGCGCACGAGCGGTTGACGGCCGCGATCAAAGGCGGCTCGAAAGACCCGCGGGCCTTCTATTTCCGCGGTCTCGTCTATCTGAAACTCGGCCGCGGTCCCGAGGCGGTGATGGATTTCCGCCATGGCGCGGAACTGGAGAGCAAGGACTTCAATCAGTTCTACAACGTGGGGAAGGCGCTGGAGCGAGTACAAGGGGAGGCGCGGATCGAACTGGAGCGCTACCGGGTCAAGGCCCGCATGGCCGCGATGGAGGAAGCCGAAAGAATCCGCAAGGCCCGCTATGAAGCCATCCGTCGCGAAGAGGCGCGGGTGTTGCGCGAGCAGGCCCTGGCCGCGCCCAAGGAGCCGATCAAGCCGGCGCCGACTGCGCCGGCCGAGGAAGATAATCCGTTTGCCGTGCCGGAAGAGGAGAACCCATTCGCCGTACCGGAGAAGAAACCGGCGGCCCAACCCGATAAGAAACCGGCCGATAAACCTTCGGACGAGGAGGACGATCCGTTCGCCGACGGACCGAAGGAGGAGGCTGACGAGGGCGACAAGCCGGCCGACGAAGAGGAACCCGCCCCGGACGACCCGTTCGCCGACGAGCCGGCCGAGGAAAAGCCCGAAAAGCCGGCCGAGAAGAAACCCGCCGAGGAAGAGAAGGACCAGCCCGACGATCCCTTCGCCTTTACCCCGTGACAACCAAGTTGCACGCTCTGGTCGGCGTGGAGTGCAAGCTGGAAAGCACCAGCGCCACGCTGCGCGAGTACGTTGAGGAACTGGCCCCGGCGGCGGTCGGCGCGTGTCATGTCACCTGTTCGGACGAATCGGAGCGGGAGTGTGCCGAGACGTTTCGCCGCTGGTTTGCCGACCGGCTGTTGCCCGAGTTGAAGCCCGCCGATCAGGCCGTGTTCCACACCGTCAATCTCGGTGCCCGATACGAATGGGGCGCCGTCCGCGTGGCCGAAGAGCACTACGCCGTCCCCAATATCTCGGCCCGCGGTTTCAATCTGATGCTGGTCAAAATCAATTCGCACGCGGCGGTCCGCGATGCGGACAAGGGACTCGAGTATGGCTGGCTCGATCGTTACGGCTGCCGGTCGGCTTGCTGCGGCGCGTTGACCTCGCTGATGGAAGGTTTGCAACTTCCGGCGGTGCGAGAACTGGAGGGCTTGTTTGCGCTCGACGGGCGCAATCGCGTGGGCACTCTTCTCGACGTGGGCCGCGTGCCGATCGAGCAACGCGCGTTGTTGGCGGCGGTGGTCAATGCCCGGCTCCAGGCCCGCCGCGCGGCGACCGACGTCGAGGAGCATCGCCCCCGCCGGCCCACCGTCTTTCTGATCGTCCCTTGCGTGACGATCAACCGGCCCGGCCCCGACACGGAACTGGTCGTCGGCCGGTACGAGATCGACTGGACCGGGGACGCCCCCGCGACGAAGTATCGCGGGCTGGGCGACGATCCGGCCGCCTATCGCGTCACTCATCAGAGGCGCCGCGTCCTGATCGAGGACGATCAGTGGCCCGAAGCGGCCGATCGCTAAGCGAACATTAATCTTGTTCCCACGCTCTGCGTGGGAACACACTGTCAGGACGCTCCGCGTCCGATCCGGCAAACCCTTGATCTGCTACCTGCGGCAACATCAAGGGACGTAAAAGAAACCATATTAGACCAATTGGTCGTCGCCGTGCTTGTGCATGGCGATAAACTGCTTTTCCCAGCCGGCACGCCGCCGCTGCTTCTCCACGAACGCCCGATAGTCCTCCGGCGTGTCGATGCCGAAAGTCGGTTCGTCGATCACGCCAACCAGGATCGAATAGCCCGCCTGGAGAACGCGTAGCTGTTCGAGCCGTTCGGTTCGCTCCAATGACGAGGGAGGCGTGGCGGCTAGTTTCAGTAAAAAATCGCGGCGGTAGGCGTATAGACCGACGTGCTGATGGAAAAGCGGAGGATCGGACAACAATAGATCATCGCTCCACTGTCGAGGATGCGGGATCACGCTGCGGCTGAAATAGAGCGCCCGGCCGGCGGAGTCGAAGACGACCTTCACGCACGCCGGATCCTCCAGTTGCCGGCGGCCGCGGATCGGCGTGGCCAACGTGCTCATCACGGCCGCTGGATTTTTCTCCAGCAGTTCGATGGCCAGGTCGATCGACGATCCGGCGACCTCCGGTTCATCGCCTTGGAGGTTGACGATGATTTCGGCGTCGGTCATCCGCCGGGCAACCTCGGCCACCCGGTCGGTGCCGCTGGGCGCCGCCGGGTCGGTTAGTTCCGCCTGACCGCCGAACGAACGGACCTCGTCGAAGATTTCGGTGCAGTCGGCGGCCACGCAAACGCCCGACGCACGGACGGAGAGCTGTGCGGCCTCGTAGGCGTGTTGGATCAGCGTCTTGCCCGTCTCGCGCAGCAACAGCTTACGCGGCAATCTGGTCGATGCCAGCCGGGCGGGGATGATGATCCGGCTGGTTCCCATAACAAACTCCCGGTTGGTGTAACAACCTCCCATAACAGCCCGTTGAAAAAGGGTGCCACTGCTGGCTTGCCCAGCAGTGCATGGGGAAAACTCCCGGAAAAACACTGCTGGACAAGCCAGCAGTGGCACCCAAACTCCCGAATCCGACTTTTTCAACGGGCTGAATAAAGCCGCGACCGGTGGTCGCGCCTGTTTGAATCTCCGCGTCAAACGGCACTTACGTCGGCGCGACCAACGGTCGCGGCTTTATGGTTGGATACCACCAGCCCAGAGTAGTCGAATTTTCCGCCCGTGGGTAGACTAATCAAATCTGGGTAATACAATGTATTAAGACCCTGGGAGGTTGGCACACGATGACAAATCGACAAAATAAGCGGGAAATCGTCACGTTCAAGGCGGACGAACCCCTGCTGAAGGCGATGAGTGGTATCCCCAACCGGTCTGAGTTCATCCGTGCCGCGATCCTTTCGGCGCTGGACAGCGTCTGCCCGTTGTGCAAAGGAAGCGGCATCCTGACGCCCGACCAGCGGAACCACTGGCTCGAGTTCGCCCAGCATCACGCGTTGACCGAATGCGACGATTGCCATGCCGTGCATCTGGTGTGCGACGCCGGCGCGGACGAAAAAGGACGTAACCGATGCGTTTGATCGAACGGGCGTTTTGCGGTTGTTGCATCGTGGCCGTGTCGTTGTTGGCCGGTTGCGGGCAGACCTCGGCCGACCGATCGGACGACGGCCGTCTGCCGGTGTTCGCGGGAATTCCGCCGCTGGCGTATCTGGTCGAGCAGATCGGCGGCCAGCACGTCGCTGTCGAGGTGCTGGTCCAGCCGGGCCAAGACCCACATACTTTCAAGCCGACGCCCCGGCAGGTCTCGGCGTTGAGCCGGGCCAAGCTGTTTTTCCAGATCGGCATGCCTTTCGAGAACGCGCTGCTGGCGAAGCTGCGGCAAAGCACTCCGCGAATGAAGATCGTCGACGTCGCGGTCGGCGTCGAGAAACGGATGATGGATCGGCCGTGCTTCAAACACGATCATTCGGGTCATCGAGGAACGCCCGACCCGCACGTCTGGCTCTCGCCGCCGCTGTTGAAGATACAAGCGGAGAACGTCGCCGCCGCGTTGGTTCGGGCCGATCCCGCGCATGCGGATGATTACGAGCGGAACCTGGCCGCGCTGCTCGGGCGGATCGACGCAGTGCATCGACGCATCGAGCGGATGTTGGCCCCATATCGAGGCCGGTCGTTTTTCGTCTTTCATCCGAGCTTCGGCTATTTTGCCGACACCTACGGCTTGAAGGAGGAGGCGATCGAGACCGGCGGCCGCTCGCCCACGCCAAAGCAGCTAATAGCTCTGATCGAAAGGGCCAGGGCGGAGGGCGCGAAAACCATTTTCGTGCAACCGCAATTCGATCCGCACGGCGCGAGGACAATCGCCGAAGCAATCGGCGGCCAGATCGTTCCTATCGACGGACTGGCGAAAAACGTGTTGCATAACTTGGAGAACATTGCGGCGAAGATCGAGAAGGCTTTGGGAGGAGGAAAGGTCAAAGGTTCAAGGTCAAAGGTTCAAGCCCCTTAAGTGGTAAATATGCACTTGAACCTCGAGCCTTTGACCTTGAACCTTTGACCTTGAACCTTTGTTAACTCTCTCGGATAAAAACGTATGTCGGATGAACCGGTGATTTCACTGTGTGGCGTTGCGTTTTCCTACGGCGCGGCGCCGGTGTTGGAGGACGTTGGTTTTTCGGTCGGTCCGCGCGAGGCGGTCTGTCTGGTCGGGCCGAACGGCGGTGGAAAGACGACGCTGGTCAAGTTGATTCTCGGTCTGTTGACGCCCCGGCGAGGCGAGGTCCGGCTCTTCGGCCAGCCGCCGCGCAGCTCGCGGCGTCGCGCCGGCTACATGCCCCAGCACGTCCAATACGATCCGCGGTTCCCGGTCAGCGTGATGGACATCGTATTGATGGGCCGGCTGGGTCAGGGAGGTCTCCGGGGCCTGACCGGCTGGTACGGCCGGGCCGACCGCCACGCCGCGCTCGACGCCCTCGAACAAGTTGGAATGAAGGAGTTTGGGCGGCGGCCGTTCGGTTCGCTTTCCGGCGGCGAGCGGCAGCGGGTGTTGATCGCCAGGGCACTATGCTGCGGACCGGACCTGTTGCTGTTGGACGAGCCGACCTCGAACATCGACACCATGGTCGAGGCCCGGCTGTTGGAATTGCTCGGCGAGTTGAACACCCGAATGGCCATCGTACTGGTTTCGCACGATTTGGGATTCGTTTCCGGGCTGGTGGAGCGCGTGATCTGCGTGAACCGGCGGGTCGTGGTCCATCCGACCAGCAAACTGACCGGCGATTCGATCCGCGACCTCTACGGCAGCGAGGTCCGCATGGTCCGCCACGACGAGTTAGACATGTAGGACAGGTTGTCAACCTGTCTCAAGCACACGGGACAGGTTAACAACCTGTCCTACGAACGATTTATGGTTGATTTTCTCCAAGCCCTGAACGATCCGGCGACCGCGTTCCTGCGATACGCGCTGCTGGCGGGCCTGTTGGCGAGCGTGTCATTGGGAGTGGTCGGATCGTACGTCGTCACGCGGCGGATCACCTACATCGCCGCCGCCATCGCCCACAGCGTGCTCGGGGGCATCGGGGCCGCGGTGTATCTGAACGTCGTGAAGCATTGGCACTGGTGCGATCCGATGCTCGGCGCGACGGCCGCGGCGCTGCTGGCGGCGGTGGTCATCGGATTGGTGAGCCTCTACGCCCGAGAGCGCGAGGACACCGTAATCAGCGCGGTTTGGGTGATCGGCATGTCGGTTGGCCTGTTGTTTTTCGCCAAGACGCCCGGCTACATCAACCCGATGAGCTACCTGTTCGGCAACATTCTGTTGATCTCCGCCCGCGACGTGTGGCTGGTGGCGGCGATGGGCGCGGTGGTCGTGGCGTTGGGGCTTGGGTTCTACAACAAGCTGCTGGCCGTCTGTTTCGACGAGGAGTTTGCGGCGCTGCGCGGCGTGCGGGTAAAATTCTACTATCTGCTGCTGTTGTGCCTGACTGCGATTACCGTGGTGTTGCTGGTCCGCGTGGTGGGCATCGTGCTGGTGATTGCGTTGGTGACGCTGCCGGCGGCCATCGCCGGCCATTTCGCCAGGCAGCTTTGGCAGATGATGTTCCTCGCCATGCTCTTCTCGATGATCTTCGTAACTTCGGGCTTGGCGCTCAGTTATCCGACGAACTTGCCCAGCGGTCCGGTGATCGTGCTGATCGCCGGCGCGGCTTATTTGCTGGTGGCGTTGCTCGCTCGGCTGCGCAGGCGGCACGGTGCGTAGGATATTTGGCGCAATCCGCCGAATATCGAGGATCGCAGCACCCCTCCCTCCCCTAGCACAAACGGCAAGTTTACGCCATATTACGTGGATTCAAGACCGATTGTGAAACGGGACAGCCGAAAAGCCAAATTGGACGCATAGACATGAAATCTCATTCGACGACGATTCTGACCGTTCGCCACCGGGGGGTGGTCGCCATGGGCGGCGACGGACAAGTGACCGTGGCCAATACGATCATGAAGGCCGACGTCAATAAAATCCGCCACCTGATGGACGGACGAGTGATGGTCGGATTCGCCGGCGCCACGGCCGACGCCTTCGCCCTGCTCGAACGATTCGAGACGAAGCTCAAGGACTATCCGGAGAACGTGCCCCGGGCGGCAACCGAACTGGCCAAGGAGTGGCGCACCGACCGCGTGCTGCGCCGGCTCGAGGCGATGATGGCCGTGGTCGATCCACGGCACACGCTGCTGATTACCGGCAACGGCGACGTGGTCCAGCCGAGCGACGGCGTATTGGGGATCGGCTCGGGCGGCAATTACGCCGTCGCCGCCGCCCGCGCACTGATGGCACACGCAAATCTCTCGGCCATCGAGATCGTGCGGACCGCGCTGGAGATCGCCGCCGACATCGACGTTTACACAAACACCAACATCATCGTGGAGGAAATGGCTTGCGAGAGTGAGGCGGAAAAGCAATAACTCCAAACAACTGCCATGAACTTTCACTTGCCACTGAACGAGATGACCACGGCCGAGAAACTCCACTTGATGGAGCTGCTATGGGAAGATTTGCGCCGTGATCCGGAAAACATACCGTCACCCGCTTGGCATGAAGAAGTCTTGGCGGACAGGCAGCGGCAGATCGAAGAGGGCAAAGCCAAGTTTATCCCGTTGGAGGAATTCCTTCAAAGCATTCAGGAGAAAATAGCGTGCGAGACTTGACACCAAAACAAATCGTGGAGGAACTCGACCGGCACATCATCGGCCAGGACGCGGCCAAGCGGTCCGTGGCCATCGCCATCCGCAACCGCTGGCGACGCCAACAGCTCGAAGGCGACATGCGCCAAGAGGTGGCCCCGAAGAACATCCTGATGATCGGACCGACCGGGGTGGGCAAGACCGAGATCGCCCGACGGCTGGCAAAGCTGACCGGCGCCCCGTTCATCAAGGTCGAAGCCTCGAAGTACACCGAGGTGGGCTACTACGGCCGCGACGTGGAGAGCATGATCCGCGAACTGGTCGAGAACGCCATCGGACTGGTGCGGACTCAGGAGCGGGAGAAAGTCGAGGAGGAGGCGAAGCGGCGGGTCGAGGAGCGGCTGCTCGACCTGCTGGCCCCCGCCCCGCCGGCCTTCGACGCCATGCCCGACAGCCCCGATTCCCCCGAGCGATACGAGCGCACGCGGGAGAAGATGCGGGCGATGCTCGTCTCCGGAGAAATGGACCAGCGGCGGGTCGAACTGACCATCGAGCAGCGGGCCATGCCCATGATGCTCACCGGGGTCGGTATGGAGCAGATGGATATCGACTTGCAAGGGATGTTCGAGAAGATCATTCCCAAAAGCGCCGCGCGGCGCGAATTGACCGTCGCCGAGGCCCGTGGAGTCCTCTTTGAGCAGGAATGCGACGCCCTGATCAACCAGGAACAGGTCAACTCCAACGCGATCGAGTTGGCCGAGAACGTGGGCATCATCTTCGTCGACGAGTTGGACAAGGTCGTGGCCGGCGAGCAGACGCACGGGGCCGACGTCTCGCGCCAGGGAGTGCAGCGCGACCTGCTGCCGATCGTCGAGGGGACCACGGTTCAGACCCGCTACGGATACGTGCGGACCGACCACATCCTGTTCATCGCCGCCGGGGCGTTCCATCGCGCCAAGCCGAGCGACCTGATGCCCGAGCTACAGGGGCGGTTCCCCATCCGCGTCGAGTTGCAAGCCCTGGGCAAGGAAGACTTCGTCCGCATTCTGACCGAACCGAAGGGCGCGCTGACGAAGCAATACCAGGCGCTGATGGCCACCGAGAATGTGCAGATTACCTTCCAGGACGACGCGGTCGAGACGTTGGCCGATTTCGCTTTTCGGGTGAACCAGACGACGCAAAACATCGGCGCCCGACGGCTGTATACGATCATGGAGCGGTTGTTGGAGGAGTTGAGTTTCGAGGCCCCCGAGATGCAGAAGGGCCGCGTACCCATCAACGCCGCCTACGTCCGCGAACGGCTCAGCGAGTTGACCGAGGACGAGGATCTGAGCAAGTTTATCCTGTAGCCACAGGCCGTGCTTGCCCATCAGTGGCTCTCGAAGCTATAATGGATGGTGGTGCTGGTTTGCTCGATACGGGGAGATTCGCCATGACCACGACTCTTCAAGAAGCGTTCGATAAGGCCGCCTCCCTGCCGCCGGAACGACAAAAGGCGCTTGCGGCCATCGTTTTGGAAGAAATCGAGGCCGACGACCGTTGGCAGCGATCATTCTCCCAATCCCAAGACGCCCTGTCAAAGTTGGCGGCGGAAGCCCTCGAAGAGGATGCCCAAGGCCGCACACGGGACTTGGACGAATTGCTCAAGCAAACCGAACCGCCGAGCAGCGGAGCATAGCAATGCCTCCTCACGTCGAAGAAGAATCAAATTGGAACGACGACCGTTGGGACGAGGATAATCTCGACGCGGACGATTGGGACGATCAAGACGACGAGCCGACGGTCCCTTGTCCTTATTGCCGGCGGGAGATTTTCGAGGATTCGGTCCGCTGCCCACACTGCGGTGAATATATCTCGGAAGAAGACGCCCCGCCGGGCAGGAAACCGTGGTGGATCATTATCGGCGCGCTGCTCGGTTTGGTAGCGATCTTGGTTTGGGTGACAATGCAATGAACATAAAGCCGCGACCGGCGGTCGCGACATTATTCCTCGGTCTTCCCCTCGGCGGCGATCCGTAGCGTGATCGTCGCCTGGCCTACGCCGACCCGGCCGTCGCCGTGAGCGTCAACCGTTACGGAGAAAGTACCTGGGGTCTCGGGCAAATCGAAACGTATCGTCGCCTTGCCGTTCTGGTCGGCGATCAGCAACGGACGCCAGTAGATGGTCTCGGCGAAATCGCTCTTAGATCCTATCCCGAAATGTAGCACAGCCGCCCTCGGCTGTGCAGAATCGTCCAGGACGGCCGGGAGCGGCGCCTGATATGAGGCGAACGGCACGACGGCGCCGTGGCCGGGCGACGGCCGGTCGGGGTCCATCAGGATCGCGCCGAGGATCATGCAGCAAGTCGTGGCGCCGACGGCCGAGACCCACAAGTGGATGCCCGAGACGATCCGCATCAGCCCCAGCATCGCCACCAAGACGACCAGTGCCAATCCGCCGAAGAAACTCGCGGCGGTCAACGTGTCCAAGACCCCGGTGCGATCGGCTCGATAGTCGGTGAGGCATTTTTCGTAGTTCGAGTTGATCTGCTCGACGTTGTCGAACATCAGCGGCGGGCGCTCGCCGAACAGCCGCCACTTGCGCGTACCGAGCAACAGATCCAACTCCACCGACGATTTTTTTTGGTCGAATCCCGCATTGCGTTCGATTTGATTAGCTGGAAGCTTGGCGACCGAGATGCCGAGCGTGGCCGGC
This sequence comes from Planctomycetota bacterium, assembly GCA_030612765.1. GTDB lineage: Bacteria > Planctomycetota > Planctomycetia > Pirellulales > Thermoguttaceae > JAHIKV01. The sequence goes on from JAUWNG010000014.1 coordinate 21,362, forward strand.
ACGGGCTGCCCGGTCTCGTCGGTCACAAGCAGCGACAACTCCACGCTCTCGCCGGGCGAATAGTGTTTCTCGGCGCCGAGCATGCGGACGTTCAGTTTGCGGCCCGGCCGGCGATAGACAATCCGCTCGGCCAGCGGCTCGGGCGGAGTCACGCCGTAGTCGAACACGACCAATCGGATCGCGCCGCCGACGGCGTCGTCCAGATGAATCTGGATGGGCTGGCCCGTCGCACTGTTTGCGGCGCTTGGCAACGGCTGTTGGCCGACCTGCGCGCCTTGGGCGTAGGCCACCGCGACCAACGGCCGGCTCGCCCCGGCCCATCGAACGTGGAACTTGAGCGGCGCTGCGGCGTCGAACACGCCCTCGTTGGCGGTCAGCACCACTCCACGTTCGGAGTTCGGCTCGGGCAACTTCGGCTCGATGGCCGTGCCCGGCGGATTCTTGATTATTAGCAGGTAGCTTTTCCCGGCGCGGGGTACAAAGGAAAACGTCCCCATGCCGTCGTGGACCGTCTCGACCGAGGCGACGACCCGCCGCGGGCCGCCGTCTTCGTCGCCATCGCCCACGATTTCGCCGGACAGATGGACCGGCTTGCCCGAGCGATTACGGGCGGTGAAGTAGACGCGATTTTCCAGCCCGGCAACCAACTCGCCACCTTCGGGATGAAAAACGACGTCGATCTTTCCGATGTCGATGGGAATGGTTTTCGCAAGCGTTTCGCGCGAATCGCCATCGTCGATCTCGACGGTCGATTTATCGTCATCGCGGATAAAGAACTCTTGTGAGTCTGCTGGGAAATCTCCCTTGCCGCGGACGACCAGCACGTACCGTCCATCGGGCAGATCGACCGCAGTGGTGAAAGCGCCGCCGGCTATGCCGCGACGGCTGACGGTCTCGAACAACATGCCGGGTACGGCCGCCCCGTCGGGACCGACCACTTTGAAGCGGACTCGCCGCCGCCGGTCTTCCGCCAGGCGGAAGCGGGAAAGCGTTTGCGAACGGAAATGGACCGTCTCGCCCGGCCGATAGAGCGATCGGTCGAGCGTAAGCCGAGTGTCGAGCGGGTCCGGCTCGACCGCCAGCTCGGCCTCCGCTTCTTCCCGGTTCCCGCGATGTTGGGCAGTCACCTTCAACATCACCCGCGGGGGCAGCTTCGCGTCGGCGGGGATGACGACCTTCAAGCGGCCGTTCTCGTCGGCGGTTTCTCTGAAGGCCTTGAGTCGCTCGCCGTTCGGGTCCAGCAAGGCCACCTCGATTTCGGCGGGCAACGCCCGGCCGTCGATGGCCGTGGTGCTGACCGTGTACTCCGCGGCGACCCCGGCCTGGATGTTTGAAGGGCCGGTGACGATCAGCCGCAGATGTTCGGTGGCGATAGCGGCCAACTGCTCCCGGTGATGGAAATATCCGCCGGCGGAGATCAACACCAGCAGGGCAGCGGCCAAGCCGACCGTCCAGTTGGCGTACCGGGCGAAGGTGCGTCTCGCGGCCCCGTTTGGCTTGATCGGATTTGACGGCCGAACGAGTCGGGGGTTTCTATGGGTCTCAGGGTCCATTGTCTTGTGCGACCGCGATGGCCCTAGGGCGTTTAATTGCTGGGGTGGCAGTTGAACTGCCACCCCAACCCGTCGTTGTTGCGTCGGCGGTTATCCCCAATGTTGTAGCGGAATCGTTTACATTTGCCCACCCCCCGTGGGCGAGCAAACGAGTTCATATCGAAATGGCTGGCAACCGGACGCGACCTTCTCTTGTTGAAGAACCGTTTTTCGGAGAAGAATACGGTTCCCGGTCGCTTCGCTCTATTGTATGCCCCCAACCGATTCTGGTATGCTGACCCCCGAGCCGGCGGTCGCCGGTTAATCGGCGGGTGGCGACATTCTTTTCTCGACACAATAAATCCGTATTTCCATCTCGCAAGCGGACCTTCAAATCAAGAGAGCACACCATGGCCATCGAATTCCGGTGTACGGATTGCGGCAAGCTGTTGCGAACGGGCGACGACACCGCGGGCAGGCAGGCGAAGTGTCCCGAATGTGGCACGGTGACGACGATTCCCGCCGCCGCGCCGAGCGATTCCGTGCCACCGCCGCCGCCACCGCCGCCGAGCAGCGTCGATCCGGCCCCATCTCTCCAGTCGCCCGGTCAACCGGCGGGCGCCATCATTCCCTCCACGTTGGACCTCGGGGAGGTGTTCGGCCGCACGTGGACGATACTCAAACCCAACAGGTGGAATTGTCTGGGGGTGGTCGTGCTTGTCTGGTTGATGAGTTTTGGCGTGGGCGTGGTGTCCGGCTTTATTCCCATCGTCGGGTTGCTTATTTTATGGGTGTTTCAGATCTGGATCGGCATCGGCCTGGCGCTGTATTTTCTTAAGACGGCACGTGGCCGGAAGGTCGAATTCGGCGAGATTTTCGCCGGGGGGCCATACCTCCTGAAAATCCTGGTGGCCTCGATCCTGCTCGGCCTGATCGTATTCGGAATTACTATTGTTTGCGCATTTCCATTGTTTCTGATCGGCATGTTGATCTCGTGGGAAGCGTCGATGATCCTGGGCAACGTGGGCGTGATTGTCGCTATGGTTTATGTAATGCTGATCGTGTCCCAGTATTACTACTTGATTCTCGATCGAGACGTTGACGTGATCGAGTCGTTTACGATGTCCAGGGATTTGATGAAAGGGAACAAGCTGACGTTGTTTATCATCGGCCTGCTGTTTGTTCTCATCATGCTTGTCGCCATGATTCCCTTCGGATTAGGGTTGTTGGTTGCGGTCCCTTTCTTCGCCCTGATGTATCCGGTAATCTACTTGACGATCACCGGTCAGCCGATGGCCGACCGGACGCAAGGCCAACCGACGGCGTAAGCGGGGGCTATTGAGCATCAGAATGTCAATGATGCAATAACGCCCCGCGACTGCGGTCGTGGGGCGTTTGTCTTACGAGATTCTTCTGCCGAAACGCCGCCGACACGCCGTCTGTAATCCGCCGTCCAGCCGTGCTATGATGGCAATGGTGGGCTTAGGACCGGCGAATCAATAACTATCGCTTTCGGAAACGTTGTCATCCTGAGTGCAGCAAAGGATCTCCGCCGAGATCGGGCCAGATCCTTCGCTGCGCTCAAGATGACAGACGAAAGAACCCGACAGACATTTTTTGGCGGATCCTTACCCTCTCTATCCACTATCCACTACCCACTATCCACTACCCACTACCCACTATCCACTACCCACTATCCACTCCTTCCAATGCGTATTCTCGCCGTCATGTTGCCGCTGCTGCTTTCGGCCGCGCCGTCCGGCGGCGAACCGGCCGACGTGGATCGGCTCCGTGGCGATGTGGCGCGGTTGATGGTCGAACTGGACAGCGACAGTTTCGAGGTCCGTGTTCGCGCGGCCAAGCGGTTGGAGGAGATGGTCGCCAAGCCGGCGTTGGGGCCATTTCTGGCCGCGGAGTTCCGACGGGTGTTGGTCCGCACCAACGTCTCGTTCGAGGTCCGCAAGCGGCTGAATCGTTTGCGGCGAAAATTACCCAAACCGCCGGCCGAACCGGTCGGAAAGGTCTCGCTGAAGGAACTCGACGAGTTGGTGCTTCAATTGGCCGACGATTCCTACGCCGTGCGGCTCGGGGCGGCGGAACGGCTCAATTGGATGTTCGGCGATCCGAAGCTGGTCTATCCGCTGATGGAGCGGCTCAAGCGGCGATTGGCCGAGGTCGGGCTGACGACCGAATCGCGCCGGCCGGTCGAAGCGGCCTGGCGGCGGGCGAGAGTGGCCTGGCTGACCGGCGACGTGGTCGCCACGAATTCGCTGCCAAAAATCTCCGACGAGCAAATCGGGCGCTGGCTGGACGACCTGGTCCGGCCCGGCCGGCCGGGCGAGGCGGCCGAACACGAGTTGCTGGACCTCTTGGCCCGCGACGAGTACGTGCCGCGTCTGAAGCGGATGTTGAGCGATCGGTTGGCCCGCCCGGCCGGCGGCGGCGCGGCCGCCCGGCTGCAAGCGCTGTTGGATTGGACCAGGCCGGCGATGGTGGCCGAGTATTGGCAGGGGCGCCGCTGTTTGGGTGAGCAACACCTGCTGGTCGGCGTACCGAGCCAATCGCCCGGCGCGACGAGGCCCAGCCATTTCGACCGGATCGACGACCGCGTGGCGCATTGCGTTAGCGGCAATTCGCTTTCGCCCGGCGACTATCCGGTGGGCGAGGCCTTTCCGCACCCAAAGGTCGCGGACGCGTTCTTCCACCTAGTCAACCTCCCCACGCCGCGGCGAAGAATGGCCTATCCGTACTCGACGGAAATCGATGATTCAAAACGTCTGGCGGCGATCAGCCGGCGGACGCTGGAGCGGGTGTTGGCCGAACCTCGCCTGCTTTCGGAGTCGGAGTTGGTGATGCTCGAGGGTCTCGATCCGGCAGAGGTGTCGCGTTTCGCCGGCAAGTATTTTCTGCTGATCGACGACGGCTCGACGGCGGCCACCGGCCCGCCGCGCTGGGGTGGGCGACCGAGCCGCTTCGGCATGATCTGCGCTCGGCTGGCCATCGACGGCACGAAGGACGCGATGCCGGGCTTGGCCGAGGCGATATCGAAGGACCGCTTCATGCCGCCGACCGCCCGCGCACCGTACAAACTGCACTTGATCGCGGCGCTTTCGATCGCCGCGCGCGATCCCTGGCCGAGGGCCGACGACTGGCTGGCCGGCTGCGTCGAGTCGAACGAGCCGTTGGTCGAAAACAGGGACGATTTTTCATCCTCGGCCCAACTCGGGGCCACGGCGGCGGCCATACTGTTGCGTCGTCACGACCGAAAACCGACCCGGTTCGGCTTGCTTCCGGCGGTCGATCCGTTGCTGAACCAGATCAAACTCGACGGCTACCGCTTCGACGGCGACACGGCGCGGAAGGAAGTGGGGCAGTGGTGGGCGAGAAAGAAGGATGCGAAGAAGACGCCATAATCAAGTCGCGGTTGTTGCCTCCCGTGGGAGTGGTATAATTGATTGAGGGTAACGGTTGCAGAAGGAGATCACCTTCCATGGTTGAGTCAACGGTTGTTCAACATATAGAAATCACGCCTGGAGTTCGCAGCGGCAAACCCCGAATAGCGGGTACCCGCATATGCGTTTCCGATGTGGTAATCTGGACGGAACAAGGCCGCTCGCCCTATGAGATTGTCGCCGACTATCCGCAGTTGACGTTGGCCGACGTTTATGCCGCGTTGGCGTACTATCACGACCATCAGGCGGACATCGACCGACAAATCAAGGAATCCGAGGATTTCGTGGCCGCGTTTTCCCGCCAAGAACACTGATGGAAATTCGCTTTCATCTCGATGAAAACGTCAACGGCGCGGTGGCTAATGGCTTGCGCCTTCGTGGCATTGACGTCACGACCACACGCGACGCCGGATTGATCGGGGCCGCCGACAACGAACATCTTGCTTATGCCGAGATCGAAAATCGAGTTGTCGTCACCTACGACGATGATTTTCTGCGACTAGTCGGTCGCGGCTTGTCTCATCCCGGAATCGTCTACGCACATCCTCGGCGCTGCACAATCGGACGACTGGTGCATGGTTTGGTGGTTCTTTGGCGCAATCAAACACAAGAGACGATGCGTGGGCGAGTGGAATTCATCTGAAAGAAGCGACCTTTTCGCCGCCATTCTTCTAGCCGAGCCGGGGCGCGTTCTTTTCCTGGTCCCAATAGGGCGAAATCCGCCGCACGTTGGCGACCATTTTGGGAAACGCCTCGATGATGCGATCCACGTCCGCGTCCGTGTTATAGCGGCTGAAGCTGAAACGAACGGAGCCTTGGACGGCGGCGTCCGGGATATTCATGGCCCGCAACACGTGGGAAGGCTCCAACGAACCGGAAGTGCAAGCGGAGCCGCTCGACGCGCAGATGCCGTATGCGTCCATTTGGGTCAACAGCGATTCTCCTTCCACGCAGTGGCAGGAGACGTTAAGCGTGTTGGGAAGCCGCGGCGCGCCGCGGCCGTTGATTTCGATATGGGGAATTCGTTCTCCAATCGCCTTTTCCAAACGGTCTCGCAGCCCGAGCACCCGCGTGTTCTCGTCCAGAAAACCTTCGGCGGCCAACTGCAACGCCTTTGCCAAGCCGACGATGTAGGGCACGTTTTCCGTCCCGGCTCGGCGGCCTTCTTCCTGATGCCCGCCGATCAAAAACGGCCGGCATCGAGTGCCTCGCTTGACGTACAAGGCGCCGACGCCCTTCGGGGCATGAAGCTTGTGGCCGGAAAACGACAGCATATCCACATTCTGTAATTCACCACGCAGGTCGATTGGCATCTTGCCGACCGATTGCGTCGCGTCGGTGTGGAAAATGATGGAAGGATCGGTTTCCTTCGTCAGCCGCGCGAGCTGCTCGATCGGAAAAATCACGCCGGTCTCGTTGTTGGCGTGCATGATCGTGACCAGCAGCGTGTCGGGCCGCAGGACACGGATGAACTCGCCAACGTCCAGATTGCCGTCGCGATCGACGCCCAAAAAGGTCACGTCGCAACCTTCCCGCTCCAGTTCCTTGCAGACGCCGAGGACGGCCGGGTGTTCCACGGCGGTCGTGATGACGTGACGGCGGTTCGGATTCGCCCTGACCACGCCGAAGATCGCCGCGTTGGTGCTTTCCGTCGCACAACCGGTGAAGATGATCTCGCTGGGATCGGCCAGTCCGAAATGCCGGGCGACCTCCGCACGTGACTGCGCCAGCGCATCGGCCGTGCGCCGGGCCGGCTCGTACATGGAACTCGGATTGAAGTATTCCGTCGTCAAAAACGGCCGTATCGCCTCGACAACTTCCGGCGCAACCCGCGTAGTGGCGTTGTTGTCGGCGTAAATAACGTTCATGAATGTAGCAGGCACACTCCGTGTGCCGTTTGGGGTGTTTTCACATTATTCGCTCATCCGACGGACGGCACACGGAGTGTGCCTACTACATTCACACGCCGATGACTCGAACGCGCTCATCGACCATTTCTTTCAGGGTTTGTTCGACCAATATCCGCAAGGTCTGACCGGCATGGGCGCACCCCTGGCAGGCGCCCACCAGCCGGCAATAAACCAGGGTGCCCTTGATGTCCACGATTTCCACGTCGCCGCCGTCTTTGCGAAGCATGGGACGCACGTACTGGTCAACGGCCTTTTCGATTTTTTTGCCGAATTGATACGTCGATAGGGACGGCTGTTCTTCATCGACGGGCTTGGCGGAAACGTCGTTGAGAATGGGGAGCGACGGCAGCACCTTGAGTTGCGGCTTGCCTGTTCCCCAGGTTTTGTCCAGCAGGTCTTGCAACCCGCCGGGGACGTGGTGGCACGTCATGCATGCCCCGCCGGCCTTGATGGCGCTGGTGATCTCGGGGATCGTATGAAGATTCAACTCTCGAACCTTGCGGAGAATGTAAGGCTCGCTCAAAGAGAAACACTTGCAGACGATGCGGCCTTCCGCCCGTTCATCGGCGTGCAAATCGACACCCAGGCTTTGCAGATCGACGCCGCGACGTTGTGCCCAGTTGAAGACGGCCGCTTCGAGCGCCTCGGCCCCCATGACCGAGCAGTGGATTTTCTGGCGAGGCAGGCCCTCGAGATAGTTCACGATGTCCTGATTCGTAATTTTCAGCGCCTCGATGGGCGTACGGCCCCCTTGCTCGATCAGAGTGCAAAGCGCCTCCGAGGCGGCAATGGCCGAGGTGCAGCCGAACGTCAGATAGCGGGCTTCCGTGATGACGTCTTGCGTCGGGTCCGTCGGATGGCGCCGGACGCGGAAGGTAAATCGGATGGCGTCGCCGCAGGCCAACGAGCCGTGTTCGCCGAATCCGTCCGGGTTTTCGATCTCGCCGAGGTGCGTTCCCGGCTTGCCGTGAACGGCGTCCATGAAGAGTTGTTTTGTTTTTTCGCTATATTCCCACGCCATTACACACCTCTATGTATCCAACACATCCATATTTCCAGTCTATGCGGCGAGGCCACCCTCGGCAAGAGGGGTGAAAGAAGGATGAAGGATGAAGGATGAAGGATGAAAGGTAAACAGAAACAATGGAAAAACATGTTTCATTTTGTTCCTTCATCCTTCATCCTTCATCCCTCATCCCTCATCCCTCATCCCTCATCCCTCATCCTTCCTTCAACATCCCAGCATCTTTGCCGTGACCAGCCAGCAGAGTTCGCCTTCGCCTCTGGTCGGCGGACCGTCGAAGCGGACGCATGCCGCCGCCCCTTTGGCGAAATGGATCAGGCCGTCCGGCTGTCCGATCAGCGCGGCGGTCAGCCGGCCCACGTCGGGGGCATGGCCGACCCAGGCGATCCGCTCATGCGAGCGTGCCTGGCGGACGGTCCACCGCAACAGACCATCCAGGTCGCTGCCCGGCCGCAATTGATCGAGCGGGACAACCTCAGGCTTGCCGTCGCCGCCGGCGGCCAGGAGTTGGGCGGTCTCCACGCAGCGGGGCAAGGGGCTGACACCGATCACCCGCGGCGACATTCCGCGAGAGACCAGCGTTTCCACGACCCGCGCGAACCGCCCTCGGCCCTCCTCGGTAAGCGGTCGCAAATCGTCGTCGGGCCACTCGGCGTCGTCCCGATCGGCGGCCCATGCGTGACGAACAATGTAAAGGTCCATTTGAGGGTCCAGGGTTCAAGGAGAAAGTTTAGCCGCCGCGTCCACGCGACGAAGCGCTGGTTTGCAGCCCGTTGAAAACGTCAGTTTTTGGGATTCTGTCGCCACTGTGGGTTTGTCTAGCAGTGGTTTTTTCGAGAGTTTCCCCCCGCTCGCTGTTTTTAAGTGGACCCCGAATTACAACGCAGTCCACGCCTTGTTCTTCCCGTTCTCACTCTGAACTGTACGAACCAGACGTGCCGTCAATACCGTAAAGCGATTCCGAGACGTCGTATTGCAACACAACAAGAAAAATCGCAAAGACCGTACAGATCGCACCCGCGATATACCACTTGCAGAAAATCGGACGTAGGACAAGTATATTGGCCAAGGCGGGCGTTCCGACAAAAAAGATCATTAAGTGAAGGAAGTAAAACACCGGCCCGACAGCTACCCGACTGCGTACAGCGCCCAGCGATATGAGCAATATCATCTCGAGCAGAAACATCCCCAACACAACTAGCGACGGGACATATAGAAAAGCATACAGCCGGTCGTAGGAACGTATTACTTTGGCTAATACCGCACAATAGATCATGCTCATTCCAAACGCGACTGGAATCGAGAACAAAATCCCAAAGAGTTCCATTGTTCTTTCTCTCCTACCTCAATCAAGTATGGCCATTGTCGGATGTTTCGCCGCCGGCTACCGCGTCCGCCAAAATATCCGGTTAGGAATTTTTAGTGCTTGTTGCGTCTCGGCTATATCGGCGCGAAACCGCTTTGCGTCTTGCGGATAGCCGGCCGTCGGTTGCAGTTCGGGCAAGCGGCGGCGCCAGAACTCGTTCACCGCCCGCATGGCCAATTCACGGAGGTATTTCGACGCCATCGAGGCCAGCGCGGCCGGCAGACACGCCTCGGCCTTGGTGCGAAAACAGACCTCGACGCGGCGGTCGGTCGGCCCGAAACAGTAACGGCTTGCTTGGCGTCCCTCGCCGCGGACTTCGATTACCCAATCGGGAAATTGCTTCGCCAGCAGCGGCCCGTAGCGGTTGCGTCCGCCGTGCTTGTCGCAGACCATCGAGATCGGACCCGAAGGAAGCGCTTCGATGATTTCGGCGGCGAGCGCGAGCGTCTGCCGCGAGAGCACGGTCCCCTTCGAGCCGTATAGTTTGACCAGGGAGTTGAACTCCTCTTCAAAAACGGCGCGGCTGCGGACCGCAATCAACTTTACCCCGGCGTCGGCCAATCCCGCCCGCAAGGTCTCGGCCGCGGCCGCGCATTGCTCGACGTCGCAGTCGATGGGGGTCGGTTCGTCGTAGTCGGCACACCAGGGGATCGACCGCATCCGATCGAGCGAACCCGGCGCGAGGTCGCGCCACACGTCGCGCCAGGAGCAGGGCCTAACAGTCCGTTGAAAAAGGGTGCCACTGCTGGCTTGTCCAGCAGTGCGGGGAGAAACACCCGGGGAAACACTGCTGGACAAGCCAGCAGTGGCACCCGAACTCTCGGAAACCGGCTTTTTCAACGGGCGGCTAAGGTCCAGCGCCGCGAGCGCGGCCCAGAGTCCCAGTTCCAGGTTCCGCAGTCCCTTGCCCGGCGTGTAGAGCGATTTCGAGTCGGCCATTGCCACGCGTGGCCCATTTTTCCTCGCGGGCTTCGGAGAGATGACCCCCGCGAGCCGCTCGTGGAGGTCTTCGTTTCCGACGCCGTCGGGGACTTCCCAGGCGGTGGCCGAGATCACCAGCGGGCCGAGGTTTGGGCCATAGCCCGCTTCGTCGGTTCCGATCAAGTATCCCATGCGGCGTAGGGTATCAGTTGACCGGCGCGGCCGCAAGCGGGTTGATCGAATGCGATAGAAAGAGTATAGTTTAAGAGGCATGGGCAGCTTTGACTTGGGGAGACCACACGATGACCACGAGCCAATTGCGTAAGCAAATTACCGACCAGCTCAAGACCCTTTCCGACGACCGGCTGCGGGCGGCCAGTCACTTCGTCGAGTACCTGAACGATTCCGGGGACAACGCCGCAACCGAGGAATTGTTGAAGATCAAGGGGTTCCGGTCTTCATTGCGGCGAGCGGAAAAACAAGCCTCCCTCGGCAAGACGGTCCCGCTGCCAAAGGCGCGGCGCAATGTATGAGGTTGTCCTTGCAGAAGAAGCCTTGGGAGTGTATCGCAAAGCTGACTCCCCCTTGGCGAGGAAACTCAATCGCTGTTTCGACAACCTCGCCGAGAACCCACATTCTCATCCGAACATCAAACGCCTGACGGGCACGTTGCGCGGTCGATTCCGCTATCGAGTCGGTGATTGGCGGGTGGTGTATCGAGTCGATGAGAATGACCGGCGGATTACCATTCTCGTCATTGCCCATCGTGGCGGTGTATACAACTGACACGCGGCAGGCGGTCGAAAATGGCGCTCGATCAGGCAGTTCTTCGCGTGATACAACTGACCCCTCCGGGGCGCGGGGCGGTCGCCACGTTGCGCGTCGAAGGACCGGGAGCGGTCGAAACAGTGCAATCGCGGTTCCACGCCCGCGATGGAAAATCCTTGACGACTCATTCCGCCGACCGGCTCGTCGTCGGCCGCTTCGACGGCGAGGAAGTCGTGCTTCGACGCCGCGGAGAAGACACCGTCGAACTGCACTGTCACGGCGGAACGGCCGCCGTGTCGATGATCGAGGAGTCGCTGGTTTCGGCGGGTTGCCGGCGCGTGGCGTGGCGCGACTGGATTGCCGATAGCCTCGAAGACCGGATCACGGCCGACGCGCTTTTTGCGTTGGCCGACGCCCGCACCGAGCGAACGGCCGCCATACTCCTCGATCAACATCGAGGGGCGCTTGGCCGCGAGATGGAGGAAATCCGTCGGGCAATCAACTGCGGCGACACCTCGGCCGCGCGGCAACGGATCGACGCGTTGCTAGGTCGGGCGGAATTGGGGCGTCACCTGGTCCGACCGTGGAGCGTGGTGCTGGCCGGCGGGCCGAACGTCGGAAAGAGCAGCACGATCAACGCCCTGGCGGGATACTCGCGGGCGATCGTGCATTACGCGCCCGGCACTACCCGCGACGCGGTCACGCTGACCACGGTCATCGACGGCTGGCCGGTCGAGTTATGCGACACGGCAGGACTGCGCGAGGAAGCGGACGGCGTGGAGCAGGCCGGAATCGAGTTGGCCGAGCAGCGACTCTCCCACGCCGATTTGGCGGTCTTGATCTTCGACCGAAGCGAGCCGTGGTCGGACGCCGATCGGGCGTTGGTCGAGAAATGGCCCGGCGCGGTATTGGTACACAACAAATGCGATCTGCCGGCTGCGCCAGGCGATCGGGCTGCTGGGTTGTCGATCAGCGCGTTGGCCGGGGACGGAATCGCGGCCCTGTTGGAAACGATTTCCCGACATCTTGTGCCCGATCCTCCGCCGCTTGGGGCCGCCGTGCCGTTTACGGCCGAGCAAGTCGAAGCGGTGCGACGACTTTCTGAGTAGTAGGTTATGCTTCAGCATAACGAACCGTTCGTTAGCAAAAAGTTATGCTAAAGCATAACCTACGGAACTGATCTTTGCCCTCTCGCACTGGCGCAGATCGCCTGAAACTCCGGGTCGGATCGGATCGAATCGAAATCGGCCTCCTCTTCGACCATTTGGTGATAGATCGAGGCCATTGCCAGCGCTTGGGCAAGATGTCCCAGTGCCCGGCGGCGCAGACCGGCCAGGCTCAAGTAGCAGGCCAGATTGTAATGGAGCAGCGTTTCGCCGGGATTAACCTTCAGCGATCTCTCCAGGGCGCCGATGGCCAAATCGAGGCGTGCGGTGCGTTTATAGCACCAGCCTAGCGCGAGGTGGACGCGAACATCTCCCGGGGCCATCCGGGCGGCGCGTTCCAGGGGCATCAGGGCCTCGAAATATCGCCCCAACTCCTGCAAACCTTCGCCCCAGAGACAGAGCGCTTCGGCGTCGAACAGCGCCGGATCGCCCAGCCGCCCCAACGCCCGTAATGCGTGTTGGGGCATGCCAAGCTCCAGATATCCCTCGGCTTCACGCCGAAGCTTCCTGGATCGGAGGCGGTCTTTGTGGCTCATGGCCCTCGTTGCTCCGTGCAATTGGTTCTTCACACTCTTATTTTACCCGGTCTTCGGCCGGGGGGAAAATCATATATGTGCCATTCCATTCGGAAGTGTCGGAAGTGGAGGAATATCAAGCAGTAACGATGCGGAGTCGGATTTCCCGAGGGCGTGGACACTTCCGTACAGCGTAGTGCTTTGTCAAACTTTAATTTTTGAGTTGACCGTGTAGCGGGGCCGCTTGCGGCCCGTTGCCGCTGATCGCACAATAGCACAAAAACACGGGCCGCAAGCGGTCCCGCTACCCCCGAACATTTAAGCGTGACAAAGCAGTAGGGCAACCACGTCCTTCGTTCCCCACGGCGTGCCACTAAGCTGTAAGTTGCTTGGCGGCAACGGTTTACCGCACATACTCCAAGCCGTCTTGCATTCTACCGATCGTTTGCTACACTGAGGAGCTTAATGGTTTATCGGTAACACTTATTGTAGGCAGAGTCTTAGATAACACGGCGGGGAGGAAATTGCTTCTTTGGCGGAAGCGTTCCGAGCCAACCAAGGTGGAGCAGTCGCGGTAGCAGATGACTATTACGAAAGAGCGGAAGACCGGGCTGATCGATGAGTATCAGCGGAGCGAGAACGATACCGGATCCCCGGAAGTCCAAATCGCCATCTTAACGACGCGGATCAACGGACTGACCGAGCATTTGCAGGGTCACAAGCGGGATTTCGCCTGCCGGCGAGGCTTGCTGATGTTGGTCGGTCGCCGGCGGCGGCTGTTGGATTACCTGAAAAAGGTCGATCCGCAGCGTTACCTCGACATCATTCGCCGTCTCGGCATCCGCAAGTAGCCGAAGACGGCCTTCTCGCACCACGGCGGCTGGCGGATGCAGCGCGTAGGGCAGGTTGGCAACCGGTCTCCCTTGTTCGGACAGGTTGACAACCTGTCCTACGGCCGCTTCCATCCATGCCGCGTCTAAGACTCGAATCCAGATGAAGGTAGGAAAATAAATTGAAAGTACGTGTAGAACGAAAAATCGGAGCGTCCATTTTATCCATCGAAACCGGCGAGTTGGCCAAACAGGCCGCCGGCAGTTGCCTGGTCCAGTACGGCGATACGGTCGTGTTGGTGGCCGCGGCCGCGGGCGGTCCTCGGCCGGTGGATTTCTTTCCGCTGACCTGCGACTACCGTGAACGTGTAGCGTCGGCGGGTAAGTTTCCCGGCGGTTTCCTCAAGCGCGAGGGACGGCCCACCACCAAGGAAACCCTGACCGCACGGCTGATAGATCGACCCATCCGTCCGCTCTGGCCCAACGGTTTCCGCGACGAGATCCAAGTGCAGGCGTCCGTGCTGGCCAGCGACCGGCAGAACGACGGCGACGTGCTGGCGATGAACGGGGCCTCGGCGGCGCTGCGGCTCTCGCCGCTGCCGTTCCAAGGCCCGATCGCCTCGGTCCGCATCGGTTGCATCGACGGCCAATTCGTTCCCTTTCCCACCCACGACCAGTTGGAGGAAAGTGAACTGGACCTGATCGTCTCCGGCAGCCGCGAATCGATCTTGATGATCGAGGGTTTCGCCCGCGAGATGCCCGAGGACCGCATGGCCGAGGCCATCACCACCGCCCACGAGTTCATCCGGCAAATTTGCGAGATGCAGGAAGAGTTGGCCGAGAAAGCGGGTACGGTAAAGAAAGAATACGAGACGCCGCCGGACGACGGGCTGTTCGACGTCCTGCGAGGGAAATACTACGACGCCTTCCTCGCGGCCAAGAAGACCGCCGAAAAACTGGCCCGCTCGGAAGCCTGCGGAACATTGAAAACGCAGGCCATCGCCGAGATCATTCCCGACCCGGAGGCCGAGGATGCGATTACCGCCGGGGCGTTTGCGTCGGCGTGGGAGCGGTTGGAGAGCCGCGTTACACGCGACCAAATCCTCTCCGGCGTCCGCTTCGACGGCCGCGACCACAATACCCTCCGGCCGATCACCTGCAAGGTGGACCTGTTGCCGCGAGTGCATGGCTCGGCCCTGTTCCAGCGGGGCGAGACGCAGTCGCTGATGACGATCACCCTGGGAACCGGCCGCGACGAGCAGCGGGTCGACGGCCTGGTCGAGGAGTACACGCAGAAGTTCATGCTCCACTACTACTTCCCGTCGTTCTCGGTGGGCGAGGTGCGTCCGATCCGCGGTCCGGGCCGGCGCGAGATCGGCCACGGGGCGCTGGCCGAGCGGAGCGTCAAGCCGGTTCTGCCCGACCCCGACGTTTTCCCCTACACCATCCGCGTCATTTCCGACATCCTGGAGAGCAACGGCTCCAGTTCGATGGCCAGCGTGTGCGGGGCGACGTTGGGACTGATGGCGGCCGGCGTGCCGATCAGCAATCCGGTGGCCGGCATCTCCATCGGCCTGGTTAAAGAGCCGGACCGCCACGTCCTGCTGACCGACATCCTCGGCGACGAAGACCACTTCGGCGACATGGACTTCAAAGTGGCCGGCACCCAGAACGGCATCACCGGCATCCAGTTGGACCTGAAGATCGACGGCATCAGCGAGGAGATCATCCGCGACGCGCTGCATCAGTCGCGCGAGGCACGGATCGAGATACTCCGCATCATGCTGAGCACGATCCCGCGTCCTCGGTCGGAGATTTCTCCTTGGGCGCCGCGGCTGTTGCGCACGCACATCGACCCGGAGAAGATCGGGCTGCTGATCGGACCGGGCGGAAAGATGATCCGCTCCATCCAGGAGACCACCGGCGCCTTGATCGAGGTTGACGACGACGGCACGGTATGCATCGCCAGCAGCAGCATGGAAGGGGCCAATGCAGCCCTCAAGCAGGTCGAGGCCCTGACCGCTTCGGTCGAGATCGGTCGCATCTACGACGGCCGCGTGATGAGCGTCAAGGATTTCGGCGCATTCATCGAAATCCTTCCGGGAAAGGACGGACTCTGCCATATCAGCGAACTGGCCGACGGATACGTCGACAACGTTATGGACGTCTGCAAGGTCGGAGACGAGATGCAGGTCAAGGTCATCTCCGTCGACGACCAGGATCGGGTAAAGCTCAGCCGCAAGGCGGTGCTCCGCGAGATGGCCACCGCTGAAAAAGGCGGCAACGGAGAATGAATCACTTTGTGTGATTCCAGGAGATGAATTGTTTAGCCCCGGCGTCCACGCCGGGTGCGCCGTACAGCGGTATAATGGGCGTTTGTTCCCGGCGTGGACGCCGGGGCTAAACAAGCGACATTCTCCCAATATCGTGCAAGTCCACAATCCCTCCAACGACGACTTGAACCGTCCGTTGGCCGATCGGTACGCCGAAATTGTCCGGCTGGCCGGCGGGTTGGCCCACGAGATAAAAAACCCGCTCTCCACAATCCGCTTGAACATGGAGTTGCTGGCCGAGGACTTCCGCGACTCCGACTCGGCCCGCGACCGCCGGGCGATAAAGAAAGTCGATCTGGTCCAACAGGAATGTCTGCGGTTGCAGGATCTGTTGGACGACTTCCTCCAATTCGCCAAGGCCCACCGCCTGGACCTCCAGCCGAACGACCTCAGCGTCCAGGTCCGTCAGGCGTTGGATTTCTACCGGCCTCAGGCCAGCGAGGCGGGCGTGGAGATCGTCGATTACCTGGCGGGCGACCTGCCCATCGTGCTGTTGGACCGCGAGGCGTTCCGCGGCGCGTTGTTGAATCTGGTGCTCAACGCCGAGCAGGCGATGCCCGACGGCGGACAACTCGTGGTCCGCACCTACGGCACGGCCGACGGCGTGGCCTTGGACCTGATCGACACCGGCGGCGGCATGGACGAAGAGACTCGCTGCAAGGTGTTCGAGGTCTTCTTTTCCACGAAGCGGGGCGGCTCGGGGCTGGGTTTGCCCACCGCGAGGCGGATCATCGAAGGCCACGGCGGCCGGGTCCGTCTGCAAAGCGCCCCCGGCCGCGGCACGCAAGTCACCATCGCCTTACCCGTTCTGGCCCGGCTCCCCGCCGACGGCAATCCGGCGTAGCGCCGCCGAATAATTGTTTCCCCAACACTCAACAAACAGAATTCGCATCCAGTCGAGCTTCGTCGGCTCTCTTCCGGCCCCGTCGGGCGAACGTCCAGAACAACGCCGGGCGGACGAGGAACTCGGCCAACGTGCTGGTCAACAGTCCTCCGATGATGACGGTGGCCACGGGGTAGAGGATTTCCTTACCCGGCTCGCCGGCGGCCATCGCCAACGGCGCCAGACCGACGCCCGCCGTCAGGGCGGTCATCAGCACCGGAGAGAGGCGTTCCAATCCGCCGCGGACGATCATCGACCGCGACCAGCTTTCGCCTTCCCGTTCCACCAGATACAGGTAGTGGTCCAGCAGCAGGATTCCGTTTCGCGTGGCGATCCCACCGAGCGAGATCAATCCCACCAGGCTGGCGACGCTGAGTGTCTGTCCGGTGAATGTGATTGCGGCCACCGCGCCGATCAGGGCCATCGGCAGCGCGGCCATTACCTGCAAGGCGAGATTCACCGAGCGGAACATAGTGTATAGCGCCAAAAACATTCCGATTAGCGAGACCACGGATAGCACGGCGATAGTGTTGGCGGCCGACCGGCGGCTTTGGAACTGCCCGCCGTATTCGATGAAATATCCGGTGGGCAACGACTGCTGGATTGGTTCGAGCCGCCGCTGGATTTCCCGAACCACGTCGACCAGGCCGCGGCCGGCGACGTTGCATTGCAGTACGATTCGCCGTCTCACCTGTTCGCGGTTGATGGTGTTTGGGCCGCCGGCGCGGTAGATCCTCGCCACCGAGCCGAGCGGAGCGGTCCCGCCCTCGGGAAGCTCCAACGACAGCCGGGCCACCGCGTCGATGTCCTCCCGATACGGATCGTCGAGACGGACGAAAAGGTCGATGACCTTCTGATCGAGAAGAACTTCCGAGACCACCTTGCCGCGCATGGCGGTCTCAATGAAACCGGCGACTTTTCCGGGAGTGAGTCCCAGTCGGGCCAGTTCGTGGCGGTCCAGTTCGATGCGAAGCTGGGGGATCGTGACTTGCGGCTCGAGGACGAGGTCTTTCACGCCTTCGATGCCGGCGACGGCGTCCTTCATTTCCCTCGCTTTCGCCCTCATCAGGTCGAGGTCGTCGCCGAACAATTTGATGGCCACCTGCGATTGGACTCCGGAGAGCATGGCGGAGATCAGGTGTGCGAGTGGTTGCTCGACGCTGGTGACGATGCCGGGGATTTCGGTCATGGCGCGGCGAATGTCGTCGAGTATCTCCTCGCGGCCGCGGCCGCTGTCGGGGTTGAAGCCGATGATGATTTCCGACATGTTCGTGCCGATCACGTGCTCATCGAGTTCCGCCCGGCCGGTGCGGCAAACGAGGGTTTCGACCCCCTCGATCTCTTTCAGCCTCCGTTGGACCATGCCGGCGACTTCTTTCGAGCGCTGGAGCGAAGTGCCTGGCGGCAGCAACACGTTCAATTGGGCCACGCCTTCGTCGAACGGGGGCATGAAATCGCCCTCCAGCCGCACAAGCGCGACCACGCTCAGCGCCACCGCGACCGCTCCGAGGGCGAGAATCGTCCTGGGAAACCGCAGGCTCAGGCCGATTGCCTTCGCGGCCGGGATCTTCAGCAGCCGCAGGATCATGGATTCGCCCCGGCGGACCGCCGGAGCATTCGGCAGCAGCCAGTAGGAAAGGACCGGCGTGACCGTCAACGACACGACCAGCGAGGCCAGGATCGAAACGACGTAAGCGATGCCCAACGGGGTGAACAACCGCCCTTCCACCCCGGACAGGGCAAACAGCGGCACGAACACCAGCACGATAATCAGCGTGCTGAAGACGATCGAGTTGCGGATTTCGCTACTGGCCTCGAAGACCACCTGCAACGGCGGCCGAGGATTGTCCAGGGTGCGATTCTCGCGCAGCCGCCGGAAGATGTTTTCCACGTCGACGATGGCGTCGTCCACCAGTTCTCCGATGGCCACGGCCAGCCCGCCGAGCGTCATCGTGTTGATCGACATGTCGAACCATCGGAAAATGATCGCCGTAACGACGATCGACAGGGGGATGGCCGTCAGCGTGATGATCGTGGTGCGGAAGTTCAGCAGGAAAATCAACAGCACGATCGCCACCAAAATGCCGCCGTGGGCGAGCGCGGTCTCGACGTTGTTGACGGCCAGGTCGATGAACTTCTTCTGCTGATACAACTCGGGGGCAATGCGTACGTCGGGCGGAAGCGACGGTTTCAGCTCCTCCAAGGCGGCCAGCACCCGCTCGGTCAATGCCCGCGTGTCGGCGCCGGGTTGCTTGTTGACCGTCAGCAGCACGGCCGGACCGCCGGCAAAAGTGCCGTCGGGGCGTTTGACCAGCGCCGTGGCGTCGCCCCGTTTGACCTCCGGCCCCTCGACCACGCGGGCCACCTGGCTCAACAGCACCGGGCGGCCGTCGCGTATCTTGACCACCAACTCTCGCAGGTCCTCGACCGAACCGACGCGCCCCAAAACACGGACCAGATATTCGTTCGGTCCCTGATCGTCGAGGTATCCGCCGGTGACGTTGATGTTGCTGCCGCGCAGCGCCGCTTCTATCTCGCCGAGCGAAACACCGTAGGAAAGCATCGCCTTCGGATCGACCAGCACCTGAAACTGTTTGCGTCCGCCGCCCATGACGAACACCTGCGCAACGCCGCTTATGGTCTGCAACCGCCGCCGCACGACCCAATCGGCGAGCGTGCGGATTTCCATCGGATCGGTCCGATTCCCCTCGCTCCAGAGGCCGACGATCATGATCTGGCCCATGACCGAGGAGATCGGGGCCAACTGCGGCTTCACGTCCTCGGGCAAACGGTCGACCGCCAGCGAGACCTTCTCGGCCACTATCTGGCGGTTGACGTAAATGTCGGTGCCCCAGTCGAACTCGACGTTGATGACCGAGACGCCCACGCCGGACGAGCTGCGCAGGGCCTGAACGCCCGTGGCCCCGTTGATCGCCGATTCCAGCGGGATGGTGATCTGGGCCTCGACCTCCTCGGGCGCCATGCCGGGCGCCTCGGTCATCACCGTCACCCGCGGCCGGTCGAGGTCGGGAAACACGTCGATCGGCAGATGAAAAAGCTCCCACCCGCCGTAGCCCAGCGCCAGCATGGCCGCGGCAATAACCAACATTCGATGTTGCAGCGAGAAGCGGATGATTGAGTTTAGCATGAGGGATGAAGGATGAAGGATGAAGGATGAAGGATGAGGGATGAAGGATGAGGGATGAGGAACTGGTGGACTTTCACATTCATCCTTCATCCCTCATCCTTACTTAATGGTTATGCCCCGCGTGCGGATCGGGCGCGGCGGCGGACTTGTTCTTCAACGCCAAGTATATCTGGTACGCGCCGGCCACCACGACCGTCTTGCCGGGCGCAACGGCGCCGTCGTTGGCCAACACCACCGAATATTGGTCGCGGTACTCGACGCGGACGGCGCGGCGGTCGAAATGGCCGTCGTTTTTCTCGAACACGTAGGATTCGGCGCCGTCTCGTACCACGGCGTCGCGAGGCAACACGATCCGCTCGGTCCATCGCTCGACCGGCACGAGCAATTCCAGCCGTTGGCCGAGCTTGAACCGCCACGAACAAAAACGGTGTCCATCCGGCGTACGGCGGTCGCGGACCAGAGTGTTCGGCAAGCGCACGTGAAACACGAACGCCCGCGACTCCGGGTCAACCGTGTTGGCCAGCGAGAAGATTTCGAGGTTTGGAACGGTTTGCCGCCGTCCGTCGGCGCCGGCGACCACCGCCGAAACGCGCCATTTCTGGTTGGCGGCGTTTTCCAGCGCGGGCACGTCCTGCTCGAAGGCCTTGCCCTCGATGAACAGATCGCAGTAGTCGGCCAACATGCACAACGGTTCGCCGACCCGGACGTGTTGCCCCGGATCGACCGTCAATTCCTCCACTTGAAGCAAGGGCGATGCGCCGGCTTTCGCCGCGGGGTCTTGCCGCGAGGGCACGTATACGGTCACCTCGCCGAGCAGCGAGCGATTGGCCACTATGCCGTCTACCTGGCTCGGCGACAGGCCGTGCAAAAGGAGGCGTTGTCGTTGGGAGCGGAGCGCGGCTTCGAGTTTCTGCCGCTCATATTCCCGCATCAGCAAGGTCTTGCCGGCCACGGCGCCGCTGGCGACGATTTTTTTCAGCCGGTCGGTTTCTCTTTGCACCACGTCCAGTTCCTCGACGGTTTGCAGCAGCGCGGCCTGGGCCTCGACCACTTCCTCGTGGGTCAACCGCAGGTCGAACAGCGGCTGGCCCGCTTCGACCGCCTCGCCTTGCAGCGGATAAATCCGCGACACCACCCCGGTCAGCGGCGCGGCGACCTGCACGTGCGACCGGCCGGGCCGCTCGACCACCATCGCCGGCACGGAGATCGTCCGCTCGAAAGGCCCCAACTTCACCTTCGCCAACCGGACGCCGACGTTCTCCTGCGCCGCCGCGGTCAGCCGCACGGTTGCGGCCTCGTCGCAATCGTGCGATTCATGATCCGCTTCTTCGCCGCAAGAGTCATCTTCCTCGTGTTCGTGGGCGTCGCACTTATCCGTGGGCAAATGGTCTTCATCGTGGCCCTCATGATCCGAAACCATGGCCGACATACCGACGAGCCGCCGGACTTCGGGCAGCCAGCGGTTCATCGTGGCCGTGCTTACGATCGCCGCCAAAACCAATCCGCCAAGCGCCCAACGCTTAACGTGTGATAAATAACGGGAATTGCCTGATGGCATGGAACTGTTCTCCAAAAAAATGATCGAGTCGGGAACTTGTCAATGCGACGTAGTTTATTGAGTGTCGGTTGTACAAATGTCATACGTTTAGCGGCCGCCGGCACGGCGGCCTGCGGCAGAATAGGGCCGCCCTGCCCGCGGCCGCTAAACCGATACCACACTGGGTTTGC
>JAUWNG010000207.1 GCA_030612765.1 Planctomycetota bacterium
TTTTTGTTGCGGAACGTCGGGGGGGGCAAGCGAAGCGCAGCCCCACCATTTTTTTTCCGCGGTGGGCGGGGCTGCGCTTGGCTTGACCCACCCTACGCAGGCTTTTCAGCAACAGAAGCTATAATAGATATAGCGCCAGGAGCCATGCCAGTGCCGGAATTTCCCCCAAAGCCGCCCCCATTACCCCAGTGCTCGAGTGTCGCGGATGCGATGCCCGACGCCGCGCGGCGCTGGTGGGCGGACCAGAACCACGTCGATTCGTCGGCGTGGCTGATTAGTTTCCTGGTCCACGGCACGGCCCTGTTCATCATGGGGCTGATCACTTTCAGCGTCGACTCCGGCGTCGCTCCGATAAGCCTATTGGCCCAAATGGGCAAAGACGAGCCGCCGCTAAACGCCGTCGATTGCCAGCCGCTGGTCGTCGAGCCGGACGTCGAGGAAGGCGTTCGGTCCAAGGAACTCCGTTCGGACGCGCCGCCGCTGGACGTGCCGATCGAGGCGCCGCAAGTCGTTTTGCCAGGCGAATCTCCCTCGGAAAAGAAAGAAACTCCGCCCGTGGCGTCCGGACCCCGGACGAAGCCGAGCAAAAAGCCGAGCGACAAGCCGCGGGTAGTCGCCACGCCGACCGGCGGAGGATGGGAGGGGCGCGATCCAAACGCCCGAGCGGTACTGGCCGGCAAGCACGGCGGCAACAAGCAGAGCGAACTGGCCGTCGAACGCGGGCTGCGCTGGTTGGCCGCTCATCAGCGAGAGGACGGAAGCTGGAGCTTCGACCTGACGAAACCGCCCTGCGGCGGACTGTGCCGAAATTCGGGCACGGAAGCGAGCGCGACCGCCGCCACCGGAATCGCCCTGCTACCCTTCCTCGGCGCGGGATACACGCACAAACAGGGCGAACACCAACGGGTAGTCAAACGAGGGCTGTACAGCCTCGGCGCGCAGGCCGTGGTTACGCCCCACGGCATCGATCTGCGCGGCGGCGGCACGATGTATGCTCAGGCTTTGGCCGCCATCGCCTTGTGCGAGGCTTATGGGATGACCCGCGACGAGGCACTGAAGGAGATCGCCCAGGGGGCGCTGCGGTTCATCGTCTACGCACAGGACTTGAAAGGAGGCGGTTGGCGATACACTCCCGGCGAACCGGGAGACATCACCGTCACCGGATGGCAATGGATGGCGCTTCGCAGCGGGCAACTGGCCAAGCTGGAAGTCCCCTCGCCGACCATCGGGCTGATCGAAAAGTTCCTCGACGGCGTGCAGACCGACGGCGGCGCAAGATACCGCTATCAGGCTCCGCGCAAACCGGAACAGACCACCACGGCCGTGGGCCTGCTTTGCCGGATGTATCTCGGCTGGGGCCGCGACCGGCCGGCGCTTTACCAGGGGGTCACATTCCTGCACACCTGGGGCCCCTCGAAAAGCAACATCTACTACGATTATTACGCCACCCAAGTGCTGCATTTCTGGGAAGGCCCCGAGTGGCAGGCCTGGAACCTCCGGATGCGCGACCATCTCATCGCCACCCAGTCGCAAACCAGCCACGAGTCCGGCAGTTGGCATTTCGCCGATCCTTACGGCGACCGGGGCGGGCGGCTCTACACCACGGCCATGGCCCTGATGATCCTCGAAGTCTACTACCGCCACATGCCCCTGTTCGAGCAGCGGGCAGTCCAGGGACAATAAAGCTGCGACCACCGGTCGCGGCTTTGTGGGGGCCAATGTTGCCGAAAGGCAACGCTCGGGGGCGTCTGACGTGGCGTTTTCGCACGGGTACTGCGCCGCTAATTCTTGTCTGAGCGGCTGGATGTCGGTGCAACTCCTTTGACCTCCGCCGGTTGTGACGGCGGCCTCCGTCCGCCAGCGGTTTGGCATCGGGTGTGCTTCTCTTCTCGTTCAGTCGGAATCGAGAAAATCCCGCCGTGGCCGCTGGGGATAAACAAGGACTCACCGCCGCGAAAACAAACACCGTCACCGCCTACGAGAGGACGCTCCCTTGCCAAGAATCACCAGCCGCGTCAGCCGTCGTTCCCGTCGCCCTAACCGCCGCAATCAACGGTCGTTCGACCATGCGCCGGAGGACAATTTCAGCGGCGAGACCGAAGCGCCGAGCGAAGACGAGTTGAACGAGACGTTCGACGAGGAATACGATATCGACCACACCGGCGAGGACGCTCCTATCGACGATCCGGTGCGGATATACTTGATGCAGATGGGCGAGATTCCCATGCTCCGTCGCGGCGAGGAGTTGACCATTGCGAGGCGCATCGAGCGGAGCCGCCGCGGATACCGCTACAGCATGTTGGCCACCGACTACGTTCTTCAAGCGGCGGTCGGCATGTTGGAGAGCATCCACGACAACCGGCTGCGTTTGGACCGCACGATCGAGGTCTCGGTCGTCAATCTGCGCGAGAAAGCGCGGCTGATGAAGATCATGGGGCCGAATCTGCGGACCCTCGGCGACTTGATGCTGCGGAACAAGCGCGACTTCGCGCTGGCCATTTCGCGGCGTCAGCCCGTCAAGCTTCGCCGCGCGGCCTGGCGACGGCTGTTGAACCGGCGGGTGAAGGCGGTCCGGCTGGTCGAGGAACTGGGGCTTCGCACCCAACGCTTGCAGCCGGCGTTGGAGAAAGCGCGTCAGATATCCCAGCGGATGGAGGCGATCCAGCGTCAATTGGCCGCCCCCTGCCGCGACGAGCAGGACTTGGCCCGTGCCGTCGAACTCCGCAAGGAATTGCGTCAACTGATGCGCATCACTCAGGAAAGCCCCGCCACTCTCCGCCGCCGGCTGGTGCGAATAGACGCCTACTCAAAGCAATACGAGGCCGCCAAGCGGGACCTCTCCGCCGGAAACCTCCGGCTCGTCGTCTCCATCGCCAAACGCTACCGCAATCGCGGCATGAGCTTCCTGGACCTGATCCAGGAGGGGAACACGGGGTTGATGCGGGCGGTGGACAAGTTCGAGTACGCCCGGGGCTACAAGTTCTCCACTTACGCGACGTGGTGGATTCGTCAGGCGATCACCCGCGCTATCGCCGACCACAGCCGCACGATCCGCGTTCCGGTCCACGTGATCGACAGCCTTGGCCGGGTGCGCAACGCCACGCGGCAACTGACCCAGGAGAACAGCAGCGAGCCGACCTTGGAGCAAACGGCCCATGCGGCCGGTCTTTCCATCGAGGATACCGAGTGCGCGCTGAGGATGACCCGCCAGCCGCTATCGCTCGATCAGCCGGTGGGCGACCACGACGACAGCTATTTCGGCGAGTTTCTCGAGGACCACCGCGAGAAGGACCTGATCGCGGAGATGAACCGGGCGCTGCTGAAGACCCGCATCGCCGAGGTGCTCGACACGCTGGACTACCGGGAGCGGGAAATCATCCGATTGCGGTTCGGTCTGGCCGACGGCTACGCTTATACCCTGGAAGAGGTCGGCAAGATATTCTCCGTCACCCGCGAGCGCATCCGCCAGATCGAGGTGAAGGCCCTGCGGACGTTGCAGAATCCCTCCCGCGCTCAACAGCTTGCCGGTTTTGTCGAGGGTCCCTTTGCCGCTCCGCTGACGCCGTTGGCCGGCAGTCCGGCCGCGGCCGTGGGGAACGTGTAGGCGAGCAAGCGATTCGTTTAGCGGCCGCCGGCACGGCGGGGTGGCACTGGCGTCTCGCCAGTGTTTGGCCGGAGCACGGGCAAGATGCCCGTGCCACCCCCAGACAATTCCGTTTGTCGCCGTCCATCCCGCGGCCTATCCTTTCAGTGGCCCAATTTCCGGAAAGGTCCACTGGCATGAAAAAGCAACCGCTTTGTCTCGCGCCGGGCAGAAAGTTCCGCCTGCGCGATTTCGACGCCGGTTACCGCGGCGGCATTAAGAACAAGAAGAATGCCCGCAAGGAACTCGACGAAAACATCGCCGTGCTGGCCGATCTCGGCTACCGGCTTTACGCCGAAGACCGCCGTTCGCTGTTGCTGGTGTTGCAAGGAATGGACACCGCCGGCAAGGACGGGACGATCCGCCACGTCATGCGGGGCTTCAACCCGCAGAGCTGCCGGGTGACTTCGTTCAAGCAGCCCGGCGTCGAGGAGTTGGCCCACGATTTTCTCTGGCGTGTAAATCTCGCCGTGCCGCGCAAGGGTTTCGTGGGTATCTTCAACCGCTCGCACTACGAAGACGTGCTGGTCGTCCGCATCCACAAGCTTGTGCCCAAGTCGGAATGGGAAAGCCGCTACGAACGGATCAACCTGTTCGAGAAACTGCTCCGCGACGGCGGAACGACGATCGTCAAGGTGTTCCTGCACATCAGCAAGGAGGAGCAGCGACGCCGGCTGCAAGCGCGGCTGGACGATCCGAACAAGCGTTGGAAGTTCAGCCGGGCCGACCTGAAGGAGCGAGGATATTGGAACGACTACCAGCGGGTGTATGAGGCGGCCTTGACCCGCTGCAACACCGAGTATGCCCCCTGGCATGTCGTGCCGGCCAACCGCAAGTGGTATCGCAACCTGGTTGTCAGCCGCATCCTGCGAAAGACCCTGGAGAAGATGTCGCCGCAATATCCGCCGGCCGAAGAGGGATTGGAGAGGTTGGTGGTGGAATAACGGCCCCTGCTTTACAGTCGCGCGAGGTCGATGTCTAATTGCATCGGTTTGCCGGATAAAGGCCCGATGTATAAGGGTGCCACTTCTGGCGTGTCCCGCAGTGGATGAGAGCAGCGCCCCAAAAAACACAGCTGGACAAGCCCGCAGTGGGCCCCTTTGTCGACAAAACCCCCATTTCGAAAC
>JAUWNG010000160.1 GCA_030612765.1 Planctomycetota bacterium
CGCCCCCCCCCCCCCGGCGGGCGCGGGGCGTTTGTCGATTGCACATCTGATTTCCGAGAGGCGTCGAAGTTCCCTGCCCTCATCAGCGGGCCGGGATATATCCCGATGCCGACGACCAGCAACGCACAAACCACGGCGGACATCCATGCGCCGCGGCCGCCTTGTGCGGCGGGAGTGGCCAGGGGAA
Organism: Planctomycetota bacterium; assembly: GCA_030612765.1. Lineage (GTDB taxonomy): Bacteria > Planctomycetota > Planctomycetia > Pirellulales > Thermoguttaceae > JAHIKV01. The sequence continues at coordinate 188 of JAUWNG010000160.1, forward strand.
TGCGAAAGTACATCACGGCCACGATCCGCAGGTAGTATGCCGCGGCCACGGCGGCGTTCAATACGCCGACGACCGCCGCCGCTGTAAACCACCATCCAGCCGTTCCCGAAGTATCGACGCTCAGCGCGCCGCCGAAGATCAGCAGTTTCCCCCAGAAGCCGGCCAGCGGCGGAACGCCCGCCAGAGAGAACATGCAGACGGCCATCACCGCGGCCGCGGCGGGACGGGTGCGACCCAAGCCGGCCAAATCGTCCACCGAATCCAACCGGCGCTCGGCGCGGCCGAGATATTCCATTATGGCGAAGGCCCCGATCGTGGCCGCCGCGTAGGTCGCCAGATAGAACCATAGCGCCACGATTCCGTTCCACGCGCCGGGCGCGTCGGGCGCGGCCAACCCCACGGCCAACGCCAGGAGTATGTAGCCGGTCTGCGCGATCGACGAGTAGGCCAACAGCCGGCGGAAGTCGTCTTGCCAGAGGGCCATCACGTTGCCGAAAGTCATCGTCAGAACCGCGACGGCCAGGACGACTCCCCAGCAGTACGATTCCATGCCCGGGGTGGCCGCCACGAGAATCCGCGCCATTACGACAAACCCCGCCGCCTTGGGCACGACCGACAACAACGCCGCGTTGGCGTGGGTGGTCCCCTGATAAACGTCGGGAGCATAGAAATGGAACGGCACGGCGGCGACCTTGAAACACAGGCCCGCGAAGACCAGCACCATCGCCAGCCGAGCAAAGACGGCAAACCCGGGCGGCAGGGCTTTTGTGCCGTCCAGCGCCGCTCGTACCTCGGAAAGCGCGGTCGAGCCGGTCGCCCCATAGAGGAAGCTGAACCCGTACAAGAGGATCGCCGAGGCCAGCACGCCGAGGAAGAAATACTTGGCGGTCGATTCCTGGCTCTCCGCGTCGTTTCGACCAAGATAGAGCAGCACGTAGGTGGGAATCGAAATCAACTCCAACGCGACAAACAGCAGCACGATATCCTCGGCGGCGACGACGAGCATCAGCCCCGCGACGGTCAACAGCAACGAGCCGACGTATTCCGGCGTGCCGTCGAAGCGCAGCGGCCTGGAGGCGAGCGAGACCAGCAGCGCACCCGCGGCGAGCGCGAGCCATTGGACGTATCGGGCCAAAGCGTCGCAGCCGAGCGATCCGCCGTCCATCAAATGAAGGGTGCCACTGCTGGCTTGCCCAGCAGTGTTTCCGGCACTGCTGGCTTGCCCAGCAGTGTTTCCGGCACTGCTGGCTTGCCCAGCAGTGTTTCCGGCACTGCTGGACAAGCCAGCAGTGGCACCCGATATGTCTAGGGCCGACGGGTTTTGGGACCAGAGCGCGACCGCCGCCAGCAACAGCGCGGCGGCGGCGATCCAACTCCACGCTCGGCGCGCCGTCGAGAACGCCCCGGCCAGGTATATCGTCACCGCGGCGACGATCAACACGATCTCGGGCACAAGCAGGCGTAGGTCGGCGGCGGTCATTGGCTAGTGGATAGTGGATAGTGGATAGTGGATAGTGGATAGTGGGTAGTGGGTAGTGGATAGTGGGTAGTGGATAGTGGATAGTGGATAGTGGGTAGTGGGTAGTGGATAGTGGATAGTGAGAAAACGCCCCGCGACTGCGGTCGCGGGGGTGAATCGCTTGCGGTTTCGCAGGCCCGCGTCACCGGGGCGATCAGATCGTCGAGCGTCGGTCTCATACGGTCGAGGAAGAACCCGGGTTGCAAACCGATCCAGAAAATCATCGCCACCAGCGGCGTGAGACAACAAATCTCGCGGGGTGAGAGGTCGCGCATGGTCCCTTCTCCCTTTGGGAAATGGTGAGGGCCGGCGGCATGGGGATCGGGATTCGGGATTCGGGGATCGGGATTCGGGGATAAGGAACCAGAAATTTGTTGATGTGGGATTTGGGATTTGGGATTTGAGATGTCCAAGGCTTCATAACCCGATCCCCGATCCCCGATCCCCGATCCCCGGTTTTTATCCCCCGTCCGCTCGGGTCCGAAGAACACCCGCTGATACATCCACAGCATGTACCACGCGCCCAACACCACTCCGACGAGGCTCAGCACGGCTATCGCGCGGAGTTGCAGGGCGTGGGGAGCAGCGTCCCCGGCCCAGCCGCGTTGAAAAACGCCCACCAACAGCGGAAACTCGCCGGCGAATCCGGCCAGACCCGGCAGGGCGATGCTCGATAGAGTCAATACGAGCGTGAAGAACGCCAGCCGGGGAAACCGCCGGGCAAGGCCGCCGAAGTCGGCGATCTCGCGGGTGTGAAACCGCTCGTAGAGCATCCCCACCACGGCGAACAGTCCGCCGGTGGCCAGCCCATGATTGACCATTTGCAGCACGCCACCCGCGACGCTCAGCCGGTTGGCCGCGAAGATACCCAGTGTGCAGAAGCCGAGGTGGCTGACGCTGGAATAGGCGATCAGCCGTTTGATGTCGCTCTGGGCCAACGCGACCAGCGCCCCGTAGATCACGCCGGCCAGCGAAATCCACAACAGCCAGGGCATCAGCATGGCGGCGGCCTGCGGCAGCATTGGCAGGCTGAACCGCACGAACCCATAGACGCCCACCTTCAGCAATACGCCGGCCAGCAAGACGCTCCCCGCCGTGGGCGCCTCGACGTGGGCCAGCGGAAGCCACGTATGCAGCGGCCAGAGCGGCGCCTTGACGGCAAAGCCGGCGAAGAGCGCCAGGAATATCCAGATTTGCATCGTCGGGTCCATCGGCCGAGCGCCGAGCGCCGCGGTCAGCTCGGCGATGGAAAACGTCATTCGCCCCGAGGCCGCCTCTGGGGCCGGATGGTAGTAGACCCAAAGCACGACGGCCAGCAGACCGAGGAAAGTCAGCACGCTGCCGGCAAGCGTGAAGAGGAAGAATTTCATCGCCGCCCAGCGCCTTTGCCGGCCTCCCCAGATGCCGATCAGGAAAAAGAGCGGGATCAACGTGAACTCGAAGAAGACGTAGAAGAGAATAATGTCGCGGGCGACGAAAACGCCCAACATACCGGTCTCCAAGGCCATCAGCAAGCGGTAATACAGCGACGCCTGATCCTTGATCGCTTCCCAGCCGACCAGCACCGCCACGACCATCAGCAGCGCGGTCAGGGCGAACAACCATAGGCTCAGGCCATCCAGGGCAACGCTAAAACGGACGTCGATCGGCGCGGCGGTCCAATCGAGCCAGGGCCAATCCGTGGATGCAAAAGGGGCCGTGCCGCCGGGGTATCGCGCCACCAGCACGACCGCGATGCCCAACACCGCCAGCGAGATCGCCAGCGCTCCGTGGCGCGCCCAATTCCGGTCGCCGCCGAGCAGCAACGCCCCGGCCAAGGGGAGGAACAGCGTTGTCAGTAGTAGTAAGTTCATAAATCCAACGGTCGCTAAACCGTGAAACTACATCAACATAATCCCCAACAACACCAACACTCCGAAAACCATCGCCAGGGCGTAAAACTGGACCAGACCGTTTTGAGCCGGACGCAACGCGGCCCCGGCCAGCTTGGGTATCCGGCCGCAACGGTCCACCAGGGAGTCGATCGCCATGCAATCGAACCACGCCGCCAATCGCGCAACGCTCAACAGCGGCCACACCACAAACGCGTTGTAGATCGGATCGAAGAAAAACTTGCCGTAAGAGAGACTGTAGAGGCCGAAGACGTTCATCGCTCGGGCGAGCCGCGCGACGGCTTTCCCACTGCCCAGATACAACATCGCCGCCGTCGCGACGCCGACCGCCGTAAGCACGGAACCGATCGCGGCGACGCGCCATTTGTCGGCCGTGCCGATCGCGGTATGACCGGATTGGGCAAGGCACTCAAACGACGGCGTGAACGAGAGGAAATGGGCGAATCCGTGCGTCCACTCGAAGTACGCCCCGACGACAACCGACCCGAACGCCAACACCACCAGCGGCGCGGTCATCGACCCCGGCGACTCGTGCAGGTGATTACCGGCCTCGGGCGGAATCTTTTCTTTGCCGTGAAACACGAGGAAGAACGGCCGGAACATGTAGAAGTCGATCAACACGACGCCGAGCAGCGTGGTGAGATATAGAATCTCGAACAGCCCGCCTCCGAACAGGCCGGATCGGTCGTGCAAGGAAAGCAGAATGGCGTCCTTGCTCCAAAAGCCGGCCAACGGCACAACGCCGGCGATCGACAGACAGCCGGCCAGAAACGTCCAATACGTGACGGGCATCCGGCGTCGCAGGCCGCCGAGCCGCCGGATGTCGATTACGCCGCCGGCGGCATGCATGACGCTCCCCGCCCCGAGAAACAGCAGTGCCTTGAAAAACGCATGGGTAATCAGGTGGAACATGCCGGCCGTAATACCCAGCAGCGTGCCGGTGCCCAGCGCCACGAACATGTAGCCGAGATGGCTGATCGTCGAATAGGCCAGGATCCGCTTCAGGTCGGTCTGGGTGATGGCGATGATCGCGCCGAGCAGCGCCGTAACGCCGCCAACCACGGCCACCACGTATTGGGCGTCCGGCGCGGCGGCGAACAGCGGCGTGCAGCGGGCGACCATGTACACGCCCGCCGTGACCATCGTCGCCGCGTGGATCAAGGCGCTTACCGGCGTGGGGCCTTCCATCGCGTCGGGTAACCAGACGTGCAGCGGAAACTGGGCGCTCTTGCCGCACGCACCGATGAGCAGCAGCAGGCAAATGGCCGTCACTCGCCAGTCGCCGGCGTGCTGGCCAACCGATTGAAAGACGCCGCCGAAGTCGAGCGTGCCGAACGTCGTCCAGATCAAGAAGATGCCCAGCGCGAAGCCGACGTCGCCGATGCGATTGACCAGGAACGCCTTCTTTCCGGCCGCCGCCGCCGCGGGCCGTTCATACCAAAAGCCGATCAAAAGATAGCTGCACAAGCCGACCAATTCCCAGAATACATACAACAACAAAAAATTATTCGCCGAGACCAACATGGTCATCGAAAAGACGAACAGGCCGACGTAGGCGAAGAACCGCCAGTAGCCCGGATCGCCGCGCATGTAGCCGATCGAGTAGATCGCCACCAGCGCGGAAATGCAGGTGACCATGGCCAGCATGACGGCCGTAAGCGGATCGGCCCGGAGCGAGACTTCGATGTTGAAATTGCCCCAGCCCGGCGTCTCGACGCGTCCATCGACGGGATGCGGCATGGCGTCGGGGACGTTGATCCAACTCCAGCGAGCGACCACCTCCTCGACGCCGGCGGATTGGCTCGATCCGGGCTGCGTTGCACGCTCTTCGATCCGCTCCTGCAACTGGAACACCAGCAGCACGCTGGCCGCAAAGCTCAGCACAAGCGCGGTGACCACCGGCACGTGGCTCCGATCGCGCAGCAACCGCGTGCCAAGCGCGGCGGTGGCCAGCGCCGCCGCCAACGGCAGGGCGGGAATCAGGATCAACAGCGTTTGTACGTCAAACATGGATCATTAAAAATGACGAATGTCGAAATTCAAATGTCGAATGAATACGTCGGCATTCCGGTTTCGACATTCGACATTCGTCATTCATTCGACATTTGAATTTCGACATTCGTCATTCCCTCAAACTTTCGGTCTATATTTATCCTCTTCCCCGAACTTCTCCGGGCGCGCGCCGGCGGGCGGCAAATGGGGCCACGGCTCGAGTCGCTCCGACGGCTCCTCGGGCAAAGGCGCATCCCTGAACGGCGGCTGGTTGGCCTCGCGCAAAAAGTGCCAGGCGGCGATATCGAGGCTGCACCGGCGATGGAACAACGTCAGTATCAGCGCCAGTGCGACGGCCGCCTCGCAGGCCGCCACGGCGATAATAAACAGCACCAACGCCTGGCCGCCGAAGTCGTTGTGGAACCGCCCCCATGCCGCCAGGCTCAACGACACGCCCTGCAACATGATCTCGACCGACAGGAACATCACGATCATGTTGCGCCGGCTCACGAAACCGATCAGCCCGACGCCGAACAGCGCGGCCCCGACGAGCAGAAAGTCGTTCAACAGTGCGATTTCGGGATGCATGACGGCTGCTAAACGGTTCTTTGTTGGCCGTCGTGCCGACGGCCGCTAAACTGATTGACGATAACCGCCGCGCCGACAAGCGCGGCCAACAAAAGCGTTCCGGCGACTTCGACCGCTATCAGCCGGCGGCCGAACAACTCGTCGCCCAACCGGGCCACCTGATGCGGATCTAAGACGCCGGCGGCCAATTCTTCTTGCGTCGGAGGCGCGATCGGCGGCATGGCGGGACAAGAAGGCGAAAGTATCCCGCCGATGGCGACCGAAAGAACGCCCACCATCGCAATCCCCGCCGCGGCCGAAACACCAGCTTCCCAACTCATCCGGTCGCAGGACGCTTTCCCTTCGGGCTGGGCAACCATCAGCACGAACAGAAACATAACCAGGATCGCGCCGGCGTATACCAGCACGGTGGCCACGGCGAGAAACTGGGCGCCTACCAGCAACAGCAACCCGGCGGTGCCCAGCAGCGACAGGCCAAACCAAATCGCGCAATAGACCGGATTGCGGGACGTTACCGCGCCGACGGCCGCCACGACGGCTATGGCCGCGAGCACGAAGAACATGCCGTCGGCCGTCCATTGGCCGAGTCCATGAAACTGCGAGAACCATAATCCCAGAGCGACAATACCCAGCACGGCTCCCACCGCGCGTCCCCGAGCGCCGCCGCGCGGCAGCATCAGCCAAAGCCCCACGGCGCCGAGCAACACGGCGAGAGTCAGGATGTGGCGGGGATCGGGCATGGGAAGGCTCAAGGTCAAAGGTTCAAGGTCAAAGGTTCAAGGTCAAAGGTTCAAGGTCAAAGGTTCAAGGTCAAAGGTTCAAGGTCAAAGGTCAAAGGTTCAAATGGCTGTTCCTTGAACCTTGAACCTTTGACCTTGAACCTTCCTCTCCCCCCTTCGTCTGGTCGTAAACGCTCAACAGCTTTTCCTTGTCGAATACCATCTCCTCGCGGCTCTTGCCCGATAGGTCGTAGAGACTCGTCAGTTCGATGGCGTCGACCGGGCAGGCCTCCTCGCACATCCCGCAAAAGATACACCTAAGCTCGTCGATCGTGAAGGACTGGGGATATTTTTCGCGGTCCGTCCAGGGACTTTCGGCCGCCACGATGTCGATGCAATTGGCCGGACAGGCCGTGGCGCAAAGGAAGCAGGCGACGCATTTTACCCGGCCTTGCTGGTCCCGGTTCAGCCGATGCACGCCGCGGTAGATCGACGGATCGGGAATCTCGTGTCGCTGCTCGGGCGATTGGACCGTCTTTTTGCGGCTGAAAAAATGTCGCAGCGTGGTGGTCAGCCCTTGAACGAACAACAGCAGATACGATCGGCCGGCCAGTCCCAATCGCGGCTCTTGCACCCAGTTGATGTTCCGGTCGTCGGTTTTCATGGTTGAATTCGCCCCCCCCGCGACCGCAGTCGCGGGGCGTTTATTGTCTATTTCGTACAATTGTCTTTTATCGACAAATCGCGTCGCGGGCGGTTGCCCGACGCGGTTGGGTCGATAATCGTGGTCGCCAGCCAGCAAAGCAACAAGACTCCCCAGCCGACGACAGCCATGCCTTGCGCGGCGGAAAGATTCCACGGCCTTGCCAGTTGGACGCCGTACTCCATCCACGTAGCCACCACGACCACGTTTATCAACCCCCAGGGGATCATCACCTTCCAGGCGACTTCCATCAACTGATCGTATCGAAATCGGGGCCAACTCCAGCGGGCAAGCATGAAGAACAGGATCATGCCCATCACTTTCGCCAGCAGCACGACCACCCGCAGCAAGGCCACCGGCCACGAGACCGCCTCGGCCGAGCCGGTCAGACCCCAGAAATGCCAGCCGCCAAGGAACAGGATCACGATCAGAAACGCCGCCAGGATCATGTGCAGGAACTCGGAGACCATGAACAGCATCAGTTTGACGCCGAGATACTCGGTATGGTATCCGCCGACGAGTTCCTGCTCGGCCTCTGGCAGGTCGAAGGGCAATCGGCCGGCCTCGGCGAACGCCGCCACGCAGAAGACCACGAACCCCAGCGGCTGGACCAGCGCGTTCCACGTGCCCGATCGGGCCTGCTCGATAATGATGTTGTCGAGCCTCAACGATCCGGTCGCCAATATCACGCCGAGAATGCCCAGTCCCAACGGCAGTTCGTAGGAGATCAACTGGGCGCTGCTGCGGACCGCGCCGAAGAAGCTGTACTTGTTGTTGCTGGCCCAGCCGCCGAGGACCACGCCGTAGACGGCCACGCTGCCGACGGCGAAGATGTAGAGCATACCCACGTCCAACCCCGGCGCGACGGCCAGCCGGATCGGTCCGTCGAAGCCCCACGAGGCCGGCAACACGACGCTGCCCAGCGGGACCACCGCGAACGCCGCCATCGCGGCGACGAAAATCGTCACCGGCGCGACGAAGTACAAAATCTTGTCCACTTGCCCGGGCGTGAACTCCCCCTTGGTCAGAAACTTCACTCCATCGGCCACCGGCTGGCCCAGTCCGAACAGACGGATTTTCGTCAGCGGCACTCCCACCCGGTTCGGACCCAAGCGGTCCTGCACCCAAGCCGCGACCCAACGCTCGACCAGCACCAAATATGCCGCCGCGGTCATCAGACCGCCGACCAGCACGGCAATCTTCAGCAGTGATTCGAGAATTAGCGGCATAGTGGGTAGTGGGTAGTGGGTAGTGGGTAGTGGAGACGGGGTAGGGGGTAGTCGTTA
>JAUWNG010000057.1 GCA_030612765.1 Planctomycetota bacterium
TGGGAATGTGGAATTGGCGATCTGTCCGCGAATTTGCACTGGCAAAGCCAGTGGCACGCTCCCCTCTCCCCTCTCCCCGCTCCACTACTTCCCCGCCGGGGCCAACTTCAGATCGTCGAAGGCGATTTCGCCGGTGGCCCCGAGCAAGCCGATCCGCAGTACGGCCTCGCGGGCCTTGCGCGGGACGATGAACCGCCTGCTTTCGTACTGCCAATCGAAGGTGCCCCGCCACGGTCCCAGCCCGACCTCGCTGATCGTGGCCCGGTTCTCGTCGTAGAAGCTGATGATGATGACGGGCAATTGCCGCGCGTTCTGGCCCGGGCGGATGTCATTGCCGCGGACCAGCACCGAAAGCTCCAACCGCGGCACTTTTTGTCCGTCGACGGCGAAGCCTTGCAGGGCATGGCTGCCGCGACCGGCCGTCTCGTTGCTGAAAACTACGTAATGCTCCCCCTCCGGCGCGTCCTTGGCGGAGACCAACTCCAATTGACGCTGGTAATGCCAGCCGTCGGGCGCGGGCGGATCGCCGGCGAACCGCTCGAAGCCGCCGTTGTTGATCGTCGGATTGGCCGGGTCGGGCAACACCTTTCGCCCCGCCTCCGCCCGGCCGGTCATCGGCACGAACAGCGTCGGCTGGAGCGTCTCGGAAACCATTTTGCCGTCGGTCTTCTTCAACAGGCAGAGCGTTTGTCGGTATCGCTCGCCGACGGGGATCACCATCCGGCCCCCTTCCTTGAGCTGCGCGACCAGCGCCGGCGGCACCTTCTCCGGCGAACAGGTGACGATGATCTTGTCGAACGGAGCATGTTCCGGCCAGCCCAGGTAGCCGTCGCCCACCTTCACGTGAACGTTGTCGTAGCGTAGCCGCTCCAGGGTTTTCGCCGCCTTGCGTCCGAGCGGTTCGACGATCTCGATCGTGTATACCGCGCGGACCAGTTTGGCCAGCACCGCCGCCTGATAGCCGCTGCCCGTGCCGATTTCCAACACCTTGTCGCTTGGCTGCGGATCGATGGCCTCGGTCATGTATGCCACGATAAACGGGGGCGAGATCGTCTGCCCATCGCCGATCGGCAACGCCATATCGACGTAGGCGAACTTCCGCCGGTGGCGGGGCACGAACTCGTGCCGTGGAGTCTCGCGCATCGCCCGGATGACCCGCTCGTTTTTCACCCCCGCCGCGACGATCTCATCGTCCACCATTCTGTTGCGGGCGGACTCCATCGCCGAGCGCGATTGGGCCAAGGCGGGCAGTACGCCGCAGGTAAACGCCAAAGCGGAGGCCAAGACTAGCTTGTGACACATGATAGTCTGCTCCTCGGATGTTCTCGGATGTACGATAATGATATTATAGTATGCAACATAATAAAGGAAACGCCCCGCGACTGCGGTCGCGGGGGTGTATTATTCAATCGACGGGGTAGCCATTGCACGTTTCATCGGGCGGACGGGCGGCTTCTGACGATCGTCCGTCCACACGGTTCACGCAACACCTGCCATCCGGCCGATATCCGCAAATTATTGGAGGCCCTTGAACGATGACCACCACTCATGAATATCGAAACTACGTGTTCACCATCACCTATCAAGCCAAAGAGCCTGCTTATGTAGTGGACTTTCCCGATATTCCGGATATCATCACCAGCGGCGACACGTTGGCCGAAGCGTTCGCCCACGCCTGCGAAGCCCTTGACCTGCATCTTGAGAGTCTACAAAAACTCCATCTTCCCTGGCCTGAGCCAACGCATCGACTGGTGATGCAATAGCAAAGCCACCGGCACACAACCTCAGCCCTTTTCGTCGGCGCCATCTCGCCGTCTTGACCCGACCCCCTTGTCTTCTCTAACAATTGGACAATTAGGTTTCAGCGATTTGTACCAGTCACGGACATACTCCCAAAAAATGATTTTGCCGAAAGGGGATTTGCGGCACAAATCGCCCAACTCTAAGTCGTTCCAATCCACCTGTTGTTCTGGTGGCCCAGCCTTATTACTCAGGATTTTGCCATCCGCTGCGATGAGCAACCATTTTTCGTCTGCTGGCTGCCAGTTGTACTTTGTGGCCAGCTTATTCTTATTCTTAATATTTTCTTTGATGTTGTTGAGGTCAAGACCGATGCAACCAGTACTGATATTATCGCATATCCAGTTACGGTAAGGATAATCGCCTCCCTTGTTCCGCCAAATCAAAATATAAGAAACCGTGGATTCCAGAGTCGGAAATCCAGAAAAGATGGCATTGGGTGGGCGGGCGTTAGCCGAGGGAAAACGTTTATGTCCCGAAAAAGGGTGTTTTTCAAGGAAACCAACAAGTTCTTGTGCAAATTGTTTTGCCAAAGATATTTTGCTTCCTCGTATTTTCAGGCGATTATTGAGTTTAACTCGACATTCTTCTATGTCGGACAAATGTTTTCGATGGCTGACTTGCTGACAAAGACTCGTTTCTACTTTTTTCCAGAATTCTCCAATTGCTGGAAGAGCCGAGCATTTCCCTAAAACCTTGTCATTGAAGTAACTAACATGCTCGATGGCAATTCGCTTGCCTTTTCCTTTCAAGGTAAGAAAGGCGTCCGGACTCTCAGACAAATCGAGTTGAGAAATCGTATAATGCAACTTCTTCTCAAAAAATTTTCGGAACAGAAACTCTTCAAGTTCTTTTTGTTTTGTTAAGGCTTCGCTCATGTCCGAATCCTTTTCCTGCAAACTAGAAGTCAAAACGGAAGTCGAAACGGGGACGTAGCTAGTTGTTGCATCACAGCTTGCCGATACTAGCTGCGTCCCCGTTTCAATTTTGAACAGGAGGAAACAAAGGCAACAGAGAGAACATGTTGCTTTTTTGCCAAGCTCTGTTATCTCTGTTTTCTCCTGTTCAAATCATTCGGAATTCGCAACACACCAGTATATTATAGTCCACAACTTGCCGGCCCCCAAATCGGTGCCCCTGTTTATCTGCAATGGCATAAGCGATAATTCGGCAAGAAAGCGGCCATGATAAACCAAACTCTGAAAAACCTCGTCGTCGATCGCCTACTGCCCCAGGTGCAGACGCCGGCGCAGTACGTCGGTGGCGAGTGGAACGCGGTGGTCAAGGACCATCGAAACCTACGCGGCAAGCTCTGTCTGGCGTTCCCCGACGCCTACTCGATCGGCATGAGTTGCCACGCCGTTCAGGTGCTCTACGACACGATGAACCGGCGCGACGATTGGGCCTGCGAACGGGCCTTCGCGCCGCTGGCCGACATGGAGCAGTTGCTACGCGAGCATCGCCTACCGCTCTACAGCCTCGAAACCTTCACCCCGCTGGTGGAGTTCGACGTGCTCGGCTTCACGCTGCAATACGAACTCTGTTGCACCAACGTGTTGACGATGCTCGACTTGGGCGGTATTCCGTTGGCGGCCGATGAGCGGACGATGGAGCATCCGCTGGTGATCGCCGGCGGGCCGTGCGCGGCCAACCCCGAGCCGATGGCCCGGTTCATCGACCTGTTCATCGTCGGCGACGGCGAGCAGTCGTTGCCCGAGGTGTGCGAACTGTGGATGCAACTTTCCAAACCGTTGAAAGTGGGCGCCACTGCCGGCTTGTCCAGCAGTGCCGCCCACGGAAGTCTCACAAGCACTGCTGGACAAGCCAGCAGTGGCACACGACGAGAACGAGAAGCGATTCTGGCCGAGATGGCCGCCCGGCTCCCTTACGCCTACGTGCCCCGGTTCTATCGCTCGGAATACGACGACGACGGCCGGCCGACGGCGCTGCGCCCGGCGCGGGACGGTCTGCCCGCGCTGATCGCTCCGGCGGTGGTTGAAGACTTGGAGTCGTATCCGCCGCCCACGGCCCCGGTCGTGCCGCAGGTCGAGTGTGTGCAGGACCGCATCGCCGTGGAGATCATGCGCGGCTGTCCGGGCAGGTGCCGCTTCTGCCAGAGCACGACGATCAAGCGTCCGTTGCGGTTCCGCTCGATCGAGAGCATTGTGCAAGCGGCCGTCGAGCAATACCGCAACACCGGCTACAACGAAATCTCGCTGCTGTCGCTTTCCAGCAGCGATTATCCCGACTTCGACGTACTGATCCGTCGGCTGCACGAGATTTTCCGGCCGCTGCACGTCAGCGTTTCGCTGCCCAGCCTGCGGATCAACGAGCAGTTGCGCATTGTCGGCGAGGTATTGAACACCGACCGCCATTCGAGCCTGACCTTGGCCCCGGAGGTCGCCCGCGACGACATGCGCCGGCAAATTGGCAAACCGATCACCAACGAAGACCTCTACGCCGGCTGCCGTCGGGCGTTCGAGAACGGTTTTTCGCGGGTGAAGTTGTATTTCATGTGTGGACTGCCCGGCGAGCGGGAGGGCGATCTGGAGGGGATCATCGAGATGGCGGAGACGATCTCGCGGCTGGGCAAAGAGGTCCGCGGCCGGCCGGTCGAAGTGGTCGCCAGCGTCTCGAACTTCGTCCCCAAGCCGCAAACGCCTTACCAGTGGAACGCCATGCAGCGACGCGAGTATTTCCGTTGGGCACACGAATTTTTGCATCGGCGAAAGCGTCTGCGGAGCGTCCGGCTTCGATGCCACGACGTCGAGGCGAGTTTGCTCGAAGGCGTGCTCTGCCGCGGCGACCGTCGCATGGGCGAGGCGATCGAATTGGCCTGGCGGCGCGGCGCCCGGTTCGACGCCTGGGCGGAAAAACTTAATCCCGAGCTATGGTGGCAAGCGCTCTCGGACGCGGGCATTGACGTGGAAAAAACGCTGCATCTCCCCTACCCCGCCGACGCCCCCCTGCCCTGGGATCACATCGGCATTCGTCAAGGCCGCGCGTACCTGGAACGCGAACGAGAGCAGGCGGCGGGACAGGATATTGTATGTTGACAACAGGCACACAATGTCATACAATATTATTATGAAGATTATCCGTTGGAGTAGCGAGAAGAACGAGTGGTTGATCCGAAATCGCGAGGTCTGTTTTGAGCAGGTGCTCCTCATTCTCGAACGTGACGAGGCGCTGGATGTCGTCGAGCACCCGAATCAGCGGAAGTACCCGGGACAGAAACAGGTCATCGTGGAAATTGACGACTACGTGTATCTGGTTCCTTATACCGAAAGCGATGAGGAAATCTTCTTAAAGACCATGATTCCGAGTCGGAAAGCGACCGAGGAGTATTTGAGGGGAAAAAAATGAAAAAAATCCATTTTGATGAAGAAGAAAAGGCATTGGCCGAGTCCTACGAACGCGGCGAGTGGCGGTCGCTAAAGAACGTCAAACGCGAGCGGCGTAAGCTCCGCGACGCCGCACAAAGCACACTTCGGAAGGACGCAAGGATCAACATCCGATTGTCGTCGAAAGACCTCGGCGACCTTCAGGTGATCGCGGCGCGGGAAGGGATTCCCTACCAGACGCTGCTGTCCAGCGTTATCCACAAGTACGTGTCTGGCCTGCTGACGGAAAAGGGAAGAGGCTGACGGCCGCTTGCGCCCCGACCATACTCACATTGGTGGAAAACGTGTTGCAGGGTAGTTAAGTGCATGGAGTAGTCAATACATGCCCACAACCAAATGTAAGGACATCATTGATTATTGGGTACGGCGCGAGGATGAATGCGGGCTAAGCGTTGATTGGGCTGAGGCACATGAGCGTTGCTGGAGATGCGGCTACAAGAGTGTTCTGCATCGCTGCCACATCATCCCCGATTCCATGGGCGGTCCGGATGAGCCTTCAAACCTAGTTCTGCTATGCAATCGCTGCCATCGCGAAGCGCCCAACGTCAATGATCCACGATTCATGTGGATATGGATACGAGCGTACGGGACATCGTTTTACGACACATTTTGGTGGATTCGTGGCTATGAAGAGTTCGAGAAGATGTTCAAGCGAAAACCATTTGCTAACGTTGATACACAGAGCATTTCACAAGAAGACATTAAAGCAGCAATGCAGATTGCGATTCAGTCTGCGACAATCCATTTTGGCGAGGGGCGTATGAATCCAGCCACAATCGCTTGTGTTCTTTATCAGGTCGAGGAAGCTTTTCTGAACAAAGGTACCTGACAAGAGGATGTACCCCGGCTGGTGTCCCGGCTCAGCAACGATCTGAACAAGCTACTGACGAAGGTGGCGCGGCAGTCAGGTAAGAACTGCAGCGAGATCGCTCGGGAAGCCCTGCGGCGGCAGTTGCAAATAAGTCAGTTCGAGTCGTTGCGGCGGCGGATGATGCCTTTCGCCGAGGCCCGGGGATATCTTACCGACAAAGACGTTTTCCGCGACGTTTCATGAAAACATCAACGCCCGCCGCCGGCCACGAGTGGCCGGGCTAAACGCTCCGTCGCAACCCAACGCCATGTGGGCGCGACGGCTAAATGTGCCGCGTCCCCTCCTCTATTTTCCCCGCAAGATAGCGTTCATGTGTTTTTTGTACGCCTCGACGCCGGGCTGGCCGTAGGGGTTTATGCCCACCAGCCGGCCCTCGACGACCGTGGCCAGCATGAGCATCTGAAACAGTTGGCCGAGCGAGCCTTCGTCGAGCCGGGGCAAGGTGATCGTGGCCGTCCGCCGATAGTCCTCGGCATAAGCCTGGTTCACGCCGGCGTAGGCCGCGCGAAGAATGTCCGGCAACGTTTTTCCCGACAACGCGTTGAGATTGTCCTGGTCGAAATCCGACGGCTCGATGGCCAGCCATTCGCGGTGTGTCTGCTCGACCACGATGTTGGTTATCAGCTTGTCGCGGCGGCCTTCCTGGTGTTGCTGGCCGCGGGAATGTAGGTCGCGGGTGTTAAGGACCGTCAGCGGCGTCGGTCCCCAACCGTTCTTACCCAGGCTTTCGGCCAGCAACTGGTCGTACCACAACCCGACCGCTTCCAGGCCGTTGGCCCAGACGGAAAGCACGCGGATCGACTCGCCGCGTCGGGTCTCCATCAGCCGCGACAGCCCAGCGTAGTCCAGCGCGGGATTTTCCAACGGCGGCGAGGTGCGAAACCGCTCGTTGATCGCGGCCGCTCCTTCGAGCAGGTGGCTTACGTCGAGTCCCATCACGGCGGCCGGCAGCAGCCCCACGGCGCAGAGGACGGAATAGCGCCCGCCCACGCCGTCGGGGATGGGGAAGATGTCCCGGCAGCCGATCGACTCGGCCAGTTCGCGCAGTCCGCCCGTCTCGCCGGTGATGGCGATGACCCGGTTGCGAAGTTTTTCATCGTCGCCCCCGCAGGCCTTCCGCAGCGAATCGAGAAACAGCCGGAAGGCGACGGCCGTCTCCAGCGTCGTGCCGCTCTTGCTGATGACGATGATGCCCCAGTCGTCGGTCCCCTCGGACAGATCGAGCAGCCCCTGGGTGGAGTCGTTGTCGACGTTGTTTCCCGCGAAGTAGATTTTCGGCCGGCCGCCCCGCCGCTGGCGCGAGAGTTCGTTGTGATACGGGTGGCAGCAGGACTCGAACAGCGCCCTGGCGCCCATGTATGAGCCGCCGATGCCGAGGATCACCACCCGATCCACTTCTTTCGCCATCCGGTCGCCCGCGGCGACGATCCGGTCCATCAGCGGCCGGTCCTCGTCCAGCAACCGCTCGGGCAGGTCGAAGAAGGCGGCATCCAACGGTTGTTTCTCTTCCGGCGGCTGTACGCCGCGTTCGTACATTGCAAGGTTGTCGAGCACTTCCTGACGCGCGCCGGCCAGACGCGGGGCAAGCCACTTCAGGTCGGCCTCGACCAAGCCCGTTTGGCGAACGAACCGCGGGGCGTCCTTAGGAGCGATCAGGCCGGAATAGTCGTAAGCGATCGGGTCGAGCGGTTTCATGGCGGGGAATCGGGGTTTGGGGTTCGGGGAATGATGAACAGCACACATTCATCATTCATCATTCAACATTCATCATTCGCACTTTCTCCCCCTTCCACCCTTAGCAGCCTTTTGTTACCGTAAAACATTCTACCGATCCAAGCTGAAAAATAAAGGAGCCTTGCCGTGGATATCCAACCCCTGGTCCGCGATCTGAAAATCCGGAACGAATCGAAAATCGTCATGCTGGTGGCCGATGGCCTGGGGGGGTTGCCCGTCACGCCCGGCGGACCTACGGAACTCGAGGCCGCCAAGACCCCAAACTTGGATGCTTTGGCAAAACAGGGAGTTCAGGGAAGCATGTACCCCATCGCGCCGGGCATCACACCCGGCAGCGGCCCCGGACATTTGTCCCTGTTCGGCTACGATCCGGTAAAACATTTCATCGGCCGCGGGGCCTTGGAGGCGACCGGCGTCGGTTTCAAGCTGGGACCGAAAGACGTGGCCATCCGTTGCAACTTCTGTACCATCGACCCACAAGGCAACATCTCCGACCGCCGCGCCGGACGCATCCCAACCGACGAGAGCGCCCCGCTGGCCATAAAACTCCGCCAGGTGAAAGTCCCCGGCGTCGAGGTCTTCGTCGAGCCGGTCAAGGAGCACCGCTTCGTGGTCATCTTTCGCGGCGAAGGGCTGGGCGGAAACGTGGCCGACACCGATCCGCAGCAGACCGGCGTTCCGCCGCTGGCCCCGGTCGCCCGCGATGACGTGAGCAAGCGAACGGCCGAGGTGGCGGCCCTGTTCATCGCCGAGGCCAAAAAACTGCTGGCCGATCAGCCGAAGGCCAACGGGCTGACCATGCGCGGTTTTTCGGCCGCCCCGTCAATCGACGGCTACGAGGAAGTCTATGGGCTGAAGGCCGCCGCGATTGCCGTCTATCCGATGTACAAGGGCTTGGCCCAGCTTGTCGGCATGGAGGTGGTCGGCACGCCCGGCACGTTGGAGGAGGAGATCGACGTGCTCGAAAAGGCCTGGGCGGACCACGATTTTTTCTTCGTCCACTTCAAGTACACCGACAGCCGCGGCGAGGACGGCGACTTCGATGCAAAGGTCAAGATGATCGAGCAGTTCGACTCGATCGTGCCGCGTGTGATGGCCCTCGAGCCGACGGTGTTGATCGTGACCGGCGACCACAGCACACCCGCCCGATTGGCCAGTCACAGTTGGCATCCGGTCCCGGCGTTGTTGGTTGCCGAGACGTGTCGTCCCGACGGCCTGACTGCCTTCGGCGAGCAGGAAGCGCTTCGCGGCGGGCTGGGTCATTTTCCCGGCGTTTATCTAATGCCGCTAGCCCTGGCCCACGCCGAGCGTCTGGCGAAGTTCGGGGCGTGAAGTCCGTTTAGCCGCCGCGTCCACGCGGCACTGCGACGAGGGTCGT
Organism: Planctomycetota bacterium; assembly: GCA_030612765.1. Taxonomy (GTDB): domain Bacteria; phylum Planctomycetota; class Planctomycetia; order Pirellulales; family Thermoguttaceae; genus JAHIKV01. The sequence continues at coordinate 9,188 of JAUWNG010000057.1, forward strand.
TTGATAGGTCAGGCACCCCGTGCCTGCCACCAGTGCTCGGCTGCGTTCAGATGTTAATTATTTGATTTACAATGTCAATCGGTTATTCCAATGAACTCCATCCCCTTTCGGGTAAGTGAAATCTCTTCATAGGAAGTTGAAACATTTGCTAACCCACTTTTCTTACAAGCATCGGCAACATTTATGGCACTCATAAGTTGTGCTTTCTCATCATTGCCGTAAAGAATCGCTCCAATTTCAGAAGCACTGACATATTTTCCTTTACCAATTTCGAGCACCTCTGTAAGGAAACCTTTTAATACATCGTCCGAAAATCCATTGTTCATGTTATAACCTTTCCATAACTTGATAATCTAATAGGCCAAGAGCTATCCGTGCTTAGCTAACCCCGCCAGGAATCCGCCAGTCCTGGGCCGCCGCACTGCTGAGATTCTAACAGTGCCATCTACTGACTCGCTCAACATTTGACAACAATGCCAAGTCGGCAACATGTTCAACATTAATGCAACAAGTTATCTGCTTCGTCGCTTTGCCGATTATTTTATCCTTCCAGGGACGTTTGTCAACTAGAATTAGAATTAATTTCGGATTATTTTCTGTAAATTCCCGTGTCGAAACCGGTTTTAATAACTCAATACGTACTGGTACTTTGTAGTCGGTGTGTGAGATAATCTCCCATAGATCAGAAGAGAGTTTCGGTTTCGCCTTATCGTACTTAATTTGTTTTTTTATTTTCTCTTCTCGAAAACGTTTATCTGCTTCCTGGTGACTAATTTCCCTTTCCTTCCGTTCCGCGAATGTTATCCCCCGCAATGAACTTGTATTTTTTTCGATTCCAATTAGCAAGAGGATAAGTTCACCAGCACCATAAAGGAAAATAGGCGACAATATCATGTAAACTACGAGGGCAATCATTATTTGGGGCTTTGCCTCGATATCATCTGTTCCCGCGATAATAATAAGTGCGACTATACAAACGATTGGGATAATCACGGCGAAGAACATATAGATTCCCGCGATTGCTTGCAAGGCGGGATATTTGTCTGCCCGAGACGGCTCAACGACAGGGCATCCGCAATTCGGACACACTGATGCGAAGCGAGAGATTGATTTGCCGCAGTCATAACATGACACAAGCCGAGAGGAGGAAGAATCGGTGGCTTGACTGCCTTCTTCGCTTACAGTAGTAGTCGGCTGAGAAGATGATTCCGCGCTCGTGGAGGATTGGTTCGCGTTGGAAACAGGCTCTAGTGGCGCGCTGGTTGCTTGCGGCGCTTTATGATTATCTTCGTCATTCCATCCATGATCGGGAAAGCTCGTTTTCGGTTGCTCTTTATCCGTAAAAACATCGGCTTCCTTTACCTCTGAATCAAATAATCCCTTGACGCGGGAGGCCGCCACCCAGTTGCGATTAGTGCCGAGCCGAACCATCGTTTCCGGAATGACATGCCCGCGAAGTGCCCGCCCCTTAAGAGCAGCGGCCGACAGCGGCCCCTCGATATTGTCGTCGCTGAACTTGATGTACCAACCAGAATTCATCGAGAGAATCCTCTTTCGAGATCAGATTATGGATACCCTATCTCCACCGCGCGTCAACCGATCAGGAATACCACATGCTTCAACTAGGGCGAAACGCCCCGACGAGATAGACGATAGTATACAAAACGCCTCGATACTATTCAACCCCCCACCATACTACTGCTATCGTAATGGAACGATCGGAAAAAATGGAGGGAACCCCGCGGCCCCTTACGCCCACGATCATTCCGCAATCTCATCAGTACAAAACGGATAGCATGGTAATCTCCTTTCCCGCCGGATATTGGCGAGTTTATGAACAGGAGGAAACAGAGGCAACGGAGAATATCATTGCTCTTCGGAACTCCGTTTCCTCTGTTTTCTCCTGTTCAAGTCATGCTTGTAAATGTTTCACCCTTCCGCCCACTATTCCACCAACCGCGCATCGAGCCAATCGGCGTGGTCCAACACGTCGGCCCGATCGGCGTAATCGACCACCAGCTCCAGCCGCTTGGCACCGGTCAGTTCGACCGAGACCGGCACGGGCGGATCGCCGCCGCGAAGGATCGGGCTGACGTATCTTTCGCGGCCATCGACCAGCACGCGGAACCGCACGCTGCCCCGGCCGTCGGTCGAGTCGTCAATGCCCAGGAGGGCCTGGAACCGTTTTGGAACACCGGCCGCCCTCACCCCCGGCCCCTCTCCCGGAAGGAGAGGGGAGTCGGATTGTTTGACAGCCCTCACCCCCTGCCCCTCTCCCAGTGGGAGAGGGGAGTTTTTCTTGTCAGCCCCCGGCTTCTCTCCCAAAGGGAGAAGGGAGAAGACGAGTCGCGAGGCGCTGTGAACGCCGAGCCCTTTCAGAAAAAGCTGTCCGCCGGAGCGGAGCCGTCCGCCGGTCGCGTTGCGGTCGGCGCGCCACGGCCAGGGGAGATCGAGATACGGCGTTTGATGGTACTCGGTCGGTTTCAGGTCGGAGAGATAGACAACGCGGCCGCCGAGCGGTTGCAGGAAAACGATGTTTTCGGCCGGCGTCTTCCACGTCCGGCCGGCGGCGTCGATTGCGGCAGAGCCGTTTTCGATCAAGAGACGTGTGGCCAATAGCCGACTGCCATCGCTCAGTCCGACCCAGGCGCGGAGATGTTTTCCAACGGGCGCGACCGACGGGCGCGGCTTTATGGGGAGGATGATCGCTGTGATGCGGTTGGTCGGGATTTCGACCGTTCCCACGTCGGTCTGGAGCCGGACGACGTTATCGGCGATGCCTAGTAGCGGCCCGGTCAGTTCATCGCCGTTTTCCAGCAGCGCCCTCACCCCCTGCCCCTCTCCCAAAGGGAGAGGGGAGAAAAACCGCTGCCCCTCTCCCAAAGGGAGAGGGGAGAAAAAATGGTGCCCCTCTTCCGCTTGCGGGAGAGGGGAGGAGAAATCGAAAACCACGCCGGCGAGCGATTCGAGCGGTAGAGAGAACGTTCCGAACAGATCGCTGTCGGCGGTTAGTTTTTCCCGGTCGGCGGTCGCTACATGCGCCGCGATCCATCCGCCGTCGGCCAGCAGCAGCCCCCCTGCCCTGCCCTGTTCCGGGCAGTGTCCCCAGCGGACCAGATCGGCCGCCGGCATCATGCGTTGTTGCCCATCGGTACGGAAGGTGAGCCGCCAATCGGCCTTCGCACCGATCAATTCGGCGTGGAACGGTTCGCCATCGACCGGCACGACCCGCGCCGCGGCGAGCGACATCGTAGGAATCAATGCAAAATGCAAAATGCAAATTAAACATTGGACATTGGACATTGAACATTGAACATTGAATATTTGTATCACCGCGTCCACCATTCCCCCCCCGGACCGCAGTCCGGGGGCGTTTCCTCTCCGTTCTACCCACTACCCACTACCCACTATCCACTATCCACTATCCACTACCCACTATCCACTACCCACTATCCACTATCCTTCACCTCTGAAAAATCGGCAAATAGTTGTTCGGAACCTGCAACACGATACAGGCCATCGCCGTGGCGTATTGATTGCCGTTGGCCGAGACCCACGCGCCGTCGTCGCGTTGGCGGGCGATCAGTTCGTCGCGGACCGCCCCGTACCAGCGGTCCCAGCGCCGGCCGCCGGCGATCCACGTCGCCTGCACGGCGTAGTATTGGCCGTAAAAGTAGTAGGTCTCGCGTCTGGCGGCTTCGCTGCCGGGCATGAACCGCATGAGATATTCCAACCCCTTGTCGATTTCCGGCCCCTCGTAAACCCCTGCGCTGAACAGAGCGACCACCGCGGCCGCGGAACGGGGGAACGCGCTTTCCCGAGGGCCTTGAAGCATGTATGCAAACCCGCCGTCGGCGTTCTGGTTCCGTTTGACGAATTCGATCGAGCGGTCGATGGTTTCGTTGGGGACGAACAGGCCGGCGTTTCGTGCCGCTCGCAGGGCCATCACTTCGCACACGGTGACCGAGACGTCGGCCTCCGCGCGGACCGGCTGGTAGCGCCACCCTCCCTGCTCGTTCTGGCTGTCGACGATGATTTTCACTGCCTTGGTCAGTTTTTTGCGCAGATCGTCGCGCGGCGACATGCCGTGACATTCGGCCAGGAACATGGTGGCGAAGCCGTGTCCGTACATCGGGCCGCGGGCCGAATCGCCGCCCGAGATAAATCCGCTCGGCTGGACGCAGCCGAGCAAATAATCGACGCAGCGCCGGAGCCGATCGCCGTAAGGGCCTCGGCCGGGCGTGCTGCCGCCGGAGATCATCGCCATGCCCGCCAACGCGCAGACCGCCGTGTTGCCCCGATACTGGCCGTCGCCGAAGCTGCCGTCGTCGTGTTGCCTTGCGACGAGCCATTTCAGGCCGCGGTCGATGCTCCGCTCGGCGGCGGGCGTGATCGGCTTGGCCGCCTCTTTTTCCGCCGCGTAGAGAGGAGAGGGAAGAGGGAAGAGGAGTAGGAATAAAGAACACAGGATAATTTTTGGTGCAATGCGGAGTACGTGGGACAGGTTGGCAACCTGTCCTACTTGGGGACGCGGAGCGTCCCGGCGGTGCGTTCCCACGCGGAGCGTGGGAACGAGATATTTGCTTTTAATCACTCTTCTCTCCTCTCTCTTCCCTTCTCCCTGTCTCCCCTTCTCCTTGTCTCCCCTTCTCCTTGTCTCCCCTTCTCCTTGTCTCCCCTTCTCCTTGTCTCCCTTTCTCCTTGTCTCCCTTTCTCCCCCTCGGCCAGCCGTCGGAAATACTCCTCGATCATCAATTCGTACTTCGGCGGGAAATCCTCGACGGGCGATTGCATCATTTTCTCGCGGACGTGCGGGGGCAACTCGCCCCAGAGCCGCATCATCCTGGCCCGCGTCCGCTCCATGTCCGGCTTTTCGTGTGGTTTATTTTGATCGGTCGCGCTACCCGGCTGGTCGCCCGGCCGGCCGGGTTTTTCGTGGGAGTCGGTCGGCTTCCCATTCCGATCGTCTTCGATCTCGACGGCTCGATCTCCGGTGGAGGATTCCGTTTGGCCGCCGCGGACGGCGCGTCCGAGAATTTCCCGCAAGTCGCGGACGATCCGCTTCTGAGCGGCGACGGCCAATCCGACCTGATTTAGTCTGATCCGCTCGGCTGCGGCGCGCATCGCGGCGGCGACCGTCCTGCAACGGGTTTTGTCCAAGTAGGACAGGTTGTCAACCTGTCCTGCATACTCTTGCAGCAAGCGATCCGTGCGTTGGGCGAGTTCGAGTTGTGCGGAGGCGGCTGCGGCGAGTGCGGCGGCGTCTTGCGGCGGCAGGTCGCGCAACTGCCGAGCAAGCGTGCGGCGGCCGATCGCCGCCGTCCGTCGCGCAACGTCCTGCTGATCGAGCAGCAGTATCCCGATTTGAAGAATAAACCCGCCCGATTCGTCCGATCGAGTGAGCCGGTCGATCCATAGTTCGAGCACGGCGATCACTGCGTTTTGGTTTTCGACGGCGGCGTCCAGCGCGTCGGCGACACGGCGCCGCCCCCCCTGCCCTTCCAGGTCGATACGAGCCGATTTCACCGCGGCGGCAAGCTCGCGGCCGATCGCCGGCAGGCGTTGCCGCTCGAGCCGGCCGAGTTCGTCGAGCAAGGACGCCATTCGCCCGCGAAGAAGCGGATTTTCGACGCGGTTGTTCTCCATGTCGGTCAACAGCGCACGGACGTGCCTGGGCAAACCTTCGCCGCCGCCGGACAGCAACAGATCGACCTCCCGCTGGGCATGTTCCGCGGCTTGCAGGCGGTCCAAGTCCGTCCGCTGAAGACGCTGCGACTCCGCAAGACTGGAGCGCAGGACCTCGACCCGCTCACGGCAGCCGCGCTGCATATCGAGCGCGCGGCGCAGCTCGGCTGCGATGAGTTTTACGCGGCCGGCGAGGCGGGCGAGCAACTCATCGGCCGAAACGACGAGCAGGCGTCGCGGATCGCTCTTGCCCGACTGGGGCAGATAGTCGTCGGCAGTCGCGAAAAATTGCACTTTCATTCCCGGCCGAAGCGCCAGCGGGGCGAGATCCCAGCGATAATCCACGGTGCGGCTGTCACCCTCGGAGATCGTCAATCGCCGCTCCGGTTCAGATTCGTCCAGACGATATACCAATTCAATCCGGGCGACGGCCAGATCATCCTTGGCCGCGACCCGAATCGGCGCCGTCGCCTCCGGGGTGACGATAAGATCGGCGGTCGGCCGCTTGATGACGACCGTCGGCGGCGCGTCGGCGACGGCTTGAATCTCCCAACGGTCCCCCTCGCTCCGCAACCCCTCGCGGTCGGTCAACTCGAACCAGTATGAACCGGACTTATCGACGACGAATGGGACGCCGTCGTGGCCGATATTCAGAATGCGGCCGTCGTCGCCGATCTCGACGGGAATCTTTGTTCCGTTTTCAAGGCAGAGCGACGCGGCGGCCAGCGGCCGATCGGCCTTGGCGGAGATTTGCACCCGCGTTCCCCGCAAGGCGCGGATGTGCCGTTCGGCGTTCGCGGCCGGCAGGCCGGTGTAGGCCGGCGGAATCAGGCGGATGGAAACCGATTCGATCGCCGGCGGCTCCACCGGACGGCGAATCTCCAGGTGAGTGGTTTGTGGCCACTGCTGGTGGCCGAGCGGATTTCCGATCCGCGCCAGGGCGGTTTGTGCGGTCGTCGGCGCTAGTGCGATCGGCACGCCAGCCAACAGACACGCGGCGGCCAACAGCGCGGCGGCCCGCATCGGCCGACGCCGATCCAGGACGGCGGTGAAATCCAACGATCGGGCATCGGTCTCGACTCCCTCGATGACCGCGCGGCGGAGCGCGGCCGATCCGGCCGTCGGATCGTCGTCCGACTCGCGCAGAAATTGCACGGCGCTGACCAGCCGGTTGCGCAACTCGGGAAACGTCCGCTCGACTTGTCGAGCGTAATCGACCTCCCGCGGCCGGGTAAACAAGCATTTACCGAGGAAACGATACGAGGTCCATCCCAGGACGCCCAGCGCCGAGAGCGAGAAGATGATCCGCACGCCCCGGTCCTGAATTCGCACAAGATAGTCGATCGCCCCCAGCGCGACGATCGCCAACAACACTGCCGCGACGACGATGCACAAACCCCGCACCGCGTCGGCCATCCGCCCGCGGCGTCGCAACGCAACGATCTTTCGCTGCAAAGGATGGAGCATGGGGGGATAGGGATTGGGGATTATCTCAAAGCATGTTTAGCAGCCGCCGGTACGGCGGCTTGCGGTAGCACACGGGCCGCCGTGCCGGCGGCCGCTAAACAAATATGACATCGACTCATGCTATCTCATTCTATACCATTCCACGCCGTTTTCGTAATACCCATTCCACGATCAGCAAACCGAGGAACAACGCCAAAACGGGCCAACGATTCCACAGCGGCGCCGGCGGCAACGACTCGATGGGCGTCCGGCGGCCGGGCGGCAACTCTCGTGCCAGTTGGTCGGCCGCCTCGAAGGAAAAATATCGACCGCCGGAGATTTCCGCCGCGCGGCGCATTTCGGCGACGTCCATCCGCGTTCGGGCGAATTCGCTCGCCGGAAGCGCGACGAGAAAATCGACCGACGGCCGACGGCCTTTCAACTCGGGCGCCGCGATCCAAGCGCGATAATCTCCCGCAACGGGGCGATCGAGCTTGCCCTGAAAAACGCCCCGCTCGGCCGTCGTGCGATGCAGAACCACACGTCTGGTTTTGCCTCCCGGCGATTCGACCACCACCGTCACGCCGTCGTCCTCGGCCGGGGCGAGACGCTCGTCGGCGAAGCGGACCCGCAACCGCACAGGCTCGCCTTGCTCGTACTCGCGGCGGTCGGTGCTCAGGGCGGCCGGACCGCCGGCCTCGGCCAGTTTCGAGCGGCAGAGCCAGCGGATGGTCTGCACCCAATAGCGGGCGAAATACAGATCGCCGGCCCGATATCGCCACCGCCACGTCTCGTCGGTGGCGTGGAAGAGGACTTTGCCCGCCCCCACGTATTGAAGCAAAACGACCGGCAACGGGCGTCCGTCGGGGCCTAATCGCGTGGGATGTTCGAGCAGAACGCGCGCCCCCGGTTTCGTCCCGGGCAATTCCAGCAGCCAATAGAGCGGCGGCAGACCGGCCCATATCCGCTTCGTCTCCTCGAGAGTGTCGCCCAACTGCATGCCCGGACTGGCCAGTCCCAGATCGGTCGGCCGGGCGACGAAGCCTTTCGTGATGACTTTGTCGGGGTTCGGGGGCCTGACGTTTCGAGCGTCGAAGGGCATCAGCCGTTCCAGAGGTGTGTCAAGGTAGACGGCCGGCATGAACTTCCCCCCGGCGATCAACACCAGCCCGCCCCCCTTTGCCGGTTGATCGACGAACTCGGCCAGGTTTTCGGGCGCCCCGGGGCCAAGCAGCGCGGGGTCCGTGTCGCCGAGGATCACCACGTCGTATGCGAAAAGCTCTTCGCGCCGGGACGGAAAACCACGCAACGCCGCGGCGTCCTGTTCGGCGTACTCCGGGTCGGCGTCTTGAAGGACCGTGTGCAAGGAGATCGTCTCGTCGCGCTGGAGCATGTTGCGCAGGTAGCGGAACTCGAAACTGGGATACGCCCACGCCAGCAGGACGCGGATTTTCTCCTTGCGTACCTCGACGGCGCGGCTCTGCCGGTTGTTTTCCGTTTGCGATTCGCCCTTTTGCGGCTCTACTTCGACGATGTACTCGAACCGTCCGACCCGATTGGGACGATACGGGAGCCGGACCAGCACGGGTCGATCGTCGGGGCCGGCGGTCGTTTGGACTTCGGCCAGCGGTTCCGGCTTGTCCTTCTCGCGCAAGACGATCGACACCTTTCGCCCCTCGAAGCCGACGGCCGTCAGTTTGCACTCGAAATTGACTACGTCGTCGAGAAACACCACGTCGTCGACCATCAGGTCCGTGAGTTTCAGGTCGCGGAGCGGCCGGTCGCTGCCGATGCCCACGAACCAGAGCGGCACTCCGCGGCGTCGGGCTTTTTCGGCCGCTTCGACCGGCCAGCGGCCATCGGTGTTGATGCCGTCGGTCAAGGCGATGATCGCCACCGGCGAGGTTCCACGCGGGTCGTCGAGCACGGCGATAATTGCCTCGCCCAGCCGCGTGTTTTCTCCGCTGGGCGCGGAAAAACGGATTTCCTCGACGATGCCCGGCACGTCGCGTTGCCGGCTGGGACGGACGCCGGTAAGGAAGTAAACCCGCAGTTTGTAGTCCTCGGCCACGTTCCGCAACCAGGCGCCGTCGCGCTCGGTCAACAGCGTCCGCAGCAGGTTCCAGCGGCTCAAGTCGGCGTCGTCCGCGTCCGTGCGATTCATCCGATCGACGACGGTCATGCTCAGCGAATCGTCGATCAACACGACAGCGCCGGGCAGTTCGGTCCGCTTCAGCGTCAGTGTAACCTGGGCGATCATCGACATCGCCAAAGCGACAAGCCCCAAACGGATGGCCGCCAGCGTCAGCCGGTATGTTTGGGAAACGCGTCGGCCCTGTCGCAGATATAGCACGACGACAAAAACCACTGCCGTCGCGGCGAACAGCAAAGTCGCCCAGGGTGGCCAGGGCCAGGCGCTTTCGATACCCCAGACCGTGCCCTCGCCGGCGGCGGCCGGGATATCCAGCAGGCGTTCGATCCAGTCGGGAAGGTTGTGGGACATGGAAGAGGTCAGAGGTCAGGGGTCAGAGGTCAGAGCTTGTGACATAATTGGCAAATGGTTGTGTTGACTACGAGATGTTGTTTCCCGCTTGCGGTTTCGCAATTACGCATGTCCAAACTTCCAACTAAAAAAAGTATCCGCCAGCAGCAATCCCAACACGCAATACAGCAAAACAACGTGCAAGCCGCTTTCCGAGCGGTCAGTACCGCCGACCGTCGCGGTGTCGAAGTTTTGCCAAACCGTTTGATGTTGGAATGGAACCTCCGGCCACACTTCGGCGCGCAACTCCTCCGGCTCGATCCTCGTCAGGTCGCTTTCGAGCGGATCAACGTTGACGGCGAACGTCCGTTCGTCGCCGGGCGGCGAATCGAGCCGCACGACATGGATGCCGCTTTGTGCGGTGTCGGCGAAACTCAGCGCGGCTCTGTCGCCGACCATGACGTTGCACTGCTGAAGCCGATCGGCCGCGCAGAAGGCCGCAATCTCCTGAACCAGCGGCACGAAGCTCGGCCACAACGGCAACGCCGACCACCCCGGCTCGGCGGACGTGGCCACCAGCACCACCCTGCCCTGCCCCACTCGCCGTTCGACGATCAGCGGAACGCCGTCGGCCATCGCCAGCACCGTCGTGGCCGATGAATCGTTCGGCGGCGAGAGCTTGAAGTATTTGAATACCGGCGTGGTGAGCAGGCCGCTTTGGCCGCGGCCGCGAAAAACTTTCAGGATCGGGTGCCGGAAACCGAGCGGATCGAGCCGGAACTGCGGCCGATAGACCACCTCGCCCAATCGGGCGGGCAGAATTTCCGCCCCCCCTGCCCTACCTGCCCGTTGAAAAAGTTGGTCTCCGGGAGTTTGGGTGCCACTGCTGGCTTGTCCAGCAGTGTTTTTCCGGGAGTTTTCCCCTGCACTGCTGGACAAGCTGGCAGTGGCGCCCTTTTTCAACGGACTGTTACCCTGCCCCGCCACGCCAAGCTCGCGGTTGTAGCTTTCGGCCCGCACCCGATCGCCGAGGAAGAAGACCACGCCGCCGCCGCCTTGCAGATAGGCGCTGAGCGCGTGGGCCTCGCCGGCGGAAAACCGGGCGACGTTGCAGAGAAACAGGCAATCGTAATCGGCCAGGTTGCGTTCCAAAAGCGCGCTCTCGGCGGCCGTTTCCACACGGAACCTGGCATTGCCCGAAAGTTGTTCTCGCGGCGCAAGAGCCACTGCCAGATAATCCGCCGCCCCCTGGAACCGCTCGCCGGACGGACGGCCGTCGATGCAAAGCACCCAAATCTCACGCCGCACCGGCAGGGCCAGAAAACGATGGTTGTCGATATCCAAGGCGTCGCCCGGCGCGACGACTTCAATCGAATGATCGCCCGGCGCGTCGAACAAATACGAGAACTCGACCTCGGCCGATCCGCCCGGCGAAACATCGACTTCCTTCCGTGCGATCCGCCGGCCGTCGACCAGCAGATCGACGTTCTGTCGCGGGCGGGCACGTCGGCCGAAATTCTTCAGCGAGACCCGCAACGACGCGGCGCGGCCGGCCAGAACCGGTGGATCGATCGGCCGAAGATCGACAACGGCCAGGTTGTCGGTGTGCGGCCGGCCCACGTCCAGCACTATCAATGCCGCCGAATTGGCCAACTCGCTCGTTTGACGGAGGAACTCCGCCCGGGCGGTTTCGGACAGTTTCGGCTTCCAGGTCGTCCGTTGCAGATCGGTGAGGAAGTAGACTTCGTGGCGGTCGAGCCGAGGATTATGTTCGCGCGTTTCGGCGATCAGCCGCCGGAGTTGGGCAATGGCCGGCGGCAGTTCGGCCCTCTCGTGCGAGAGCCGAAGATCGTCGATCTCGCGGAGAATCGCGGTGCGGTCCAAAGCGGCATTCACTATTACCCGCGGACGACGGGACATCAACATCAGCGAAAAAGCGTCGCTCCGAGGACTCTCCTCGACGATCCGCCGGGCCAGTTCTTTCGTTCGGTCGAATCGCGTTTTGTCGGCCGGCTTGTAGGCCATCGAGAACGAGCCGTCGAAGACCAGGACGCGGTGGACGCCTTGGCCGGGCGAGAGGGCCATACCCGACGAATCGACGTACGGCTCGGCCACGGCCGACACCACCAACACGATCAACAGCGTGCGAACGGCCAACAAGAGCCACTGCTCGAACCGGATGCGCCGCGACCGACGTTGGACGGCCGCTCGGAGGAATTCCATCGCCGCCCAAGGGGTTTCGCGGTGTTTTCGCCGACTTAGGAGTTGGATCAGAATCGGCGCGGCCGCCACCGCCAACCAGCCGAGCATCGGCAGGTTTACCCATCCGAAGGCGAGCAGTGGCGTGGGGGAGGGCATAGTGGGTAGTGGGTAGTGGATAGTGGGGAGCTATTTGGTTTTTTTCTTGAGGGAATTTGACAAGCCGCTCAGCAGTCGGCCAACTTCCGATGTCTGTTCGACTAATTTAACTGCGGCCTGTTTGGGAATATATTTGAGCCTTTCGGCTATAAGGACTTGGGTTTCGACTTCTTTGATGGATCCTTGAGCGATGGAGATGAAGTACAGCAGGTCGCGGGTTGTAGTCCTCCCCTGCCCTTCCGCGATATTCGATGGAATCGACACTGCCGCACGTCTAATCTGAGAAGTTAATCCATAAATTTCTTCTCGCGGAAACCTCTGGGTTTCACGATATATTGCTTCAACAAGGTCCATCGCTTTCTGCCATGCGATCAGTTCTCGAAAACTTTGAATTGCCATAGTCACATTCCTTCCCATGTGTCTATTGATAATCACTACCCACTACCCACTACCCACTACCCACTATCCACGACCCCCTATCCCCTACCCACTATCCACGACCCCCGATCCCCTCCCCACTATTGCCTCGATGCCACATAAGACGAC
>JAUWNG010000132.1 GCA_030612765.1 Planctomycetota bacterium
GTAGGGTGGGTCAAGCGCAGCGCGGCCCCACCATCGCTATTGGTGGGGCCGCGCTGCGCTTGACCCACCCTACACAGAAATCAGAATCCACCCTCATGTTCCTCGAATTCCTCGTAGGGTTTCTGGGCCAGGTTCTCGAAGCGGGTGTATTTGTCGAACCATGCCAATTTAATATCGTCGGTCGGTCCGTTGCGCTGCTTGGCGACAATAACGTCGGCAATGCCGGCGATGCCCTTCTCCATTGCTTCTTCGCGGGTGTGGTAGTACTCCTCCCGGTGTAGAAACATCACCACGTCGGCGTCCTGCTCGATGGCGCCCGACTCGCGGAGATGGCTTAGGCGTGGTCGATGCCCCTCCTTGATCGCCTCCACCTGCCGGTTCAACTGCGCCAGGCAAAGGACGGGGATTTCCAACTCGCGGGCCAAACCCTTCAGCCGCCGGGCCATTTTCGCCACCTGTTCCTGACGCGGGTCGCGGGGATTGTCGGGCTGGATCAGTTGCATGTAGTCGATCACGATCAAGCCGAGGTTCTGCTTCCGCTTCAGTCGCCGGGCGGTGGCGGCGATTTCGGTGCAGGTCCGCGACGGCGAGTCGTCGACCCACAGCGGCGCCTTGCCCAGCTTGGCCGAGGCCTCGACCAGCTTCTTGCGATCCTCGCCCGACAGGAACCCGCTGCGGAACTTGTTGGCGTCGATCCGCCCCTGCGAACAGAGCATCCGCTGGGCCAACTCGACCCGGGCCATTTCCAGGCTGACAAAGAGGGTGGGCACACCCGCCTCGATGGCCACGTACTCGGCGATGTTCGTGGCCAAAGCGGTCTTCCCCATGCTCGGCCGCGAGGCCAGCACGACCAATTCCGAGTCGTGCAGGCCGCCGGTCAGGTTGTCGAGGTCCTGGAACCCGGTGGGAACGCCCACCCCCTCGCTGCGCTCCAACCGGGCGTCGATCCGATCGAACGCCTCGACCAGCAAATCGTGAATCGACGTGACCTGGTCGCTGCTGCGCTGATCGTGAACGGCAAAGATCATCTCCTCGGCGCGGCCGACCATTTGGCTCGGATCGAGCGTCGGCTCGTAGGCGTCGCGGAGGATCTCCGTGCTGGCGTGGATCAGATCCCGCAGCGTGGCTTTGTCGCGGACGATCCTGGCATAGTATACGGCGTTGGCGGCGTGCGGGACCGAATGGACCACCTCGGCCAGATACGCGGCGCCGCCGACGTGTTCGAGGTCGCCGGCCGTGCCAAGCCGCTCCAACAAGAGCGTGGAGTCGATCCGCTTCCCATCGTCGTGCATCGCCAGCAGGTGGGCGTAAAGCTTCCGATTGGCCTCCGCGTAGAAGTCCTCGGGGCGCAGCACCAGCGCCACGTCGTCGCAGAGGTTCGGGTCCAACAGCAAGCTGCCGAGCGTACCCCGTTCGGCGTCGAGGTTGTGCGGCGGCAGGCGGTCGAGTATTTCTGAACCGACCCGGGCCGGGCCGGAGTCCGTGCGATATGCGGTAGCCATGACATCACCCATAAAGCCGCGACCGGTGGTCGCGCCCCTCGTTACTCGTTGTGTGCTCTTTCCGTGCGAAACCGCAAGCGGTCTATCAGCCCGTTGAAAAAGTCGGATTCGGGAGTTTGGGTGCCACTGCTGGCTTGTCCAGCAGTGTTTTCCCGGGGGTTATCTCCCCGCACTGCTGGACAAGCCAGCAGTGGCACCCTTTTTCAACGGACTGCTATCCGGCCGTGCGAAGCCGCAAACGACGGTTGACACATGATAGAGGGTTGGAGAAGAACCGACAACCCTCGCGGCACGAGTGGTTGATAATTCACACCACGGTTTCTAACGTCCCCAATGTTTTTCGATCTGTTCGAGCGTTTTTCCTTTTGTTTCAGGAACCAACAACAAGACAAACAGGAAGGCTATCGGCGTTGTAAGGCCATAGAGCCAGAAAGTCGTCGTCGGGCCGGCGGATTCCAGCAACGGTGGAAATGTCTGGGTCACCAACGCGCAACCGGTCCACAACGAGAAGATGGAAAACGACATCGCCCGACCGCGGATGGCCGTGGGAAAAATCTCGGCCACGATCACCCAGCATATCGGGCCATAGGAAATGTTGAAAAACGCCAGATAGATTGCAAATACCACCACCAACAACACCGGCGATATGTTTTCGACGGCCATGAGGGCACCGCTGACGGCCAACATTATGCCGACACCGGCAATACCGACGAGCAACAGCGGCTTGCGTCCCAGCTTGTCAATTGTCAGTATTGCGGCCAGGGTGGAGACCGAAGCAACTACTCCGAACAGTATTTGCCAGAAAAGCGCCGCGTTTTCACCCATCCCCACGGTTTTCAGCACCGTCGGGCCATAGTAAATGATAGCGTTGACTCCACTGACTTGCGAGAGGAACGGCAACACAATGCCGATCAGCAACGCCAACCGCATTCCTCGACGAAACAACTGCCTGATCGACCCGCTCTCCTGGGCAATGGTTTCTTCAATTTCGGTCATTTCCCGGGCGGCGGCATCTCGACCGTTTACGCGCACGAGAATATCCAGCGCCGTGGATGAGTGTCCTTGTTTGGTCAACCAGCGTGGGCTTTCGGGCACCAAGAACAAGAGACCGAAGAACGCCACCGCCGGAAACACTCCGACAAGCAGCATCCCTCGCCACACCTCGTCCACGAACATCCACCGCCAGACGCCCGAGCCGTAGAACTCGGGATACTGCTGCGCCATCTCGGCCAAGCCGTAGTTCGAGAGATACGCGGCCAGAATCCCGATCGTGATGGCAAGCTGGTACATCGAAATCAGTCCGCCGCGAAGCCGAGCCGGCGATATCTCGGAGATGTACAACGGCGAGAGCATCGACGCGATGCCAATGCCCGTGCCGCCGATGAACCGTGCGACGGCCAAGTGCCACGACGCCTGCGGTATCGCCGACCCGATGGAGCATAGCGTGAAGAGCACGGCCGCCAGCAGCATGATTTTCTTGCGGCCGAATCGGTCGCTTAGCGTGCCGGCAATCGCCGAACCGAACAGACAACCGATTATCGCGGAACTGACAATCCATCCCTTCATCCATTCCGTCAGCGAGAACTGCATCTCCACCGGGTCGATAGCCCCGGAGATCACGGCCGTGTCGAAGCCGAACAGCAGGCCGCCAAGCGCCGCCACAAAGCAAATCAGAAGCAAGTACGGAAGACTTCCCTGATTGTCGTGCATAAGCCGTTCCTTAGCGGGTGTTCAAGTATAACTTTGGTGTTTTGCGTTTGTCATTCTGAGCGTAGCGAAGAATCTTGTATGCGCCGCGATCTCGCACGAGATTCTTCGCTACGCTCGGAATGACGATGTTTTCCCGATCCGTGAACGGTTATCCGTTGGCGGCGTCGAACATGGCGATAATGTTTTCCGGCGGGACGTCGGCCAAGATGTTGTGTACTTGCTGAAAGACGAATCCGCCACCGGGAGCGAGGATGGAGGTTTGCGTTTGAACGTGTTTGCGGATTTCCTCGGGCGTGGCGTGGAAGAGCGTGAATCGAGTATCGCAACCCCCGCCCCAAAACGTCAACCGATCGCCGAACTCCCGCTTCAACCGGCCGGCGTCCATGTCGGCGCAGGAGATCTGCACGGGGTTGATCGCGTCGAGACCGGCTTCGATCAGGTCCGGGATGAGAGGATGAACGCCGCCGCAGCAGTGGAGCATCACCTTCACGTCGGCCAACTCTTTCGCCCGCCGCCACATACGGGCGTGCCGCGGCTTGAAGAACTCCCGGTACATAGCCGGCGAGATTTGCGGTCCGTCCTGCATACCCAGATCGTCGCCGAACAAAATGATGTCGATATATGGCCCGACCGCCCCAAGGAACTGCTCCAGGTTCGCCAAATGGATTTCGACCAATCGATCGAGGAATTCATGTGCCCGCCGCGGATTGCCGGCCAGGAGCATGAAGAAAGTGTCGTTGCGGTAGAGGAACTGGCCGATCTCCAACAGATTGCCGCCGAACAGCCCGATGATTGCGCGATCGGTTTTCTCGCGGAGCTTGCGCGCTCCTTGAGCCAATACGCGTTGGCCGTCCGGGCCGGTCGCCAGTGGTCCGGGCGGGCTTTGCACCGCACACCACATACTCTCGCCGAAGGCTTCGGGCAGCCGGTCGAAATCGTCGTTTTCCAGATAGGGCCAGTAGCACTGCTCGAAGTAGATGGCGCCGTCGGGCATTCGGGCCAACACCCGTCCGCTGCCGGACCGCAGCACCCACTGCTTCTCCTGCCGCTCGGGCAAAGCCCAAACGGGCATTTGGCAGGGCGTGCCGTCGGGCAACGTCCAGTCGGACCAATGCTTGTCTTCGAGCGCGAATCCACGGCCCATTTCGATCGTGTCGACCTGGAACCGTTCAAGCACGTCATCGTCGATGATCGCCAACTGCTGAAGTGGGTCGTAGATGCGGATCGGCCGAGGCTCGAAGCCCAGAGCCTTCCGCAGCTTGGAATACGCCAAGGCGGCAATGCCCGACGAGCGATGCCCGCCAAAATCGATTGGCGCTTTGTCGGGCTGCCGATGACTTAGCGCGGCCAGTACACGTTCTCTTGGCGTCATGCTCGTAGTCCCATGAGGCGTTGCGCGAAGCCGCAAGCGGCAGTTGACGTATGATAGAGGGTTGGAGAAGAACTGACAACCCTCGCGGCACAAGTGGTTGCCGCATGGACGCTTACGATTCACCGGCGGGGCTGGCGTCCCTCACCGGACGGTGATCTCGAACGTGCAACACGGTGCGCCTTCGTGGCGGCAGGAGACCCGACGGACTGGACGCCCGACCACCGCAGCGAGCATTTCCTGGTCGACTTGGCAGACGTGTAAATGCGGATCGACCATGCTGATGAAAGGGCAACTCCGTTTGTGAAGCGTCAATTTCCCGCCGCTGTCCTCCACGACGTCGATCAGTCTCCCTTCGTCCGAAAGCAAGTCGATCAACTGGCGGAGCCGATCCAGCGGCCTCTTGGCGGTGATTTTGCCGTTGTAGTATTCGGCCAGGGAGCGGCTTACCCGATTGATGACCTTCTTAATCAGGTCGTCGCCGCCGAGATCGCTGACCGCTTGCCAAATCGCCGGCACCAGCAACCGCTGGTTGCCGACGAACAACAGGGCCAGGGCGGCATTTGTTGCTCGATAAAGGTGGCGCGGCCGACCGCGGCCGGACGTCCGCTGGGTCTCTCGCTCGACGAACCCCGCCGCCTGTAGCTCGCCAAGTTGTTCGGTCACGGCGGTGCGCGTCACTCCGGCGGAACGCGTCAACTCGGCAACCGTCCGCGGAGGATTGCCCACCAACAGCTTCACGATCCGCAGGCCGGCAGCGGTGATTGTAACGTCGGGCATAGTACGCCGTTTGCTCCGCAAGGTTGATAATGACATAATAATCTGTCATTCGCGGGCCGGCAACACCCCCTTTTGGACGGCGTGGCCGCGAGACCGGCAAAGGGTGGCGAACGCGGGATAGGGGCATTATAATGAAAGAGCCCAAGAAGTATCCGCACTACACGAGAGGTTCGCGCCAGAGTAAGAACGTGTTGCAAATTATTCATTTAGCCCGCCGTGAATACACGGCGGGGCGGGTTGACCGCGAAAAACCGCTCGCCCCGGGTGTATTCACCCGGGGCTAAATACGGATATTTCAATATTACACCACGTCCATCATTTCTCGGGAGAAAAAAACAATGTCATCCACCAAGCGTTCGTCCACGCGTCGAGAGTTTCTGAAGAACACGGGCCAGATCGCCACGGCCTCGGCGTTGGCCGGCGTGGTCGTGCCGCGCGTTCATGCCGCGGAGGACAACACCATCCAGTTGGCCTTGATCGGCTGCGGCGGCCGGGGCACCGGGGCGGCGGCCAATGCCATGTCGGTCAACAACGGTTCGATCAAGTTGGTGGCGATGGCCGACGTCTTTCCAAAGCGCCTTGAGAGGAGTCGCAAAGCGCTCGTAAAGAGAGAAAAATATGCCAAGCTGGTCGACGTGCCATCGGACCGCCGGTTCGTTGGGTTTGACGCCTACCAGAAGGCAATGGACTGTCTGAGGCCCGGCGACATGGCGATCTTCGCTACCCCTCCGGCGTTTCGCTGGTCCCACTTCGACTACGCCGTCCGGAAGGGCCTGAACGTCTTCATGGAGAAGCCGGTCACGGTCGATGGTCCCACGACCCGCAAGATGCTGGCCCTGGCCGAACAAGCCGACAAGAAGAACCTTAAGGTGGGCGTGGGACTGATGTGCCGCCACAGCCGAGACCGCTGGGAACTTCGCGATCGGATCAAGGCCGGAGAGATCGGCGATATCATCACCATGCGGGCCTACCGGATGGGAGGAAGCTCCTTCGCGGGGTCGAAGCCCGAAGGCATCAGTGAACTGCTGTACCAGGTGAAGCGGTTCCACAGCTTCCTCTGGGCGAGCGGCGGCTGTTACAGCGACTTCTACATCCACAATATCGACGAGTGTTGCATGATGAAGGACGCCTGGCCGGTTCAGGCCCAAGCGCTGGGCGGCCGCCACTATCGCGGCGACTCCGTCGACCAGAACTTCGACAACTACTCCGTCGAGTACACCTTTGCCGACGGCACGAAGCTCTTCCTCGATGGCCGGACGATGTCCGGCTGCCACGAGCGTTTCGCCAGCTACGCCCACGGCACGAAGGGCTTGGCGCTGATCTCCATCGGAGGCCACAGCACCGGCAAGTGCCGCATTTTCCAGGGTCAAACCCCCGACAACGCGAAGACCGCCTGGAAATTCTCGCAGCCCGCGAAGAACCACTACCAGTTGGAATGGGACGACCTGATCGAGGCCATTCGCCAAGACACGCCCTATAACGAGACAAAACGCGGCGCGGAGGCCAGCCTGGTTACTTCGATGGGCCGAATGGCCGCACATACCGGCCAGATCATCACTTACGACGAGATGCTCAACTGCGAGCATGAATTCGCACCGGACGTGGACAAACTGACGATGGACTCGCCCGCTCCGTTGTTGGCCGACGCCAGTGGAAAATATCCCGTCCCCCAGCCGGGGATCGTCACCAAGCGGGAATATTGACCTCAACATCTAGGAGTTTTCAGTTGTCAGTTGTCAGTTGTCAGTTGTCAGTTTCCGGAAGATTACTGAAAACTGTTTACTGAAAACTGTTTACTGAAAACTGACAACTGAAAACTGATTACTGAAAACTGCCATGACCAAGGACTTCGACTGCGTACTGTGCGGCTCGTGCGTGGCCGATCTGCTGGTCAGGCCGGTCCCATTGGACGCGCCGATCGGTCCCGGACGGTTGTTGCTGACCGATCCGGTCGAAGTCGTCACCGGTGGGATCGTTTGCAACTCGGGCGTCGCCCTGGCCCGGTTGGGAATGAAGACGGCCGCCTTCAGCTACGTAGGCCGGGACGACTGGGGGCAACTCATCCGTCGGCGATTGGAGGATGAGGGGGTCGATTGCAGCCGGTTGTTGACCCATCCGACCGCAGCCACCAGCACCACCGCCGTGCTGATCTCCTCCGGCGGCGAACGCAGTTTCGCTCATTGCGTCGGCGCGCCGAAGCTGATCGATAAAACTCTCTTGCTGAACAATCTCGACCTGTTCGCCCACAGCCGCATGATGCTTGTCGGCTACTACTCGCTGATGCCGCAACTCGATCCCGACCTGCCCGAGGTGTTTGCGGCGATCCGTGAGACGGGCTGTCTCACCGCGCTGGACGCGGCCGGCGACGGCGGCGCGATGCAACCGCTCGATCGAATTCTGCCGCACCTGGACGTGTACGTCCCCAGCCTCGACGAGGCCGTCCACCAGACCGGCCTGACCAACCCGCGGCGGATCATCGACGTTTACCGCGGCTGCGGTTCGCCGGGGTTGTTGGGCGTGAAGCTCGGCTCGAAGGGGGCATTGCTCAGTCCGGCCGCCGACAGGTACATCGAGATCGCCGCCGCCCCGCCGCCCGGCCCCGTGAGCGACACCACCGGCGCCGGCGACAGTTTTTTGGCCGGTCTGATCGCCGGTCTGCTTCGCGGTCTGGACGCCGCGGCCGCCGGCCGACTGGCCGCCGCCACAGGCGCATGTTGCGTCACCGGTCTCGGCGCAACGGCCGGCCTGCTCGACTTCGACCGGACGGCCGCCATCGCCGGTCTGTAGTACCATTGATCCATCGTAAAAGTAGTAGGCCGGGTTGTAACCCGGCATTTTCCCTAGCTTGCCGAAGCGTCGAAAAGCTGATACAATAATGTGGTCCTTCCTTGGGGTGGCTGCCAGTCCTGCCTGCGGTACCCGACGTTGTTTCCATCAATAGAGAGAAAGTTATCATGCATCATAACGAAAAAGACGGTGCGACGTTTCGCGCCCATTGTTGTCCCTGTGGCCAGCACGTTTCCGACGGAATCAGCCGTCGCGGGTTTCTCGGCGGCGCGGCCGCGCTGGGGGGCGTCGCGCTGACGGGCCTCTCCTGGTCGGCCCTGGCGGCCGACGAAATCGACGAATCCAATCCGCCAAAGCGGCGGCCGTTGGTCGTCAAGCCGGTGTTGAGTTACAGCACTCCTTCCCGCCGCCCCCAAGCCAGTTGGCGAGCCTGGGGCGGAGTGCAAACCAGCGAGGACGTGAAAAAGGAACTCGCGCGGATCAAGGGCGAACTCGACAAACTCCAGGCCACGGCCGATTTTCCCGTGACGTTCCTGCCGATCGCCGCCGTGCGAAACACCCAAGAGTTGGCCGGCGCGAAGGACGAAATCGCCTCCGCCGACACCGTGCTGCTGTATGCGGCAGGCGGCGACGGGAGAATACTGAAAATGGTCGGCAAGACGGCCAAAGACACGATCATCTTCTGCCGCCACAAGTCGGGGCCAACCTATCTCTGGTACGAGACCATCAGCCCCATTTATCTCCGCCAGCGCACCGACAAACTCGCCGTCAAAGGCATGGATGAGCAGGACGTGGTGATTGACAGCCAAGAGGAGATCCTCTGGCGGCTGCGGTCGCTCTGCGGCCTGCGGAACACCGTTGGCAGCCGGATTCTGGCCGTCGGCGGTCCCAGTGGCTGGAGCACGCCGGCCGCCCCGAAATTGGCCCGGGAACACTTCAAGCTCGACATCCGAACCGTTTCCTACTATGAGTTGGGCAAGCTGATCAAGGAAGCCCGGGCAGACCGGGCCGCGGTCGAGCGCGCCCGCCGACGGGCCGACGCTTATCTCAAACTACCTGGCACTACGTTGGAAACCGAGCGGAAGTTCGTCGACAACGCCTTCCTCCTGGAGCGGATTTTCCGCGGCCTGCTGAAGAAGGCCGATTGCCGGGCGATCACCATCAACCAGTGCATGAGCACGATCATACCGCTCGCGGAAACCACGGCCTGCCTGCCGCTGAGTACGTTGAACGACGACGGCTACTTGGCCTTCTGCGAGTCGGATTTCGTGGTCGTCCCCGCAGGCTTGCTTCTGGGGAACATCTCCGGCCGGCCGCAGTTCATGAACGATCCGACCTATCCGCACGACGGGGTGATCACGCTGGCCCACTGCACCGGTCCGCGGAAGATGGACGGCAAGACCATCGAGCCGGCGCGGATTCTGACCCACTTCGAGTCGGACTACGGCGCCGCCCCGAAGGTCGAGATGCGCAAGGGCCAGGTGGTCACGAACATCATTCCCGACTTCAAGGCCGAGTGTTACGTGGGTCTGCGCGGCGAGATCATCGACGCCCCCTTCCTGCCGATCTGCCGCGACCAGATCGACATTCGCTTCGAGTGCGACAGTCTGGAGTTGGCCCAGCGGATGCCCGGCTTCCACTGGATGACCTGTTACGGCGACTACCTGAAAGAGTACGGCTACGCCCTGAAACGGGTCGGCATCAAATGGGAAAACATGGGGTAGAACCTCGTCACCACACTCCGCGTGGGAGCGGATACCCCGCGACCACCGGCAGTCTTACAAGGAGACGATAAGTGGAACTTGAACGGCCAATGCTCACCCGGCGGCGATTTCTCGCCACGGCCGCCGCATTAGCGACGGCACCGACACTCATCCCCGGCAGTGCGCTCGGCAAGGACAACACGGTCGCACCCAGCAATCGGATCGCATTGGCCGGCTTGGGTATCCGCCACCGAGGCGGCTACGTCCTCAAGTGCATGATGGGCGAGCCGGTCATGCAGTTCGTCGCCATCGCGGACGTGCGGAAGGACTCCCGCGAGAACGTCAAGCGAACGGCGGAGGCGAAATACGGCCCCGGCGTGGACACCTACCGCGACTTCCGCGAAATGCTCCCTCGGGAAGACATCGACGCCGTGTTGATCGCCACCGGCGACCGCTGGCACACAATGGCCTCGATCTACGCGGCCAAGGCGGGCAAGGACATCTACTGCGAAAAACCATCCTCGATGACCATCGCCGAGAGCCTGGCCCTGGCCGAGGTGATGCGCCGCTATGGCCGCATCTATCAGGCCGGCACGCAGCGCCGCAGCATCGACAATTTCATCTTCGCCAAGAATCTCTGCCGCGAGGGCAAGCTCGGTGAGTTGACCGCCGTCCACGCAAATACGCGCCACCCGGCCACCAGCCACGACTGGCTCCCCGCTCAACCCGAACCGGACCGGGACGAGATCGACTGGGACTTGTGGCTCGGACCAACTCCCCGGCGGCCGTACAACCGGCGATACGTCGACGGCGGCTGGCGCGGATATTTCGACTTCCACGGCGGCGGCATCCTCGAATGGGGCGCACACACCGTCGATCTATGCAATTGGGCCGGCACTGACGACCGGGAAATGCCGATCCTCTACGAGCCGACCCCCAGCGGCTGCGACACAACCTACAAGAGCGGCCTGAAGCTCGTCATGCGCGACCACGGCTGGCTGGGCCTGGGCTCGTGCTGTATCCGCTACGAAGGCAAGGACGGCTGGGTCGAGACCGGCGACAGCGGCCGGCTCGAATTCTCCTCCGGCCGGCTCCGGGCCGAGCAGCGGAAATGCTCGGAGGTGGGCACGTCGGCCGTCAGCCACGTGAAAAATTTCTTCGACTCGATCAAGACCCGCAAGCCGGCACACTCGAACGCCGAGGTGGTCGCCCGCAGCCACGTCATCTGCCACGCGGCCTACATCGCCTGGCAGCTTGGCCGGCCGCTCCGGTTCGACCCCGACAAGATCGAGTTCATCGGCGACGACGAGGCCAACCGGATGCGGAGCCGGGCGTTGCGCGACCCGTGGCGGATTTAGCAAATGATGAATTATGAATGTTGAATGATGAATGGCCGCTTGCGGCTTCGCAACGCCCGACAAACCGCTTGCGGTTTCGCAATATCACCATCAAAGGAATCCCCATGTATTCTCATAATGTACTTCCAAGCGAGCGTAGGGTGGGACAAGCGAAGCGCAGTCCCCCCAACGACGCACGAAACCGTGGTGGGGCTGCGCGTGCGTTGTTCCCCCCAACAGTAGGGGGGGGAATATATCGAGGTTT
>JAUWNG010000155.1 GCA_030612765.1 Planctomycetota bacterium
AATGAAATGTTGTTTTGGCGACCATCTGAAAAACCGTGCAATTCCAAACCAACAAACTGAAACGCGGCTACGAAGTAAAATCCTCAACAAATTCACTCGCCTCGGACTCCCCGAGTTCGAGTGGAATTAGTCAACAAGGCCTTCATCATTCATCATTCATCATTCATCATTCATCATTTCACTGCCATGCCTCTGAAAACCCATCTCGACGACGAACCGACGCTGAACCTGACGGCCATGATCGACGTCATGTTCCTGCTGATAATCTTCTTCGCGTTGGGGACGCGTTTCGTCGATGACGAGCGGAATATAGGCTTGCGCGTGCCGGAGGTGGTCGATCACGGGGCGCTGACCGCGGCCCCCGCCCGAAGAGAAGTAAACGTCTACCGCGACGGCACAATCACCTTGGACCGACAAACGGTGAGCCTCGAACAGCTTACCTCGCGGCTGGCCGCCGCCCGGCGGCAATACAACGATCTGGGCGTGTTGGTCCGCGGCGATGCAAGGGGCGAGTTCCAGAACGTCGCCGCCGCGCTGGCGGCCTGCAAACAGGCGGGTATCCGCGAATTGGGCATCACCGTTAGATCAATGCCATTAGAGGAAAGCGCGGCCAACAGTCGCGCCTTATTGAGGCGATGAGTTCTTTGCGAACGGACCACCTACTGGAGTTCCTCGCCGGCATCCCGCCGGTGATGGCGGTGTTTTGGCTGGGGTTGGCGATTTTCACCGCCGGATTGGCGGTCCTCCTCTACACGCGCTGGGGTCAATACCGGCCGCTGCGCAAGTGCATGGCCTTGTCGATTCTGGCCCACTTGCTGCTGACCTGCTACGCGGCGACGATCAAGATCATCACGCCCGTTCCAGAAACGTCGGATTCGATCGTCGCAATTTCGTTCGGCGACGAGCGGCCCGCGGCCGACGGCGGCGCGGCGGCCGCCTTGGCCTCCAAAGCGGACGAGCGGCCGTGGGAAGCGTTCGCCGTCGAGACGGACGTGCGGCCGAAGGGCGCCGATTTGCACCGAGCGGACTCCGAGCAGCCCGCGCCGCCGCGGCGCCTGGTCCGCGCCGACTCGCCTCGCTTTCTCGGCGGGCCGCCGTTGGACGGCGTGGCCATCGAAGGCGCGAAGATTGTAGTGCCCAGCGCGGCGGTCGGCAGCGCCGTGGGATTGACTTCGATTGGCCCGTCGGCCGAGAGGATCGAAGTTCCGCCCGCCCAGCGACGCGACGTCGCGCCGACGGCGCTCGGCCCGCCTGCGTTTCCGAAACGGCCGATCGGCGACTCTCCCCCTGCTCCCAAACGAGGGTCGTTGGAGGACGTGCCGGCGGCGTTGCTCCAGCGGTTTGCCACGCTGCCGCCGCCGACCGAGGGCGACGATCTCGGTCTGTTGAGTTCCGTCCCGGCCGGCTCGCCGAATAACACGCTACCCAGACCGCTTCGGGAAGTGATGGAGACTAGCAGCCCGTTGAAAAAGGGCGCCACTGCCGGCTTGTCCAGCAGTGCCGGAAACACGGTTGGACCAGCCAACCGTGGCGCCCGTTCGGGCGCATCGAAAGTCGGGCTGACTGGAATCCCGCGCACCGACGCCGACGGTCCCAAAACCCTGCCCGACGTCTATCGGCTCCGCGTCGCCCCGAATCGGATCGACGTGACCCGAGGCAACGGCGGCACGGCCGAAACCGAGGCCGCGGTAAAGGCCGCGCTCAAATGGCTCGCCGACAACCAGGACGCCGACGGACGATGGAACCCGCGCTCTCACGACGGCGGCATGGAGACGAAAGTCTTGGGCCGCGACCGGCAGGGCGCGGGAAGCCACGCCGACACCGCGGTAAGCGGGTTGGCCCTGCTGGCGTTTCTGGCATCTGGAAACACCCATCTCGACGGCCCTTACAGCGAGGATGTTCGTCGCGGGTTGGAGTATCTGCTGCGGACCCAGGCGCCGGACGGAAACCTCGGCGGCCAAGCCGCGGCGTTCGAGTTCATGTACTCGCACGCAATGGCCGCCTGCGCGCTAAGCGAAGCGTACGGAATGACGCGCGACACCCGGCTGAGGGAACCGGTGCGTCGGGCGGTCGCATACACCATCGCCGCACAAGACCCGACGGGCGGCGGTTGGCGCTACAGGCCCGGCGACCCCGGCGACACCAGCCAACTCGGCTGGCAACTGATGACGCTCAAGAGCGCCGAACTGGCTGGAATTCCAATTCCCGAAACGACCCGCCGAGGCATCATCCGCTATCTGCGGAGCGTTTCGTCGGGTCAATACGGCGGTCGGGCGTCGTACCGCCCCGGCGAGAGCCCGAGCCGGCCGATGACCGCCGAGGCGCTGGTTTGCTGGCAGTTTCTCGGACTCCGCGGGCAGCACCCGGCCGGCAACGAAGCGGGTGACTACTTGCTGGAAGAGACGCCCGGCGAAGGCGATTACAATTTGTACTATTGGTACTATGCGACGCTCGGCATGTATCAGTTGCAAGGCGCCCATTGGCAACGATGGAACGACGCCATGCGCGACGCGGTGGTCGGCCGGCAGGTGAAGGAGGGACCGTTGGCCGGCTCCTGGGACACCAACGCCCTCTGGGGCGGCTACGGCGGCCGCGTCTACACCACCGCCCTGGCCACCTTGACCCTGGAGGTCTACTACCGCTTCCTGCCCCTTTTCGCGGAGGTTGCCCACATAGGACAGGGTGACAACCTGTCCCACGGCAACGATCGGACAAACTAATCCTCCCTCCGGGAGAGGGTTGAGGTAAGGGGCGATTACACATACCCCACCCCCAAGGTCCGTTTGACACCGCAAGCGTGTCTATTACAATGTAAGGTGTATGGGGCGGGTCATGGATCCGCCCACGAGTTTCCCTCCCCCTATCTCAGAGATAAGTCCATGTTGTTCGGCTGGCTTTTACCCGGGCATCTTGAGTTGGTGATTCTTGCCTTTGTCGCTCTCTTGTTTTTCGGCAACCGCCTGCCCAGTGTAATGCGTTCATTGGGCCGGTCGGTAGTCGAATTCAAGAAGGGCGTTTCGGGGATCGAAGAGGATCTTGATAAAGTCGGCCACGAAAAGGACGACAATCAGGCCGACAAGAGCGATCCCGACAAAAAGAACGAGGGGGCAGAGCATGGTCATGCCGACTCTGCTCCAAGGTAGTGCGATGTGCCCTCTGTTTGCAATTATCGGCCTCGGTCCGGGGTCTCTGTTGATCATCGGCGTAATCGCGGTGCTGCTGTTCGGCGAACGATTGCCGGAAATCGCCCGATCGGTGGGCAAGTGGTTCATGGAGTTCAAGAAAGAGGTCCGCGGTTTCGAGACGGAAATCCGCGGCGCGATCGACGCTGCCGATTCCCCTCCTTCCGTTACGGAATACGAAGTGCCCGAGGACCGCGACGAGGCCACGGCCCCGAAGTTCGAGCCCCCCTCGTCCACTTGAACTCCGCGGTCGAATCCGTTAGACTCCGTTCTATTCGGGCGGCTAGCTCAGTTGGTTAGAGCGCCATCCTCACACGGTGGAAGTCGCTGGTTCGAGTCCAGTGCCGCCCACTTGATAGTTTGTGTACCCGCGAATTTCTCTGCAAATGCGCGGGGTTTTCTCTTTTCCCGCCGCGCCTTGCCACAACCAGTTTTTCTACTTTCGTTTTGATCGCTTCGGCCGTGTGTTGGAGCACCTTATCCAACGGGCGCGGCAAGCCCGGAACCCCGGCGTGTTCTTCGTCTACTCGCAGTCGCGCGAATGTCGATCAATCCTTCGGTAATCGATCGATACGCCGGGTGGCGACGAACAACGCCCAACCGAGCAGCAAGACCAACACGACGATCGCCGCGCCGAGCAGCAGCGGATTGTTGAGAATGGCGCGGAAAGTGATCGACGACGGCTCGGCGGCCGTGTCGGCGACTTCCGGGCCGAGCGCCGCTTCCGAGGGCCGATGCCCCTCGGCGCGAAGCGGGGCCAACACGGCCGCCGCGTCGTAATTCGGCCGCTCGGCGTCGTCCGACCCATAGACCAGGCGGTAGGTTTCGGCGGCGGCGGCGAGGAAGATTGCCCGATACACGTTGCCCCGCGCCGTGACGCCGATGATCTTCAGCGGCGGATTGTCCTCGTTGCGGATCACGATGCGGTACTCCTCGGCGCGTTGTTCGGGGAAGGAAATCGCCAGCGATTTGTCGCTGAAGGCGCCGAATTCGATCATCGAAACCTTGCCTTGGGCGACGTCCCTCCATTCGGTGCGGCCGCCGCGGGTTACAGGAACCTGGACCTGGACCGGCCGGTGGAAGTTGCGGCTCGATGTATTCAGCGTCAATTCCGTGATCGGCTGTCGCCGCGCGTCGACGAAAATGTTCGTCGTGTTTTCGGTCAAATCTTCCTTCACCTGCGCCACGGCGACGGTGTAATCGGCTTTTCTATCGCGCCGTTCGAGCGTTTTGCTCCGGTTCTTCCACATTTCGATGCGGTCCATGCGGAAGGGGCGCCGCTTGAACACGGTCTTTTCGACCCGCTCCACTTCTTCGTTGCCTTGATACTTGCGGGTCATTTCCCGAAACAGCGATTCCTCGACGTCGTCCACGCCGACAATCTCCACCGCGTAAAACTGATATTCGTTCTTCGGCAGCCGCACGTCGCGGTTATCAATGTCCATGAAGCGGGAGTAGTCGAACACCAGCCCGTTTTCCTCGAGCGCCATCCAACCGAGACCGTCCTTGCTGCCGAATATCCGCACGCGGCGTTCGTAGTCCTTGAGCGGCGTGAAGATGCTCAGCCCGTCCGCGCCCTGCTCTCCGTCCTCAAGATCGAGGATAATCTTCAGGCCGTCGCCCTGTTCGCGCAGCGAGACCTCCCGAATGCGCAACGGCTTGCGGACGGTGTAGTCGATATTCTCGACGACCTTCTCGATCAGCAGGGGCGTCTGCCTGCCTTGGCCGTCGAGCACTCGGAAGTCGGGCAGCCCGTCGCGCGTGGCCGCGAAGACGTCGTCGTCGAAGGTGACGGCGATCATGCTTTCCTCGCCGGTCTCGCCGCGCTCGATCTCCTTGTGGAAACGGAACGTCTCCGGCTCCGCCGCCGCGGACGGCAACGCCCAGACCAACAGCAGACACAATGCGGCAGTGCGCGTCATTGCTCGATTTCCTTCTTCTTATTCCGCGCCACGGCGGGACGACACTTCATATAGACGAACGAACCGCACAGCACCACGGCCCCCACCAGGATGCAGGCGATAATGCGATAGAATTCATCGCAACCGGCAAGGTCCATAAACAGTATCTTATAGGCCACTACCGCGAACAGCGCCAGACCGACGTAGCGGACCACGCGCGAGTCTTTCCACATTCCGCCGATGATAAGCCCCAGGGCGAACATCGACCAGAGGATCGACACGCCTCCGGCCCGCAATTTATCAACGTAATGATCCAAAAACGTGTTTGTTTCCAGCGTCAGGAACACGAACAGCAGCGCCAGGGCGGCGGCCCCAAACAGATTGCCGGACGTTTTCGCCTCAAAATTGTCGGGCGTCGTCCTCAACAGGTTCCACCCGAAGACCAGCAGGGCGATCATCGCGCCGAAATCGAGCAGCCTCAGCGCGCCGTCGCGGAATGAATAACCGCTTCCGTAGAGCAAATCTTCTCCAATATGCCAAGCGGGCAGATCGAAGGCGAACAGCTTAATCACCATTCCGGCGACGAAGGCAATCAACAAGGCCAGCAACACGTTGCTTCGGCGGACCCGGTACTCGAACAGCAGGAAGGCGCATAAGGCTACCCACAGCAGCGAGAGCAGGGGCAGTCGGAGCGGCTCGGCGAAAAAGGCCAGCGAGTGGTTCAATTCCAGGTGCAGGGCCAGGAATATCATTCCCACCACGGCCGCCGTGATTCCAACCGTCACTTCGCGCATGCCGACCAACTGTCGGACGTCGTTTTCCTTTCCGACCGGCAGCAGCGCCCTCGGCGGCGAGCGGCGCAGGAGCCAGCCCGCCCCAGCCAGCGAGGCGATCGGCACGCCGAAGGTCATCACCCGCTCGACAATCAGCCACAGATATTCCCTCATGGGCATCTCCATCACCACGGCGCCGGAATACTGATGCCCCAGATCGACCAGTCCGAACCGGAAAAGCACGATAGCGTAGAGCAGGTACGCGACGTGGCGGAGGAACTCGCTTTGCAGCTTGCCGGCGATCCAAAGCATGACCAGCGCTTGGATGGCCCAACTCGCCGTGACCCATTGGCTCGACAGCAGCAGCGGCATGGTCACTGCCAGGAAAAAGGCCGACAGCGCGGTGAACGAAAGAAGCAGCTCGCGGTCGTGCATCCGGCGGATGAGGAAGAAATAGACGTGAGCGGCGTAGAAGGCGGCCAGCGCCAGGCTGACCACGGCCACCCACCGCTCGCCGTAAGCGTCGCGGACTATCCAGTTGCAAACGCCGAAAAAGACCCCGGCGTTGACCAATAGCCCCAGCACCTCCAACAACGTCGACTTCTTGCGGTTCACGAAATTGAACAGGAAGGTCATCGTCGAGAACAGAATGAAGAAAGCGACCAGGAAGGGCATGACCCACCAGAAATCTTTCGGCTCGTAGTCCCACCGTTGCATGGTCGTAAAGAGCAGCGAGTAGACGCCGATAAAGCTGAGGTAATTCAGCAGATGCCAGTTCTTTTTGTAGCTGATCCCCAACACTCCGACGCCGAGGATCAAGAGATAGCTGTACAGGCTGACGTAGGCCACTACGTTGGTCTCGAGCATGATCGGCGTGCCGTAGCCGCCGAGGATGCCCAGCACGGCCACCAGCAGCGAATTGAAACGGACGGCGATCCAGCCGGCCAGACAGGTGACCACGATCATCAGCGCGAAGGCCGTCGGGTTCTCGATCAAAGACGGATCGTATTGGCTGTGGGCGGCAAAGACGGTCAAATAGAGAACGGCGATTCCGCCGCCGATCATCCCCTGGCCGAATAGATGGTATTTGCGGCCGAGCATCCGCGTGCCGGCCACCAGCATCGCCAGTCCGGCAGTCGCGCCGAGCATGACCTGACCGACCTCGTCGATCCATCCTTTGTCGATCGAGTACATCAGGAAGAAGCCGACGCCCATCACCAGAATCAGCACGCCGATGCGCAGCAGCCAATTGCTGGCGATGGCGTACTCGATCGAAACGCCCTCGGGCAACTCGTCCTCGCCGACGAGAATCCAGCGTCCGATCTTTCGCAGGGTATCCTTGGCGGCCGTCTCGAAACGGCTCGGCTGCGCGAGAGGCATAGCGGCGGGTTCGGACGGCAGTGGAGCAAGCGGCAACGGCGGCGATGGAGCGGAAGGCTCTGGCGCCACCTCCGGTTGAATCACCGCCTCGATCGGTTCCTCTTCCATCGGGGTTGGCGCCGGGGCCGGCGCAGGTTCCTCCGGCCGCGGTTCTTCGCGTGGCGTTTTGGCCTGTTCCCGCAGCAGGTTGTGCGTCCGTTCCGCGTTCCATTCGATGCGGTTCAGGCGTCGCGACAGGTCTTGGTAATCTTTTTCCTGCCGTCCTTTGATGGCGATCAACATCGCCAACAGGACCAGCGGCAGCACGGCCAACCCAAGCACCAGAATAATAGCGAAAAAGGCTTCCGGCGGCATGATTCCCCCCTCAAGTTGCATCCAAAGGCCCGAACAAGTATAGCCCCGACGAACAGCGGCGACAATCCTGACAAGTTGGGCGTAATTGCCGGCATTATATAACTTCTCGTTCCCACGGTCTCCGTGGGAACGCACTGCCCGCGACGCCCCCGCGTTACCGTCATCGACGCAGAATGTCGGAAAACGTCGGCTCCCACGCGAAGCATGGGAACCAGGAGCGATTTTTTTCCCTTTTCCCATAACAACTTACGTCGATTCCGCCCCATTTCCGGTAATTATTTGGGGGAAACCGCCGGGAAGCGTTAATTACAATAGAAGGAGTAATAGTCCCAATCGGGCAACCAGGGGAACGTACCGTGAGCACCTCTCGCGCCAACGACGAATTTGTGCGGCGTTTCGTCCGCTCTCAGCAGGATCTCTACGCCTACATCCTCACGCTGGTGCCGAACATCGCCGACGCCCAGGACATCCTTCAAGAGACGGCGATCGCGCTTTGGGTAAAGGCGGACGAGTATCGGCTGGAAGAGCCGTTTATGCCTTGGGCGACCCGTTTCGCTTGGTTTCAGGTCCGCAAGTTCCGCATGTACCAGGCCCGGCGGCATCGGTACGTGGTCGCCCTGAGCGACGAGGCGTTGAGCCTGCTGGCGGCCGATCGAGCCAAGTTCGAGTCCGAGACGGCCGACCTCGACCAAATTCTGCAACAGTGCGTCGATAAACTTGCCAACGCCGACCGATCGCTGCTCGGCCAACGCTACGACCAGAAAATATCGATTCGTGAAGTCGCCCGCCAGCGGGGCGTTGAGCCTGCTCAACTCTATAAACGTCTTGGATGGATCCGCCAGTCGCTGCTGGACTGCATCCATCAAACCACTTTGGAAGAGCGGAACAAGTGACCGTCATGCCGGCCGACGACCTCACAATCGCCGAACTGCTCGCCTCGCTCTGCGACGAGACCATCTCGACCGAGGAGATGCAACGGCTCGACCGACTGATCCTCGCCGACGCCGAGGTCCGCCGCCAATATCTGGAATACCTCGACCTACACGCCCGACTGAGTTGCAGTTTTCACCGGCCCGCCGAGCCGATGTTCGAGCGGCGAGGGATGGCCGGTTTACCGGCCATTGGCGGAGAAGCGGGGTTCGGGGTTCGGGAATCGGGATTCGATGTTCGGGATGCGGAATCTCTCTCCGCTGGTGCGACAGTTGAACTGCCGTCAGGCCAATGGTCCCGAACCCCGAACCCCGAACCCCGAACCCCGAACCCCGAGCCCCCTTTCCCCGTTCTATCCACTACCCACTACCCACTACCCACTTCTGACTTCGTCGGCAGTTGGGCATTCTCCTGCATGGTCGCCACGGTGATTATGGGCGTGATGCTGCTGGTGTTCTGGGCGATCGAAATCACCCATCACCAACATATCGCCGAGGCGCCGTCGCAGTCGGTTCCGTCGAACGCCATGCCGGAGATAGTGTTCGTCGGCCGGATCACCGGCATGGTAGATACGAAATGGTCGGACGACAAGGACTTCATGACGCCGCTGGGATACGCTTACGTTCCCATAGGCCGCAAATACAAGCTCGACTCCGGCCTGATGCAAATCACTTACGACTCCGGGGCGAAGGTCATCCTCCAAGGCCCCTGCACCTACGAAGTTGAATCCCGCGCCGGCGGCTACCTCGCGCTGGGAAAACTGACGGCACGAATAGGGGAGAGGGGAGAGGGGGGGGCGGGGTGGGGTAAAAAAAAATAGAAAAAACCAAAAAAAAATAAAAAAAAAAAAAAAAACCCAACACCCCCACCGCC
>JAUWNG010000003.1 GCA_030612765.1 Planctomycetota bacterium
CCCGGGGCACCCCCCCGGGGGGCGGGTTGCCGCACAAGCGCCGGGGCGCCCCACCGGCCCACCCGTGCGCGGCGAGGCGCGGAGAATGTTGGGCCGGTTGGGCCGACACGGGACGTTTGCGTTCTTTCACGCACCCTGGGCGATGCCCAGGGCTGGGAGAACGTGGCCCCTTAGGGGCGTCAATTCCGCCCCGTAATCCAGTCGCCCCAACCACTTGAGGCCGCCAGAAAATCTTGCCGCACACGGCACTTGTTGCCGAACACAATAGCCGGTACAATTAATATAGTGGACAAGGTTGTCCAGGGGTTCCGCAATGTCCTCTTACGAATTCATTTGGACCGATGAGGCAATCGGGCATCTTGACGAACACGATATCTCTCCCGAGGACTTCAAAAACGTGGTTTGCCGGCCGATAGGCGTCGGCAAAAGCCGCTCTTCGGGATTGCCGGTCGCCTTTGGCTACACCGAGGACGGCCGATACTTTATTGCAGTCTACGAAATGTTGGATGAAACGACGGTGTTCCCCGTGACGGCCTACGAGGTCAACGAACCTTGAAGGCCGCGTCGATGTACCCCGGAGGCGGTTCCATGAACGATCGAAAGAACGTCGCGGCACGACGGCCGGCGACTGCCGAAGAACGCCAAAAGGTGCAGGGGTACTGCCGGCAGGTCGAGAAGGACTTGCCGGAACTGCGTCGGCAAGCGACCCGGACTGAACGCCAGAGGCGCGCCTCGGCCATGCGCGAACCGACCGTCAGCGGGCAACTGCGCCGCGCCATTTCTGAAAGCGGAATGGACCATCGAGAACTAGCCGATCAAACCGGGCTGCGGCCGAAGGCGCTTGCGGAGTTCCTGGCGGGCGCCGCCGCGCTGGATTCCGCGGCCATCGACAAGCTTGCGGCATTTCTCAAACACCAGTTGAAGCCCATCGGCTAGTATGTTTTCGGCGTCGGGCGACCAGAGAACCGTGTACCTCATCTGTCGGCGAGGTTCTTCCAAATTTCCGCCAACGGACGGCCGCCGGGAACCTGCTGGCGTCGGGCCAATTCCTCGTCGCCGAAAGGAGAGCGAAGCGGGCGTTGCCGGTCCTCCTCGCGCACGGCAGCCGCGGGGTGAAAGTAGCCCGAGATGCGGCCCTGTGCGTCGCGTATCTCAATCGGCTCCTGAATTTCGCGGAGCCTGCCGCTAAGCTGGTCATCGACAAGGACTTTCATTTCACGATACCTTACAGGGAACGGACCTTCTGGAAATCTCTTTCCATTTCATATTATAGTCTAAGTACCGTGTGCTTACCAGGGGCGAAGGGCGGGGGGTTCGGGGCGGGGTTCGAGGCTCGGGGCTCGGGGAATCCCGTTTAGCCGCCGCGTCCACGCGGCGTTATGGGAATCAGGGGTCATGGTTGAGGAGCGAGGGCTGGGCACTTCAGTGCCCAGTACGGAGGGCGGAGGGCGGAAAGGGAAACAAAAAGAGCCGCCGGAGGTCGGCGGCTCGGGATTGGTCGAGCGGGTGATGCTAAATGGTCAACATGGGGCGCCGCGGGTGATGATCTCGTGGATCGCCTGGCGGTTCTCCGTCGACCAGGGCTGCCGGCCGCCGATTCACGGTTACCTGAAGTTCACCACGACTTCCTTCCCGAGGGCTTCCGCATAACGGGTCAGAGTCACCACCGTGGGATTCAACTCGGCCTCGTTTTCCAACCGTGAGAGGGCCGTTCGACCGATGCCGGTCCTTTTCTCCACGTCGGATAGGCTCAGCCCTTGGGCCTGCCGCTCGCGTTTCAGGGCCTTCATGGCCTCGTGGACCGCCGCGTTAACCTTCTTGCGGGCGGCCTTAATGCGGCGGGCCTTGGCAAGAATGTCCTCTTTTCGGCTCTCGGCGGCTTGGTTGGCCCGATCCCAACGTTGCCGTTCCTCGGCGGTTAGCTCGCGATGAATACGTTTTGCTCGTCGTTTTGCCATTCTCAGTCCTCCACTTCAAAAGCCGTGACAGGCAGCACCGTCGTGTCGTCGAGCAACTCATAGACACAAGCGATAAACCTGCCGGTCGATGTCTCGCCGAACGCGATTGTTCGGTCGGACGACTGACTTTGATCCGCCTCGTCCGGATCGCACACTACCTCTTCAAACTCGTCGGGGGCGACGCCGTGTTGAGCCAGATGCTCCTCGATCCGGTCATTCCAAACGAAATAGTAGAAAGGCACGAACCATCTCCCAAGGTGTTGCATTATATTATAACATCCGGGAGACGGCAGTCAAGAAAAATCGTTTTGGGCGTTTCGGGCGGAAAAGAAAAGGGCCGCCCGCGTGGGAGGCCCTTTGATTGGCTTTCGGATTGTAGTTGTTCAATGTTGGGGTGGCAGTTCAACTGCCACTCCAACTATGGTTTACGTTCTCAGCCCGCCCGTCTCCGCCGCCAAACGCCGTAGCCGGCGGCAACCAAGCCCAGCAGCCCCCAGACGAAGATCGTGCCCGGCTCGGGAATTGGCGCGCTTAGCGGATTACTCCAATCTACGTAGTCGCTGACTGCATCGCCCAAACTTCCAGCCGCGCCGTAAACTCCGCTAGGACCGAGGGGATCGCCCCACCAGTTGCTGAGGGCTGATACTTCTACGGTAGAATAGTTGTAACAGCCGTATCCCGTGTTATCGTAAATGTTGTTGTGGTATATGTTGATGTTTGACGGTGTTCCATCAATCCCGATACCATTGCCGGTTCCATTATAGCCGTTCCATGTACCGCTATTGTTGTAGATTGTATTTCCAAAAACATCTACATTGGAGCAACCATCCTTGAGACTCAGGGCACCTATCGAATAGCCCTCCCCAGCGACGTTGGTAACGGTATTGCCGCTGATGGTGGCGTTGTCTGACGCAACGAAGCTGATGCCACCCTCACGAGCGCCATCGATAAAATTACCGGTGATGATGGCGTCTGGACAAGATGGACCGCACCAACCGGCTCCACCTACCCAAATACCGTGATCTCCCGAGTTCAGGACCATGTTGTCCGTAATTGTCGCGCCGCTGGATCCCTTGGCGATGAACATTCCATCAGACAGATTGTTCTGAATCAGGCAGTTATGAACTGTCAAGTTCTGGTTGCAGTTTGCATACATCGGGTAGCAGTTATTCTGCGACTTGATGTTCTCGGCCGTGCAGCCGGCGTAGTAGACAAAACCTTCGACTTCCGTATCGTGGGCATAATCGCGGAACAGGACACCGTAGCCCCAATAATTCACCGCACCAAAATTCTGAACCGTAAGGTTTTGGATGGTAACATTATCTGCCGTGGTATGGATGCCTTTGGCCCAAGCAGTAGTGCTGAGGCCACTACCATCAAGAATAACCCCGTCCCGGCTTTGACCTATTAATGTCAGGGATTTTTCGATTCTGACAAATGGACTGCTTGGGGCATTGTAGGTTCCATCAGCTACGTCGACCGTCCCACCGGCGTCAACCATGTCAACGCCTTTTTGGATCGTCGCGTAGGGCGATGAAGAAGTCCCATCGCCTGTAAGGTCGCTGCCCGTCGTAGAGACGTAAATGTAAATGGCAGCGCGTGCGTCTGTGCCGAGTAGCAGGACCACTCCCACAAGCCCAGTCACCGCAATTATAGAACGTTTCATCTCAGTCTCTCCTGATTCTTTTCGGGCTGTTTCCCAGTTGTGTTCGCCTCGCCGTCGTCCCGCAAAGACGTTTCCGCGGCTGTGATTACTCCGGGAGGCGATACTGCATTTGTCTACAAGCATATAGACCGCCGAAGGCCGATTCCTGACAAGCGGAATAAAAAAAATCTTCTAAAACCAAGAAAGTTCCTCCAGAGCACCTCTGCGGTGGGGAAAAAGGCGGTTTTTTGCCACCAATAGGGCGGGGTTTACCCCACAATCCGTTTGACAATTATTTTTGCGCTGGTTAGGGTAGATATTTCTGCTACCGAGCCGCTGCTCAATGAGCCGGTTGCGTGGTTTCTGGTTTCCGCACTCCGCGTCGGTTCCTTGCAAGCGGGGGAACGTCTTGTCGAGATAGGCGAACTTGTCGGGATCGAGAAAATTTTCAATCGTTGAGAGATCAAGGGGCTATCCGAAAACTGTGCGCCACTGCTTGCGGGTAAGCGGCGGTACACGGTGGTGGATACGGTGAGTACTCGTAGATGCAGGGACGCCCATGATGGACGCGCACGGACGGGCATATTGGAATGTGGTTGTCGCACGTGCTTTTAGGCCGCGTGTGCCACCCACGGGAACGGAGTGCGCCCTGAGGTCAAAAAAGAGGTCAGAGATCGGAGGTCAGAGAATTTCTGATTTCTGATTTGCCTTTCCTGCCCTCTGACCTCTGCTCTCTGACCTCTTTTTCGTCGGCATCGTGAAGTTGCACCAACGCAAGAGAAAATACCGGCCACCGCAAAAAATGAGGGGCCAGAGGCCAGAGGTCGGAGGTCAGGGACCAGAGGTCGGAGGCCAGAGGTCAGAGGTCGGAGGCCAGAGGTCAGAGGTCGGAGGCCAGAGGTCAGAGATCGGAGGTCAGGGATTAGAGGCCGGAGATCGGCAATCATCAATCATCAATCATCAATCATCAATCTCCTGGCCCCCGGCCCCCGTCGTGCTGGGCGGCGCGATTCTGGCGGCGGCGTTTGTTTGGGCGTACTGGCCTACGCTGGTCAGTCTGGTCGCCACGTGGAACCGCGAGCCGGACTACTCGCACGGATTCCTCGTCGCGCCGTTGGCGGTCTATTTTCTCTGGGTCCGGCGCGACCGGTTTCCGGGCGGAAAAGGGGACAGGTCCAATTTGTGCGTAGCACCCTCCGGGTCGTTCCGGCAAATTGGACCTGTCCCCTTTTCGTGGCTGGACGTTGTCTTCGGATTGGGCTTGATCGCCGCCTGCGTCGCCGCCCGGGCGCTGAGCGCGCACTTCTATCTCGACGCGATCGACGGCTGGTCGATTCTTCCGTGGGTGGGTGGAGTGGTGTTGCTGCTGGCCGGGCGGAAGGTGTTTTGGTGGAGCCTGCCGTCGATCGCGTTTCTGTGGTTCATGGTGCCGCTGCCGTATCGTGTAGAGCGTTGGTTGAGCCTGCCGCTGCAGGGAGCGGCCACCAAGCTGAGTTGTTGGATTTTGCAGGCCCTGGGGCAGCCGGCCTTGGCCGAGGGACACGTCATCTTCCTCGGCGATCACCGGCTGGAAATCGAACAGGCCTGTTCCGGCTTGCGAATTTTCGTGGGGATCGTGGCCTTGGCGTTCGCCTACGTGATCGTGGCGCGCCGGGCCTGGTGGGAGAGGGCGCTGTTGCTGCTCAGCGCCGTTCCGATCGCCTTGCTGGCCAACGCCGCGCGGATCGTCGCCACGGGCCTGCTCTATCAATATGTTTCGGGAGAGGCGGCGAGGAAATTCTCCCACGACGGGGCGGGCTGGGTGATGATCCTGTTGGCCGCCGGGATGTTCGGGCTGGTGTTGTGGTACTTGTGTCGGCTGGTGCAAGAAGTCGAGTTGGTCGGAGTCGGCGACGTCGTTCGCCGGGAACGAGTTGGGTCGGCGGTGCAACGGCCGACCCGGCACTAGGGCTGGAGTAAAATCGCATGTCTGAATTACAACCGGTGCGGGGGAAGAGCGTCGCCCGACCGGCCACCATTCCGGAACAGAACCTTTCGCCCCAGTTCGTTCTGGACGCGCTGAGGCGCTGGTGGATGGTGGCCGCGCCGATCGGTTTGCTTCTGGCGGCCGCGGGCGGCGCGACGGTCTACCTGCTCTTCGAGCCGGTCTACGAAGCGGCGGCCTGGTTCAAGATCGAAGAACGCACGCCCTTCCTGGCGTTCGAGACCAAGAACGAGGGGCGATCGAAGCTGTTTTTCCAAACGCAGATCGAGACGATCCGCAGTCCCTTGGTGCTCGGGCCGGTGATCAAGCGTCCGGAGATCGCCCGCTTGCCGGAAATCGCCCGGCAGCCCAGCAAGGCGGCGTGGCTGGCCAGACAAATCCGCGTGACCTCCGTGGGGAAGTCGGAGTTGTTCCGCGTTCTTTACGCCGGCCCGGACCCGACGGACGCCGCCAGCGTGGTCAACGCGGTGACGGAATCGTATTTCAAGCTCCGCGATCAGAGCGACACCAAACGGAACCAACGGATCATCGACCTGCTGGGGCGGGAGAAGAATAAGCGTTCGAGGGAAGTGCTGCGGTTGCGCGACAACCTGCGCGACTTGGCCAAGGAGGCGACCGGCAAGGATCCCTTCTCGGGCAGGCTGGAAGCGAATTCGCTCCAGAAACACCCGCTGGCCGACCTCGAAGGCCGGCTGATCGCGGCGCAGG
Organism: Planctomycetota bacterium; assembly: GCA_030612765.1. Lineage (GTDB taxonomy): Bacteria > Planctomycetota > Planctomycetia > Pirellulales > Thermoguttaceae > JAHIKV01. The sequence continues at coordinate 6,296 of JAUWNG010000003.1, forward strand.
TGGAGCGCACGGTGTTGGAGGCAAGGATCAAGGCGACCGAGGAGGAATTGGAGGCGAAGAGGCGGGAAGGGGATTCGTCCGACGGCGGGGAGGACGTGTTGGCGTCGAAGCACGAGGCCGTCTTCCGGGATGCGATGGCCAACAAGATCATCGAGGACAGCGCGGAAGTGCAGCAGCAAAAGGCCCTGATCGCCGTCAAGCGGTCGAGGCTGATGGATGTCGGAGAGAAATCGGCCCGGGGCAAAAAGGCCGCCGCGTACGTGCGGCTGGCCGACGAGATCCGCGGCGACGAGCAGGCGCTCGACCAATTGCGCGAAGAGTTGAAGCCGCGGGCGCGCCGCGAGGCGGAACTGGCCATCATCGCCAGGCGGACCGAGATGGGAGCGGCCAAGATAGAAAGACGGATGGAAGAACTCGCCAAGATGCGGTCGGACCGAGACGCCTACCGCGTGATGGAGGAAATGCTTGAGAAGCGTTACAACGAACAGCGGAAAAACATGGAGCAAAGCAGCGGCGACACCATGGAGTTGCGGTTCAGGAGCGATGAGTTGATCCGAGCGGAAAAGGTATTTGAACTGATTGCGCAGCGGGCGCTGCAGCTTCAGACGGAGCGTGGGGCGCCCGCCCGGGTCACGCTGATGCAGTCGGCGGTCCCCCCCGGCGCTCCCGTGGTGGTGTTTCCTTACCGCAACGTGGCGCTGGCCGTTCTGGCATGTTTCTGCCTGCCGTTTGCTTTGGCGGTTTTCTGGGAACGGCTGGTCGGGCGAGTCAGCAACTCCCAATCGCTGGAACGGCAGTCGAGTCTTACCGTTCTCGGCGAGATCGCCCACTTGCCGGTGCGCACTCCCATCGTTCACGGTTCCACCAGCGCTCGGATCCGGCACGACTTGAGGCTTTTCGAGGAAAGCATCGACAGTTTGCGCACGAGTCTGGCTCTGTCGGAAGAGCTTGGGGGCATGAGGGTGCTGGCGATTACCAGCGCGGCCAGCCGCGAGGGGAAGACCAGCGTCGCCTCGCAGTTGGCGGTGAGCTTCGCCCGAGCCACGGGGCAGCCGCTGCTGTTGATCGACGGCGACATGCGCTGCCCAGACATCCATAACGTGTTTGAGGTTCCCTTGGAACCGGGTCTGGCTAAGGTGCTTGGCGGCCAGTGCAGTTTGGAAGAGGCGATTGTCACAAGTTGGAGCGACCTGATACACCTGCTCCCGGCGGGGAAACTGGAAGTCAGTCCGCACAGCCTGTTGGGGAACGGGGCGTGGCAGTCGATGCTGGAGAAGATTCCCTCCTGCTATCGGTACGTGTTGATCGATACCCCGCCAATGCTGTCCGCCAGCGAAGCGTTGGTGTTGGCGAAGGCCGCCGACGCGTCGTTGGTGTGCGTGATGCGCGACGTGAGCCGGGTCGACCAAATCCGCAAGATCCTCGATCGGCTGTCGGCTGTCGGCAGCCGCCCCGTCGGCCTGGTGCTCAACGGGGTTCCGGCGAGAGACTATTCATATCGCTGGGGTGACTACAGTTACACGCACGAGGAAAGGCAAGGAGCCTGATGGAACATCCGTCGGATACGAATCAATCGCCGCCGGCCGCGCGCCGGCCCTCCGTCAGGTCGAAGACCATGCGGATTTTCAACACCCGGCTGTTGGTGAAGACGTTGATCGCGGCCGCCGTCATCGGACCAGCGGCCTATTTCTGGTATGCCGCGCAAGTGAAATGGACCGCGGAGGCCATGCTCGAGCGGGCCGAAAAACTCGTTGAAGAGAAAGACGACGCCTCCGCGGCACAATATTATTTCCAGTACTTGAAGCTGCGGCCCGACGACGCCGGCGTGCAAGTCCTGCTGGCGGAGACGTTCGACCGCGCCGTCAAGGACGCGCCGTCAAAGGTCCAGGCGGTCGAATACTATTACCAGGCGATAGGGGTGGCCCCGGCCGATAAGCGGCGCCCTCTGCACCGCCGCCTGGCCGAATTGCTGATCGAACTGCGGCGATTCGTTCCGGCGGAGGAAGAAGCTCGAGAACTACTCGAACTGGACCAAAACGATCCCCAGGGACGGCGGCTGCTGGCCCTGGCGCTCTACGGACAATCCCGTAGCGGCGCGGTGGGCCGAGACAGGGATTCCGTGCTGGTGAGCGAGGCGCTGCAGCGGGCGCGCGAACTGAATCCGGGCGACGCGGAGATCGCCGGCATCCTGGCCAACGTCTACCGCCACCAGCCGCAACTGCTCGGCGAGGAACAACAGGGCCTCTCAGACGCCGAGCGGCGGAAGTTGGCCGATCAGGTGGTCGACAACCTGGTGGCGGCCAGCCCGGATGACGCGAAGGCCCTGCTGACCCGCTACCGTTACCGCACCCGCTACCGCTTACCCGAGGCCAAGAACGATTTGGCGGCGGCGCTCGATCACAATCCCGACGATTTGGAGGTCGTCCTGCAAGCGGCTTACCAGGCGCGGCGCGACGCGGAGTCGGCGCAGCGGGAAGGCGGCGAGGCGAAGGACGTCCAAGCATATTTCGAGCAAGCCCGCAAACACTACGAACACGCCATCGAGATTTCGCCGTCGGAGGAACCGGCATACTTGTGGCTTGGAGAGTTGTACGCCAGGCAGGGCAAGCCCGACCGCGCCGTGGAAACGTGGCGCCGCGGCCTGGAAAAAGGGAACAAAGAGAGCATCGACCTGAACTCCCGATTGGCGGGCCTGTTGATTGCACAAGGACGGTTGGACGAGGCCGATAAGACCCTCGGCGGGCTGGAACGGACGACCGAGAGAATCGGTCCGATGCTGCCTCCGCCCGCAAAGCTGGCCCTGAAACGCTCGAACGATTCGCTGCGGGCGAAATGGCTGGTGCGCAAGGGACGGTATCTCGAGGCGATTCCCCTGCTGCGGCGCGTGGCGGTCGGTAGGCAGAGCGCGGCAGCCGAGGTGGCGCGAAGCCTGCAAGCATGGCAATGGTTGGGGGTTGCCTACTCCGCGATCGGCCAATGGGATCAAGCGGCGTTGGCCTATGAGCAGGCCACCGCATTGGGACCGAAAATGGTTTCGCCGCGTTTGCAGGCCGCAGCCGCTTGGGCCATGGCCGGTCGGCCCGACGCGGCCGAAACCTGCTACGAGCAGGCGCTGTCGCTCGACGCCGCCCCGGAGACGTGGATCGCCTTGGCCCGCGCGCGGTTCCAACGGGAGGTTCGCGCGCCAAGGGCGGCCAGAAACTGGGATTCGTTTGACAAGGCCCTGGTTGAAGCCAAAAAATCCCACGAAGAAAAACCGTTTGCCAACGCGTGGCGGCTGAAGTTGCTTGAGGCCGACTACCTCGTCGCGCGCGGCCGGCAGCGGGAGCAGCCCGACCAGGCGATCCGCGACGCCGTCGAGTTGTGCCGCGCCGCCGAACGAGAGTATCCCGATGCGGCGGGTCTATGGCGGGCGCTGGTCGCGGCCTACGAGCGGATCGATCGGCCCGCCGACGCCGATCGGGTTCTGAAGCGGCTGGAAGGGATGAAGGGGCAAGCCGGGGTCGCCTGTCTGTTGCAGGCCAGACTCCAGACCGGCCGCGAACAGTATGAACGGGCGCGAAAGACGTTGACCGCGGGCTTGGAGACGTTGCCGGACGAGATGCGCCCCGCCCTGCGGCGTGAATTCGTCCGGGTTGCGCTCCGTGAAGGCCGGCCGGACCAGATGCGCGAGCAATTGCTCGAGCTTCACCAACAGGAACCGACAAATCTGAAACCGGTGATCCGGCTCGTGGAACTGGCCTTTGAAGCGGGGAAGTTCCCCGAAATCGAACGGTGGGAAAAGGAGCTACGCAAGCTAGAAGGCCCGGACGGCCTGTTCTGGCGGTTTTATCAAGCCCGCCGCTTGTTGGCCGAGGCAAGAGGCCCCGACGACGCCAAGCTCATCCAAGCGTCCAAGCTGCAAACATTCATTCAGAATCAGCGTCCGGCGTGGCCAAAAGCCTACTTGCTCCTGGGGCTGTTGTCGGAGGCCCGCGGCAAGTTTGAACGGGCGGCGGAAGCGTATCAAGAGGCGGTCCGCCTGGGCGAGCGGCTGCCCTTGGCCTACCAACGGCTGGTCTCCTTGTTGCTGCAGATGGACCGGGTCGACGAGGCGGACCACTACTTGCTGTTGATGCAAGATCAAATCGCGCCCTCGGAAACGCTGTCTTCTCTGGAAATGGTCGTCGCCGCAAGGCGCGGGCAGATCGATCGCGCGCTGGAAACGGCCCGCCGCGGGGTACAGCAGCGTCCCGAGGATCCGATCGCACGCCTGTGGCTGGGCCAGATGCTGCTGGCCGGCGACAAGATCGAAGACGCCGAAACCACACTGAAGAAGGCGGTTGAGCTGGCGCCCGGCGACACGCGCACCCTCGGCGGACTGTTTGGTTTCTATATCCGCACAAACCGGCCCACTCGAGCCCGCGAAACACTCCAAGAGATTATCGAGAACGAGAAACTAAGTGAAACTCAGCGGGCGTCGATCCTGGCGCGAGGGTACGAGTTGTTGGGCGACTGGGAGCAAGCCAAGGCCAACTACCGGAAGGCGGCGCGGCTGGATGCGGACGACGCGGCGGCCCAACTTCGGCTGGCCAGGTATCTGCTGCGAACCAGCGCCGGCGAGGACCGCTCGGAGCCAGAGCAATTGCTCCGCGGCGTGCTCGAGCGTTGGCCCGATTCCAGCCCCGCGCGATGGATGCTGGCCGAGTTGCTGGTGGAGCGCGGCGGCGAACAGCAGTGGCAGGAAGCGCAGCGATTGGTAGAGGAGGCGGGCAAGGACCGCACCGTGCCGGAGGTCGGCCGCCGTGTGCAGGCGATGTTGTTGACGCGACGCGGCGGAAAAGAAAATCTCGCCAAGGCAAAGCAAATCCTCGAGGAATTGGTCGTGAGCGCCAAGAAAGCCGTCGCCTCGGATCGGCAGTGGCTGGCCCGGCTTTACGAGATCGACGGCAAGGTGGAATCGGCCCGCCGGCAGTACTTGAAATTGGTGACTCGCGAGAACCCGAGCGCCGCCCACTTGGCTTCCTACGTCGAGTTGCTCCTGCGCCACGATCTGTTCGACGAGGCCGATCCGTGGCTGAAAAAGCTGGAGGCGCTCTTGCCCGACAAGTTGGGCACGACGACGTTGCGGGCCCACTGGCTCCGCGGCAAAGGCCAATCCGCGAAAATCGAGCCCCTGGTGGAAGCCCTGGCCGAGAAATTCTTAAAAGACTTGGCAAAGAACAAACCACGGGAGGCGGAACTCTCCTTGAGGGTAGGCAATCTGTACTCCACGGTGGACCAGAATCAGGCGGCGGAGCGATGGTATCGCCGGCTGGTCGCACTGGCGCCGGAACGATACGAACCGCTGGCAAGTGCGCTGGCGCGGCAAGGTCGGACGCGGGAGGCCGTCGAACTTTGTCGCGGCGCGGCAATATCCGACACCTCCACGCGGCCTGCCCTGATCTTGGCGGTGGTACTGCTGACGGGTAATCCATCCGCGGAAGATTTCCAGCTCGCCGAGCCGATGTTGGCCAAAGCCGCCGCGGACCACAAAGACGACGTGGACCTGCTGTCGGCCTTGGCCGGCGTCCGAGTGGTCCAGCAGCGGATCGATGAGGCGACCGGCTTGTTCCGACGGGTTCTGACGCTGAAACCAACGGACGTCGCCACGTTGAACAACCTGGCGACCTTGCTGGCGGAGCAACCCGGCAAGAGGCAGGAAGCGCTCGAATACATCGAGCGTGCGATACGGATTGTCGGGCCGCAACCGGGATTGCTGGACACCAAGGGAATGATCTTTGTGTTCGAGGACAAGCCGGACGAGGCCGTGCCGCTGTTGGAGGAGGCGGCCGCGACGCCCCAGGCCGATCCGCGATACCATTTTCATCTCGCGGTGGCCTACGATCGGGCCGGAGAGGCCGAGAAGGCCCGCGCCGCCTTCCTCGCTGCTCGCAAGGGAAATCTTACTCGCCAGGTGCTGACGCCGTTGGACCGGCAAATGTTGGCCGATTTGGAAAAGAAGTTCGACTGATATGAAACATCGTTGGTTCTTGTCGGGAATCGTTCTGATCGCCGCCGTGACGATCCTTTCCGGCGTCCTTCATGGACGCATGCGCAATCGCTGGGGACCGTCGCCCGATACACTCTCCGCCGCCAACAAGCTGGCGGAGATACCATCTCAGTTTGGGGACTGGCGTTTGCAATCGTCCGGAGAATTGGGCGAGACGGCGTCGAACATGCTGGAGTGCGCGGGGTACATTATCCGCAATTACGAGAACCAGGCAACCGGCAACGTCGTTGGCTTAACACTCCTGCTCGGGCCCCCGGGGCCGATCTCGGTCCACATCCCCGAAGTGTGTTTCGGCACCAGAAACTACAAGAGCCTTGGTGAACGAAAGCGGGCGGTAGTCCCCCGCGAGGGAGGAGCGGACGACGAATTTTGGACCCTGAACTACAAAGCCAACAACCTCCGTGGGGATTTGCTCCGGGTGTACTACGCGTGGACCACCGGCGACCGCTGGTCGGCCGTGAACGATCCTCGCTTCAAGTTCGCCGGGCAACCATATCTGTACAAGATTCAGCTTTCCTGTCGACTACAACCGGGGACAAACGTGCAGTCCTACGATCCCTGCCGCGAGTTCCTCGAAGAATTTCTGCCGGCGGCCGGGAAGTGTTTGATCGAGCCTTCGAGCAACTAATACACGGTATACAGTCCACCAAGGTCATCATTGCGGGAGCACCATCATGTCGGGCACGAACAGTAGCACAATCGCACGGAAACCCCGCCGCACCGTCGCCGCGCCCTCTTGGCGAGTACCGACGGCTGATCCTCTGCGTCCTCCGGCGTACTTTCGCTGGAAGGTAATTCTCGACCGCACGCTAGCGGCCTTACTGCTGGCGCCGGGGCTACCGATGATCGTTCTGATGGTTCTACTGGTCCGTTTGACTTCGCGAGGCCCGGGCATCTTCCGTCAGATTCGCGTCGGCCAGCGCGGCCGGAAGTTCAAGATGTACAAAATCCGCACCATGCGTCACGACGCCGAGTCCGCCAGCGGCCCGGTGTGGACCCAGGCGCGCGATCCGCGGGTCACACTGGTCGGTAGAGTGCTTCGCAAGTTCCATCTGGATGAGTTCCCCCAACTTCTGAACGTGCTGAAAGGGGAAATGTCGCTGATCGGGCCGCGCCCCGAGCGGCCGGAGTTCGTCCACGTGTTGGCCGAGGCGATTCCGGGCTATCTGAACCGGCTTGTCGTGCCGCCGGGCGTCACGGGGCTGGCACAACTCAATCTTCCTCCGGACACCGATCTGGATAGCGTGCGCCGCAAATTGGTGCTGGATTGCGAGTACATCCGTCGGGCCGGGCCGTGGCTCGATATTCGCCTCTCCTCGGGTACTTTGCTGCGGATGTTCAAAGTGCCCGAACGCTGGCTGCTGCTCGTTTTCGGCCTTCGCAGAGAGGTGACGATTCCGGCAATTCCAGAGGGTGTGTCGTCCGGCGGAAATGGCAACGGCTCGGATCATGCCCCTGCCACGCCAACGAGCGTCCTCATTCAGGCCGCCGCGAAGTCGACCGACGACAACGGCCATCACGGCCATCAACGCAAGGACGCCCATGCTCGTCATGTCCCAGTCAAGCCGCGTTAAAGGCCGCCTCAAAAATGCTCAACGTCTTTACGGTCGATGTCGAGGACTACTTTCAGGTCTCGGCGTTCGAGAAACACGTCCGCCGCGACCAATGGGGCCAGTGGGAGAGCCGAGTGGTATCCAACACCCATCGCATCCTCCAATTACTCGACCGTCATCATGTCCGAGCCACGTTCTTCGTCCTCGGCTGGGTGGCCCAGCGCCATCCCCGGCTGGTGCGCGAGATTCACGCTTGCGGGCACGAGGTCGGTTCCCACGGCTACTGGCACCGTCTGGTCTATCAACAGACGCCGGAAGAGTTCCGCACCGACCTGCGGCGGTCGCGCGACGCACTGCAAGAGACCCTTGGCCGGCCGGTGACCGCGTACCGGGCCGCCAGCTTCTCAATCACCAGGCAATCGCTTTGGGCGCTGGAAATCCTGGTTGAGGAAGGATTTCTGGCGGACTCGAGCGTCTTTCCCATCCGCCACGACCGCTACGGCATCCCCGACGCCGAGCCGGGGCCGCACCGGCTCGAAACTCCGGCTGGCTCGCTGTGGGAGTTCCCGCCGTCGGTGGCGAGGTTTGCCGGGATGAACTTGCCGGTGGGCGGCGGCGGATACTTCCGCCTCTCTCCGCTGCCCTGGACCCTCTTCTGCCTTCGTCGGATCAACCGTGTCCGGCGACAACCGTTTGTGTTCTACGTGCATCCTTGGGAACTCGACCCCGAACAACCCCGCATCCGCGCGGCATCGCGAACGTCCCGCTTTCGACACTGCGTGGGGCTATCAAGGAACGAAGCCAAACTCGATGGCTTGCTACGAAGTTTCCCCTTTGGACGATTGTGCGATGCTGTCTGTTAGTGTGATTATGCCCGTGCGGAACGAGGCCCAGTGGATCGAGCGCACCTTGAGTCAATTGATCGCACAAGACTACGATCCCGACCGGTTTGAGATCCTCGTCATCGACGGCCAATCCACCGACGGCACGCCCGAGTTGATCGGGCGACTGGCCGCTTTGCACGAAAACGTCCGTCTGTTGAACAATCCCCGGCGGCTCTCCAGCGCTGCCCGAAACATCGGCATTCGCCATGCCCGAGGAGACGTGGTGGTGATTGTCGACGGCCACTGCGAGTTCGAGGACGATCGCTACTTGCGCAAGTTGGCGGCCGCCTTCGAGCGGAGCGGCGCCGACTGCATCGGCCGCCCGCAACCGCTGGACATTTCAGGCGCCAGTTCGCTTCAGCGGGCAATTGCCGCCGCCCGGTCGTCGCGGCTGGGCCATCACCCCGATTCCCACGTCTACTCGTCCGAGGAAGGTTTCGTACCCGCCGAGAGCGTGGCCGTGGCCTACCGCCGCTCGGTGTTCGATACTGTCGGCTATTTCGACGAGACCTTCGACGCCTGCGAGGACGTGGAGTTGAACCACCGCATCGACCGAGCCGGGCTGCGTTGTTTTTTCACACCCGAGGTTGCGGTCCGCTACGCCCCCCGCGACAGTCTCGGCGGCCTGTTCCGCCAGTTGGTCCGCTACGGCCGCGGCCGCGTGCGGCTGCTGCGAAAGCATCCAGCTACGTTTGCGGTGCGGAGTCTGATACCACTGCTATTCGTGGTGGGACTCATCGTGGGTCTGCCGCTGGGCTTTGCCACGACCTGGTTGGCCCTCGTGTACATCGCGGCCTTGGGTACCTATACAACGGTTGTTCTGATGGGCGCCTCGTGGATCGGTTTCCGCTCAGGCAACAGTCGCCTCTGCCCCTGGTTGCCGCTGGTGTTTCTCGCAATCCATGTCGCCTCGGGGACGGGGATGCTTCTGGAACTGTTCCGACCAGCAGGACAGCGCCGTGGATAATGTGGAAAAACCAATGCACGTCGTCATCGTTGACGAAGAGCTTCCGTATCCGCCGAACTCGGGCAAACGGATTCGGACCTTGAATTTGATCCTTCCACTTGCTCGGCGGCACCAAATCACCTATCTCTGTTATCCCAGTGCCGACGCCGAAGAAACCCGACAGGCCGTCGCGTTCTTTCGGCAACGGGGAATCGAAACCATATTGGTGAACCGGACTCTGCCGGGCAAGTCGGGACCGGCGTTCTACGGCCGCTTGCTTTGGAACCTATGCTCACCGCTCCCCTATTCGGTTCAATTGCACAACAGCGCGGCCTTGCGGCGTGCGATACACAACTATGCGGCTGCCCACGACGTGGACCTATGGCATTGTGAATGGACTCCCTACGGCGAAAGCCTCCGCTCACTCGCTTGCGGGCCGTGGATAGTTATGGCCCACAACGTCGAGTCGCTCATCTGGCAACGTTATTGCGAGAATGAGGCCAACCCGTTGAAACGCTGGTACATCAAGCGTCAATGGCGCAAGTTCGAGCGATTCGAGAGGCGGATGTTTTCCACTGCTCCGCTGACGGTCGCCGTCAGCGAAAGCGATTCTCGGTTAATCCGCGAACAATTCGGCGCGGACCGCGTGGAGGTTGTCGACAACGGCGTGGACGTCGCATATTTCCAGCCGAATGGGGCAGTCCGCGATCCGTCGCATCTGCTGTTTCTCGGCAGCTTGGATTGGCGGCCCAATCTCGATGCCGTGGAACTGCTGCTGAACAGCGTGTTTCCGCGAGTCTTGGCCTTGCAACCATCTGCCCGGTTGTCCCTCGTAGGCCGCAAGCCGCCGGCATGGCTTTTCGAGCGAGTACGAGCGTGCCGTGGCGTGGAACTGCATGCCGACGTGCCGGACGTTCGGCCGTTTCTCCACGAATGCGGATTGATGGTGGTTCCGCTTCGCATCGGCGGCGGCTCGCGGCTGAAAATTCTCGAAGCGCTCGCGGCCGAGTGCCCCGTAGTGTCGACCCGCATCGGCGCCGAGGGTCTCCGGCTGACGCCCGGCCGTCATTTTGTGCAAACGGAAACGGCCGACGAGATGGCCGTCGCTCTCGTCGAGCATATCAGAAACCCGTCGCCAATCCGCCAAATGGCCCAGGCCGGCCGGCAAGTGACGGTCGATCAGTACGACTGGCCCTCGCTTTCGGCCAAACTCGAAGCAATCTGGATGAAACAGGCACAGACGAAGTCGGGCAGCCGCGGCACTCACTAGACAAGAGCACTTTACGAAGGCAAGGCACAAGCTGTGGGTGTAATAGGCGGGAGATTGGGCTACTGTTTGCTTCGAGCCGTGGCGCCAAAGCCGACGGATACGGGACGGGGAGTCCCTCATATACCACGCACGGAACTTGGATTGCTGTTTGGACCAGAAATATGGGACGCAATCGCAGGCAAGGTCGTCATCGACTTCGGATGCGGTCGTGGGCGTGACGCGATTGAGATCGCAAAAAAAGGAGCACGCCGTGTTGTGGGAATCGACATAAGGCAGAGCATGATCCAAGCCGCAACCGAAGCGGCCCTAGAGGCCGGCGTGGCTGATCGGTGTAGTTTCATGCGGACCACCGATACTAAGGCGGACGTGATTCTGTCTGTTGATGCGTTTGAACATTTCGGCGATCCTCGTTCGATTCTGGAGTTGATGAGCGAAATGCTTGCTCCCAAAGGTAGCGTTTGGGTTTCTTTTGGGCCACCCTGGTATCATCCGCGTGGTGGGCATTTATTTTCGGTTTTTCCATGGGCTCATTTGATCTTTACCGAATCCGCGTTGATCCGATGGCGTTCGGATTTTAAGACAGACGGCGCGAGACGGTTCTCTGAAGTGGACGGCGGCCTGAATCAAATGTCGGTGACTCGATTCCTCAATCTTGTGGCTGAAAGCCCTTTGTGCTTCAGCAATCTTGAACTGGTGCCTATTGGTGGGCTTCGTTTCTTTACGAATACCTGCACGCGAGAGTTTATTACGTCAATAGTGCGGTGCAGGCTACTGCACAGGGAGGCAGACAGTCCGGTGCAGGGGAGTTCGCAGTCGTGAAAACGGTCGTAGTTCATCTAACCGCCTCCCGTTTTTTCGGCGGACCGGAACGGCAGATGCTCGAACTGGGAAAGGCCCTGCCGCCGGAGATTCGGTCCGTATTCGTCTCGTTTGCGGAAACAGGGCTGTGCCGGGCGTTCATCGAAAAGGTCCGCCAAGACGGTTTCGAGGCACTCGCCCTGCGATACGACACGCCGCGACTGCTGGCCGCTATGCGGGAACTCATGGGCGTTCTGCGCCGTGCGGGGGCCGACGTCATCTGCTGCCACGGATACAAAGCCGGACTGCTCGGACTCTTGGCAGCTCGACGGCTCGGAATTCCAGCTATTGCGGTATCGCGAGGTTGGACGGGTGAGAATTTCAAGGTGCGTCTCTACGAGGCCCTCGACCGCCGGGTGCTACGCTGGATGGACAAGGTCGTCTGTGTATCGGAAGGCCAAGCCGCGAAGGTTCGCCGGGCAGGTGTTCGCGAGGACAAGATCACGGTGATCCACAACGCGATTCGGCCCGAGCGGTTTGGAAACGCCGATCCCGTTTTTCGTGAACAACTGCGGCGGATGTTCGGTGCGGAAAAGTGGTCAGTGGTCAGTGGTCAGTGGTCAGAGCAGGCAGGCGGCAAATTTCCGACCGGCCCCGACATAATCGTCGGCGCGGCAGGCCGTCTCAGCCCGGAGAAGGGCTTCGATGTTTTGATCGACGCGGCCGCGGAGGTGCTTAAATGTAGTCGGCACACTCCGTGTGCCGAAACCCGGCAATGTAGTCCGCACACTCCGTGTGCGGTCCCCACTTCCCACGCCCCACTTCCCACTTCCCACGCCCCTCTTCCGTCGATTGGCTTCGTCCTCTTCGGCGACGGCCCCTTGCGCGAGTCGTTGGCCCGGCAGATTGAGGCCAAGGGACTGGAAGGCAAGTTCATTCTCGCCGGATTCCGTTCCGACTTGGACCAATTCCTACCGCACTTGGACCTCATGGTGCTCCCTTCCTTTAGCGAGGGCTTGCCGAACGTGGCGTTGGAGGCGCTGGCGGCGGGCGTGCCGGTAGTGGCCACCGCCGTCGGCGGCACGCCGGAGGTGGTCGAGGACGGACTGACCGGCTACCTGGTTCCGCCGGGCGACCCGGCCGCGTTGGCCGAGCGAATGATTTTGGTCCTCTCCGATCGCACAATCCGCACACGATTCGCCGCCCAAGGCCGCGACTCCGTTGTCCGGCAGTTCTCCTTCAACACACAAGCAACACTGTACCAAGACCTGTTCGATCGTTTGTCGGCCAAAGTAACCACCCTCGCAACCGAGCCGGCACACGCCACTGAAACCGGCGCCGCATTGTAATGTCATCGCTGCTATTCCCTTCGCCAGAAAGCCTACTGCGGCGTGATGGAATGCGCGGGATTCCATTTCGCGTCGCATCGAATAGACAAGGATCTGGGATAATTGCAGGAAGAGAGTGTTAAACCGATGCGTAGCCATGGAGGACTGATTTGATGTCGACAATTTTCGGCGTCGTCGATAGTCACGAAGTACCAAGGGATCTAATCGAGAGAATGGCAGTCACTCAGGGGGAACTGTCCGGCGACCATATCGTGCATCGTGGAACTATGGCGTTCGGAATAAAGGGGGATACCTATAGCAGCGGCCGTGTTGACGGTTATGGCTGCACCCCCGATCAGCAAATACATGTGGTGTTTTCGGGGGAGATTACTAACCGCACCGATATAATTGCAGCCGAACCAGATCATTTACGAGCAACTACCGGCAACGCAGAAATCGTCGCTGTGCTTTTCCAGCAGCAATCCACCCGCTGCATGAAACGGCTTAATGGCCAGTTCTGCGCTGCCATTTGGGATGCGACCAGGACACGCTTGCACCTGCTTCTAGACCGCGTGGGCGGAATCAAGAACCTGTACTATGCTTGCTCCGACACGGGATTTGCTTTCGGATCCAGATTGGCCTCCCTTCTTGTAGTTCCAGGCATCCGGAGGGAACTGGATATTTCGGCCCTAATCGACCTCTTTGCCACCGGATATATCCTCCCACCTACAAGCCTGATGAGTAACATTAGGAAGATGCGTCCGGGTGAAGAGGTGGTGTACGAAAAGGGCCAACTCTCCACGCGCATTATCGACCGCATCGATTTTTCCTCGCGGAAAGAACCGGCGGATGAGGCTGCCGCACTGGGGCAAATGGAGGAGAAGCTGGTCTCTTCGCTCAATCGTCTCACCTTAGATCATGCGTCGGAGTCTTGTTTCCTACTTAGCGGCGGCATCGATTCAAGCCTACTCGTAGCTCTGGCGGCTCAGCGCTTAGGGAGAACGGTTCGCACGTTTTCTGCATCCTTTCCTGGCTCGGACCTTGATGAGAGCAAGTATGCCGGGATAATCGCTAGTGCAAACCAATGCGAGCATCATCAAGTGAATCTTGCCGAGCGCCACCTACTTGACAATCTGCCCGAAATTGTGTGGTACTTGGATGAACCGTTCTTGGACTACTCGGCTATTCCGACTTATCATCTTTTCAAAGCGGTTCGGTCATTTACGCCGGTCGTAGTTGGTGGTGACGGGCCGGACCACCTTTTCGGCAGATATTACCCGTTGGCTGCGAAGCGACATTGTGCGAATCGTGTTGGTCCAGCCGTACGGTTATTGGCTGCGATGCCGGTTGCTTTTATACAAAAAATAGCACGAGTGTCTGGTTGCTCCATTCCGGAGGCATACCGGGAACTGTTTGTAGTTCCGAACTGGGGTCTAGATCATACCTCGACCATGCTTTCCCTATTTACTCCTGAAGTGTTGCGGTTTGACAGCAGAATTCCATATTTTGCCCCCCCTAGCCAGTTCAAGGAGTCATTGTTTACCGAAGTCTTTGACTCGGTTTGCACTGTGGATTTCTATGTGGACGGCAGTTTCGGTGTCTTCTCCAAGGTCGGCAAGATGGCTGAAGCTCACGGCCTAGTGGTACAGGAACCATATCTTGACCGGGAAGTCGCTGATTTCATTGCCAGCTTGCCGATTTCGCAGAAGGTCAGAGGAACCAAGCTGGATTTTTTGCTCAGCAGGGCTGATTCAAAGTACCTCTTGAAGAATCGATTGGCTCCACAGGTCTTGCCGCTAGAGATTATCAACAGGAAGAAAGGTGGGTTTACCCCGCCTCTGGAAGGCTGGTTGCGCGAGACGGTCTGCAGCATCCCAGTGGAAAGGATTTTTTGTCGCAGCATACTCACTGGCGGGGTGTTTAATATTGACTGTATCAAACGGATCCTAGCAGAACATGGCCGTGGACAACGAGATTGGTCCACAATCATCTTCATGTTGTTGTGTGTTGACCTATGGACCAGAATGTTTATTGAGTCTAACTGCGAGACACCTCCGCGATGGACTTTGGAACAAGTCTACCAGTGATCGTTGCTCCGGCCCCGTCATTTCAGTCCGGTAGAACCTCGGGCGTCCCGATTCTCACTATGCCCCGTCCAATCCGCGTTTGTTTTTTAATCGACAACCTGGAAGTTGCCGGGACTGAATCCCAACTGTTGGCTTTGATTCATGGCCTGGATCGGACAAAGGTGCAACCTTTTTTGTGTCTGCTGGATGGCCGGAGCGATCTTTCGCGTTCGCTGGAACCTGCCAATTGCCCGGTACTGCGGTTGGGAGTGCGGTCGTTATGCCGTCCCTCGACACTGGCCAAGGCGTGGCGCTTCGCCCGATTCCTCCGACGGAACAAGATCGATGTTGTGCATTGCTTCTTTCCCGACAGCACACGGTTCGCGGTTCCCGTTGCACGCTTGGCCGGGGTGCGACGGATCGTGGCGTCGCGGCGGAATCTGGGCCACTGGATGACTCCCTGGGACCGGCGACTGGCGCGATTCTACCGACGCTGGATCGACGTGACGGTAGCCAATTGCGAAGCCTGCCGCCGGGCGGTGATCGAGCAGGAAGGGGTTGCCCCGGAGTCCGTCGTCGTGATCCGCAACGGCATCGACCTGGACCGCTTCGCGCGGATCCCCGCCTACACGCCGAGCGTCAACGGCCGGCCGCGCCGCGTGGGCATGGTGGCCAAC
Organism: Planctomycetota bacterium; assembly: GCA_030612765.1. GTDB lineage: Bacteria > Planctomycetota > Planctomycetia > Pirellulales > Thermoguttaceae > JAHIKV01. Next base: position 21,849 of record JAUWNG010000003.1, read on the forward strand.
CTCCGGCCCGTCAAGGCCCCGGACGTCTTCGTCCGCGCGGCGGCGATCGTGTCCCAATCGCACTCAAACGTTGTCTTTCAGATTGCCGGCTCGGGCGACACCGAGTCCGTCCGCCGGCTCGCCCGCGAGTGTGGAATCGAGAATCGCCTGGAACTCCTCGGCCAAGTGCAGGACATCCCGTCATTTCTGGCAGGGCTGGAAATTGCGGTGCTCACGTCCCATTCCGAGGGTCTTTCCAACTCGCTACTGGAATACATGGCCGCCGGCCGCCCCATCGTCGCTACAGCGGTGGGTGGAAACATGGAACTTATCGAGCATGGCATTCACGGTCTGCTTGTGCCTCCAGGAGATTCAGAAGCTGTTGCAAGTGTCGTCAACTGTTTGCTCACCGAACCTGTCCTGGGAGGGATGCTTGGTGCGGCTGCCAGATGTCGTGTGGCCGAGCATTTCGGCAAAGAAATGTTGTTCAGCAGCTACGAGGGGCTTTATCTGGATATTGTCAGAGGAGATACTTGGCCAATCAGCCGCACAACGAGGCCGGCAGGATGATCTGGCTTCTCGGTGGTTACATGTGGTTGTTCATCCACCGGCCTTTCGAGGTCTGGCCGTGGCTGGGCGAACTGCGCATCGAGCGGATGTACATGATCGCGACGATCCTCTACTGGGCCATCTGTGCGGACAAACGCTGGCTGTCGTGTCGTAGCAACGTGCCAGTGTTTCTATTGGCAGGAACCCTTTTTTTGGCTTCGCTGACAAGCCCCTACGCCGATTTCGCGTATGTCGAAGACTGGTTCAAGATTCTCGTGTTTTACGTTCTTCTGATTACGTCCATCAAGAACGATCGCGAATTGGCAATTCTCGTGGCAGCCTTCGTCTGCATTACGGCGCTGTACGAACTCCATTCATTACGGGAATTCTTCTGCGGCCGCTACCAGTACGCAATGGGTGTGAAACGCATGGTGGGCGTCGACGTGACCCTCAGTCATCCGAACTCCTTCGGGGCGTCGGTCGTTTATGCGCTGCCGTTTCTCTATCCCGTGTGGCCCTTGTCTGTGGAAAGATGGGAGAAGCTGGCCGTGGTCGGCGCATTCGCACTGGGCGTTGCTTGTGTCATGCTGACAGGTTCCCGCTCCTCGTTCGTCGGGTTGGTCGCGTTGGTTGCTGCCGGTGTCCTGATGTCGCGGTACAGGTGGCGAGTCCTGCTCGTGCTGCTCGTTGCAGCCCCGGTCGTCTGGATAAACCTCCGGCCGGACCTTCAGAAGCGATATCTTACTATGATTGACCCCTCCTACGGTCCCGCGAGCGCGCAGCAATCGGCAGAAGGAAGGACCAAATCGTTTTGGGAAGGCATGGAGAACTTCGCCGAGAACCCACTTTTCGGTGCAGGCCTTGGCTTGCATCGCGCCAAGACGGGCATGGCCACACACAACGTCTATAGCGAAGCGATGGGCGAACTGGGGCTTCCCGGCCTGTTGGTGCTGATCGGATTCGCTTGGGCCTATGCGGCCGACTTCCTGGAGGCCCGCCGGCTGCGCGGCGACGCTTACGAAGTGGATGAGATCTTCCTGTATCGCATCTGCATTGCGGCAACCGGAACGTGTCTCATGCTATTCCTTCTTGGCTGGGGCGGCCACAACCTGATGCGGTACAACTGGCTGTGGTGCGGGGCCTTTGCCGGGGCCGCCGTCCACTTCCTGCGGCAAAGAGTTTGCGACCGAAAGGAAGATAACTATGAAGACATCCACGCTTAAGGACTTCGGCTGGGGCTCAAGCATTGGGAGTGCGCTCAATCACCTCTCGCGCCACGGAGGCAGCTTGATACGGCACATGACCGCGGCACGGCTAACAAACCTGGCGTGTCTGTCGGCCGAGCTTGCGTTGCGTCGAACCGTTGTCCGTTCGAGGCCGGTCATTATCAAGATCGAGCCGACTAATATGTGCAACTTCAGGTGCCCTGGCTGTCGTACGGGCAGCGGCGAGGACACGTCGCCGAGAGGAATGATGAAGTACGAGGACTTCGCCAAGATTATTGATCGGGTCCATCGGCATGCCCTGAAGGTCGTTTTGTACATGTGGGGAGAGCCGCTTATCAACAAAGACATCTTCCGCATGATCGAGTATGCGAGAGAGAAGAATCTGGCGGTGCAGATTTCATCGAATATGAACGTGTTCCGCGACTCCTATGCCGAGAGAATCGTCGAATCGGGGTTGGAGCATCTCATCGTGGCCATGGACGGGGTGTCGCAAGAGGTGTACGAAACCTATCGCGTCGGAGGCGATATCCAGAAAGTGATTACCAACGTCGGCAACATTCTTCGGGTGCGAAAAGCAATGAAACGCAGGTTCCCCACGGTCGAATTGCAGTACATTGTGTTTCCACACAACCGGCATGAGATTCCAGCCGCCCAAGATTTGGCAGGACGCCTGGGAGTGGATCGGATGACGATTATCGACAGCACCGTCAACACCGACAAGAAGAATGTTAGGTTGCGAAACGACAAACCAGCAGCTCCCGACAAGTGCAACGCTCTTTGGTCTTTGGCGTGCTTCAACTGGGACGGCAGCTTCTCGCCGTGTTGCGACTCCGTTGACGATAGCTTCGGAAATATTTTCGAGCAAGAACTGGATGAACTCTGGAACAATACAAAGATGCAGGTGTCCCGATCCTTGCACACAAACCGCCCGATCCTCGACGGCCCGCCAACCAAGTGCAGCCGGTGCCGAATCTACGGGAATTATGTGACATTCGCCGACGAAGTGAACCAGTAATGCCATCCACGAAGCTGCAATAGGAAAGGGTGTCGCGATGAGAGACGGAGTTCCAGCCGACGATCGGCGCGTGCTAGTTGTCATCCGCTGGCCGGTTGGTGGACAGAAAACCTATCTTCGCTACAACTACCCAGCGCTTCTACGGGCAGGATATCGTTTTACGTTTGTTGGCCCGGGCGATGATTGGTTTCGTGAAATGGCAAAGGAGTTCAAATCATGGGATGGTAGCGAATTCATTGAAGCGCCAGTCCACGGAAATTCATGCAAGTTGCGCCCTACAGTTCGGCACGCGTTGCGTCACAATCGGTTCGCGCTGATGCATTCAAACGGCCTGACTGCCGGCGTCCATGCGGTTCTCGCAAATATTGGAATCGGTGTTCCGCACGTCATGACCCTGCATGACGTCATCCGTGCCGATCAGTTTCCGGGCGTTTTTGGCCGAGTCAAGCGTCGAGCGCTCGCGGAAGTTCTCCGTCGCGCGACTGCCTTGATTGCTGTGGGAGACGATTGCCGCGAAAATCATTTGGAGTATTTTCCCGCGTCGGGACGAGGTCCGTGTCGAATTGTCACGATTCATAACGGAATTGATGTCGAACGATTTTCTGAGCAGTCCCCGAGTTCCATCGAGCCACTTCGGCGTCGTTTGAATCTTGGCGAGGACGTCTTTCTAATGGGTTTTCTCGGCCGCTTCATGCCGCAAAAAGGGTTTTTGGTGCTCATTGACGCGTTGAATTGGCTCCTAGAAAATGGCATCGAGAAGGAATGCCATCTTGTGGCGGTGGGATCGGACGACTGTTTGGGGAGATATCGGCGTGAGGTCAACCGCCGCCCACGACTTTCCGGTCGGGTTTCCTTTGTGGCACACGTGCCCGATGCAGCACCGATCATCCGCGAACTCGATTTGATGGTCATGCCGTCGCTCTGGGAGGCTTACGGGTTACTTGCCGCTGAAGCACTGGTTTTAGGAATCCCGGTTGTGGGTTCTAATTGCATCGGTCTGCGCGAAGTCCTGCAAGGCACACCGTCCTTGACGCCGCCTGCCGGCGACGCCATAGCCTTGGCGGGGGCGTTGCTCAAGGCAATAAACTCGCCGTGGAACGCCGAGGCTCGTGCATATCAGCCTTTGGCGAGGCAACGATTTGATGTGGCGGAGAGCGCGTTGCGCCTTCGGCGGCTATTCGATGAATGTCTGTGTTGAGATGACCATTGCCCCGACCGGCATTACTTCCTCGATAGTCCTAGCCTTACAAGGATCGCTTCAATGAAACCGATACCCGGCCTAGACGGTTCCCGACGGCTAAATCCGCGAATATGGGATTACAACTGGTATCAGCTTCGCTTGATCCGCCGCGCTATCGAACACACCTTGTCCGTTGCACTCAAACCTGACAAGTCTACAGTGGCAATCGATCTCGGATGCGGGGAACGACCGTACGAACCGCTCCTCTCCGATCAGGTCGCCCGGTATGTGGGCGTCGATCTCATCGGGAATCCAAGAGCCGACGTGACGTTCGCCCCAGGGGAGCAGGTGCCGATGGAGGACGGTTGCGCGGATCTCGTCCTTTCATCCCAGGTACTGGAGCACGTACTGGACGTAGACGCGTATTTGTTGGAATGCCGCCGCCTGCTTAAACCTGGCGGGCTTCTCCTACTGTCTACGCACGGATTCTGGGTGTACCATCCTTATCCGGTGGATGTCCGGCGATGGACTTGTTGGGGCCTGAAGTATGAGTTGGAGAGGCACGGGTTTCACGTTGAAGAACAAGTGGGCTGCATGGGCCCCCTCGCGTACACCACGCAGTTGCGACTACAATTGATTAGAGGAGTGCTTTGGCAAGTCGGACGCGGAATGATCCCCCTTATTGGCTTGCTCAGTATTTGCGCACAGGTTTGCATGATGTTGGAGGACTGGATTACGCCGCGAAAGGTGCGGCGTGAAAACTCGGCGGTCTATGTGGTAGCCGCTCGCAAGACGGCAGATTCTTCAATAACTCCATGATCTTCGCGGTCTCCGACAGCAACCGAACGACATGCATGGACTTGCGATAGTCACCCGACACTTAATTGCCCCGGCCTGGGCAATCTGGGAGCGGAGTCCGTACCTGCGGCACCATCGGCAACTGGTGCGGACGCAGTTCGATCCGCCCGAGACGATCCGCCGCCGGCAGTGGGAAATGGTCGAATCGCTGCTGGTGCATGCCTATCTGACGACCCGTTTTTGGCGGTCGCGGCTGCAAGAGGCAGGGCTGGAAATAGGGCGGATACGCTCGTTCGACGATTTTCGCAAGATACCGCTGTTGACCAAGGCCGACCTCCGCAGCCGTCAGAACGACATGCTTTCGGACCAGTACAGAGATATTCCGCTAAATAGCAAAAAAACCTCTGGCTCGACCGGCGTCTCCGTGGAAGTCCTGGTCGATGAAGCTGCCCAACAGTTCAAGCGGGCCTGCACGCTGCGGGCCGACCAGTGGAGCGGCTGGCGGTTGGGCGAGCGGATTGCATCCATCTGGGGCAACCCGCAAATCAGAACGGATTGGAAGGGGCGTCTGCGCCGCGCACTGTTGGAACGGAATTACGCCTACCTCGACACGCTCAAGATGGATGAGGCGGCGATGGGCGATTTCGCCGACGCCCTGGTCAGCAAGCCGCCGTCGCTGTTGTTCGGTCACGCGCACTCGCTGCACCTCTTCGCCACATACCTCAAGGCAAAACGCCCGAGCGTCGCCATTTGCCCGAGGGCCATTATCTCAACCTGCATGGTGCTGCACGATTGGGAACGCCGCACGATCGAAGAGGTGTTCCAGTGCCCGGTGACTAATCGTTACGGGTGCGAAGAGGTCAGCCTCATCGCCTGCGAGTGTGAGCGGCACGACGGATTGCACGTCAACGCGGATGGCATCTACCTTGAGATCCTTCGCCCGGACGGCACACCCTGCCCGCCGGGCGAGCCGGGCACGATCGTCGTGACAGACCTGATGAACCGGGCCATGCCGATGATTCGCTACCAGGTGGGCGACATGGGCGTGCTGGCCGACCGGCAGTGCCCTTGCGGTCGAGGGCTGCCGCTACTGGAAAAGGTTGAAGGGCGCGTGGCCGACTACGTGGTCACTCCTCGCGGCAAGTTGATCTCGGGCATTTCGCTGACCGAGAACTTCGCCGTCAAAGTGCCGGGGCTTGCCCAATTGCAGATTGTCCAGGAAGAGGTCGATCGGTTCCTGTTCCGCATCGTCCGGGGACCGGATTTCGGCCCGGCAAGCCTCGATACGATCGGCCGGCTGGTGGCCGAGCGGTTCGGCCCAGAGGTCCGTTACGAGTGCGAGTTCGTCGACCGCATCCCCCAAGAGCCTTCGGGCAAGTACCGATTTTGCATCTCGAAGGTGGAGCGACCATTTTTGTATGGTCTGAATTCACCAGGACGCGATGGCTAGCATTCCTTACGAAGAACCGACGCAGGATGTCTTGGCATCCGAGGCAGCAGACAGCGGCCTACCGTACGGCGTCCCCGCGGACATGGAATCGGCCGGGCGCGAGAAACGGCGCGTGTTGGTTAACGCCGCGGCCAATTGGCTGGGGTACGCCGTGGCCATCGCCGTGGCGTTCTTCATGTCGCCCATCCTGGTACACAGTCTGGGAGATAGCCGGTATGGGATCTGGGTACTGGTGGATTCGGTTCTGGCATATCTGGCGTTGGCTGACTTGGGGGTTGGGGCCGCGGTGCTCCGCTACGTGGCCCGATTCGAGGGGCTTCGCGATCGCGTGAACTTGAACCGCCTGTTCAGCACGAGTCTTGCGATCTTTCTTGCGGCGGGCATTGTTGCGCTCAGCACCACGTTGGCACTTGCGTTCCTTTTCTCCAATCCACTCGGAGTCGCCGACGAACTGGTCAGCGATACCCGTTGGCTGTTGGTTCTGCTGGGTGTGAACTTGGCGATGGGTCTGCCCCTGGGGATCTACGGCACAGTGCTATCGGCGCTGCGGCACTATCCGTTGAAGAACGGCATCCATGTTGCGGTGCTCTTAGTGCGCAGCGGTCTTCTCTTGTTAGTGCTTTACTACGGTGGCGGCATTCCCGGCATCGCGATTGTGATCACCGCGTGTAGCCTCGGTGAGCACTTGCTCTATGCCTGGGCGGCTCACTGCTACCTTCCCGGACTGCGGTTTTCCCCCCGGTTGGCCAACCGCACTACTCTAAAAAGCATTTTCGGCTACAGTACGTTTGTGTTCATCGCGCTGATTGCGGGCCGGGTTTCCTTCCAGTCAGACGCGATCGTGATTGCCGCGTTCCTTACGCCCGAGCACATCACCTATTTTGCCATCGCCGCTGGTCTTATGTCCCGGGCCCGCGACTGTGTGATAACTTTGACCGCTGTGCTCACGCCCACGATCAGCAATTTGGAGGCGCTTGGCGACCAGGCCGGAGTTCGCACGGTGCTTGTGACCGGCACGCGTTATGTGCTGTATCTAGCGATGCCGATCCAGATTGGCGGCCTCCTATTTGGGTATTCATTCTTGTCGCTGTGGATGGGGCCACGCTACGCGGATATGTGCTATCTCACCTTGGCGATCCTTTTGGCGCCGCTCCCCATTACAATGTCAAAAAACGTGTCGTTACGGGTGCTGCACGGCTTGGGGCGCGTGAAGCTCTATTCCGCCTTTACTGTGGCCGAGGCGGTCGTGAACTTGCTCCTAAGCATCTTGCTGGTGCTATGGTTGAGGAGTATCGAAGGGCCGGCGTTGGGTACCGCGATTCCCGCGGTCGTCCAATCATTGGCCGTAACGGTTTTGGCATGTCGGGTGGTTGGGATTCACACCGGCATACATCTTGCACGGTCGTTCGCCCGACCGCTGTTGGCATCGGGCGCGCTCTTGTTGGTTTGGTTTTTCGTACTCCGTTGGATGCCGCCGCAAAGTTGGGGGACGTTAATCACGGCGGGCTTGTTGGGGATTGTGCCATACGCAGCCGTAGTTGTTGCTTTGGAGCCACAAGTACGGAATGCGATTTTTCATTTTGCTGCTTTCTGGAGTTTAGGAAGGTCAGCCACAACCAATACTTCAGGAGTAGAATCTGCTTTTTTAGATAGTTGAACTGCCTGAGATCCTAGAAATGTGTATGTTGTATTTTGACGCAATCTTTAGAAAGCTTGTTATCTCATCTTTCCAGGAACATGAATAGGCACGCTTAAAACGAGCATGATATGAAAGTCTTTTACGCGAATTGTACTGCGCATGTTCCACACACGGGATGTCTTGCAGTTACCGACAGCCAGATACGAGCCCTTTTTCGTGCGGGATGCGAATTGACATTTATTGCGTACGGTGACGAAATTCTTCGGTTCTGGACCGGTCGCCGTGCCACTTCGGTGCCAGCGTTGCTTGAATCACAAATCGGTAAGAAATTGGAAGAATGCGATGTCGTTGTGGTCAATGGAGAGGGAACAATTCATCACGGACGTGGCTTGCACCTCCTCTGTCTGCTTGCAGCAGCTCAGCACATGGGTAAGCGAACTTTCCTCGTCAATGCCATTATGCAAGATACCGATGGTTTTGACGATGTGCTTCGTGCTTTAAATGATCTCAACGTACGGGATCGATGCAGTGCAGAATATTTAGAGCGCAAGGGGATTCCACATCGGCTAGTTCCAGATTCAATTGTCGATGCGCAGTTCGCCGATAAGCCCGATGTGAATCTGGAAGGTTGCGTGATATGCACCGACTGGCACTTTTCTCAAGACCGTGTGGTGGGCAAGGTTATCTGGGATTACTATCAAACCCATGCAAACTGCTGGTTCTATCCGCTATACCACGGATACGAGGTGTTCCGTTGGCGGCACGCGGTGGCAAATTTCCGACAGGCCCAGGTGGTGATAACGGGACGGCACCATGGTATGTACCTAGCGGGGTTGGCCGGCGTGCCTTTCGTCTCGCTTCAATCAAATTCTCATAAGGTGGAAGGACTCATCAAATTATCTGGGCTGCCACTGCCTCTATGCCGCAAGGCGCAAGATATGGAAAAGGCATTAGCCTTCGCCCGGAAAAACGCAAATCTCTTTCGGGAGTTTCAACACTTCCTAATCTCCCAGCGACCGCTTAGCACTCTCGATAAACTTGCCGAGCCTGTGTCGGCGTCCTCAAATGTTGAGGATAAGGTAGAAGCCTTCTTCTGTAGTGTTAGAGCAGACTACCTCATGCGACCTTGGATATACAATCCATATAATCGTTCCTTCTTCCGATCGCGGAGACTTCGTAAGAAATTAGTTCCCATGCTTACCTGCCCCTTGCGGTGGATCACCAGGTGGTTTCAGGAATAATTGATGGTATCATCTCGTCTGCACTTTCTGAAAAACCACCTGGCTTACCCAGGTTACAATAGCCAAATTTCAAAGATTTCGGAATTACTGTGTGTTCGGTGATCGAGGCCAAGAGTACGGAAAATGTGTGCCGAGCCTGTTGCACTGTAAGTACTTACGGCGTGGTTCATGTAAATGACTTCAGCGACGGAACCTTGATTTTAGGGAACTTTGGGCCAGGACGAGCCGGTCTTGCCGACCTCCAGCGGCTAATCAACGCATAAGATGGGAAGATTGGGTGTTTTTTCAGAAAGTGCAGATCTCGTCAACACGGCTTAATTATGTCTTGAGTTACTTCTGTATTATCGCATAAGTATTAGCCCATGAACGTTCTCTTCACTCCTGGCAATCGTTCTCATGTGGCCAGTATGCTTCCCATTGCCGAAGAACTCCGGCGGCGCGGGCACGATTCCTCGTTTCTGACTCGCGACGCCGTCATCGAGCCTGAGTACCGCACCGCGGAGGCCGTAAAGGGGGCCGGCTTCCCCTGCTATGAATACTCAGGCTACTACGAGAGCGACGTCTCGCGACTACTGCCTAAGGTAGCATCCTATGTCCGGTCCAAACGCGAAGTTTTCGCCTTTCTGTCTTCGATCCCCTTCGACGTGGCCGTTTTCTGCAACGACAATAGCGCGCTGTTCGATCGTCTGGTGATTGCTTTCAGCCGCCGAGAACACAAGGAAGTCTTACTGGTCCAGGAGAGCGTTCGGCCCGCGCATCGACCGGCGTCGCTGGCCACTCAGATTCGGCGGCGAGGACTCTCGGCCGTCGCTGCTTGGGGCTCGCGCATCCTCGCGCGGTGCGCCCCGCCCGGGGCGTTTGTGCGGAGGGGATATGGGCGGTCCGGTTGTACGATGATTGCGGCGGCGGGAGATCGGTTTCGACGACAATTGATGCGACAAGGGGTCGCGGGCAAGAATATTCGCGTGACCGGGCAACCACGCCTCGATGGTACGATGAAATCTACCCCGCGCCTCTCGGATAACGGCGACGGCAAGACGGAGCGCGTGTTGCTGTTCTGCAATCAGCCCATTCCCGAGTCGCACCTCCTGGACCGTCTCTTCGTGGACCTGGTGACCGCCTGCGACGCCTGCGACAACGTGCGATTGCTGGTGAAACTGCATCCCCGCGACCTGCCCGTCGATCATTGGCTACGGCTGCTGCCGGCCGACGCGGGCCACAGCCTTTTGGAGGTGACCAACAGTCGTAAGTTGGACGAGTGCTTCCAGCTTGCCGATGCGATGATGACCGTGGCGTCAACAACGAGCCTGGAGGCCATGGCCGCCGGGCTGCCCGTGGCACTGGTGAACTATTTGCCCATCTCTTGGCACCTGCCCTACGACGAGCTAGGCGCAGCCCTGTCGATCGACTCAGCATGTACCCTAAAGGAATCGATCTTGCGTTTGTTGTTCGACTGCTCGGTTTGCGAGAGCCTCCGCGCGCGTGCGGAGACCGTTCTGCAGGACGAGCTATACTTGCGCGATGGAGGGAGCGCGAAACGAATCGTGGACTTTATCGAAGAGCGTTTGGAAAGGTCGTGAAGAAAGTGAAACGATGAGTACGCCGATCGAGCTGGCACGAATCACAATCAGTAGGGAAATCGACGCGCTGCAGGCCGCCATGGGCCGGATCGACGCCAGCTTTGAGAAGGCGGTGGACATGCTTCTTGCCACTTCGGGCAAGGTGGTGACCACGGGCCTCGGCAAGTCGGGCCTCATCGCCCGCAAGATAGCGGCCACGTTGTGTGGGACCGGCACCGCCGCGGTGTTCGTGCATCCCGTAGACGCCATGCACGGTGATTTCGGCGCAGTGCAGAAGGGCGACATCATGATATTGCTCAGCAAGAGCGGCGAGACTGCCGAGATATTGACGTTTCTGAAACTCGTGAAGGCGGCGGATTGCAAAACAATTGGAATCGTGGGGCAGCACGGCTCAAGCCTGATGACCGGCTGCGACGTCGCCTTGGATGCCAGCGTCGAAAACGAGGCATGTCCGCTCAACCTTGCCCCCACCAGCAGTGCCATGGTTGCCATGGCACTCGGTGATGCATTGGTTGCATGCCTCGTCGATCGCCGGGGATTCACGTCGGATGGGTTCAGCAAGCTGCATCCCTCCGGCTCGCTTGGCAAGAGACTCCTACTTCGAGTCAAAGACGTGATGCATCAGGGAACTGCGATCCCGATCATCAGCCCCGGAAGTTCGATGAAACAGGTGGTGCTTCTGTTGAGCGCCAAAGCGATGGGAATTGTCATTATTGCCAATCGCCAGCGGGATCTTCTGGGCATCTTTACCGACGGCGATTTGCGCCGTTGTCTGGAAAAACATGACGACGTTTTGCACAGGACGATCGACGAATTGATGACGCAGACTCCAATCGTATGTAGGGAAGACCAGATGGCCGTGGAAGCGGTTGAACTCATGGAAAATAGACCCTCGCAAATCTCGGTCCTTCCCGTGCTTGACGCGAACCGAAAGGTGGTTGGTGTTGTGCGTATCCACGATCTGGTGCGATCTGGTCTGTGAATAGCAGTCAATTCATCATTCCAACAAGGCTTGGTTCATCGAATGTGTCACTTATATCCCGGCAGGGCGAGGATGCGCTTCAGCAGCAACGCGCGCCGGCGAGATAAACGGGCGTCCGGAGGATAGCCGTAGCTGCCCACGAACTCGTTCCAGCCGATCCCTTCTTTCAATCCGCCCACCTCGGGCAGGAAATCCCCGACGGAAAAACTATCCTCCAGGCGGGATAGAGGTATCTTGCCTTTGCCGACGGCAACGGCAAACACGATGCCGGCCAGATCGGCCGACAAATCGGCGAAGCTGAACCCGCTGCCGCTGCGCATGTCGGCCAGTTCCTTGAGGATTCCGGCCCCTTCGGCGACCCGAGGGCCGACGAGAACCACCAGAGCGGCAGAGACCGCGAAATGCCGGAGCAAGTCGCGGCGGGCGTGCATGGTGGGGGCGCCGAGCACCGCCAGCCGCGCCGCCCGTTCGGAGGCCGACTCGAGCTGCGCCACGGAAGGGAACAGGGCCATGTCTTCGGCCCATCGTCTGTCCGCAAAAGGGGTTTCCACGCCGAAAAATGGACCAGTCCCCGACTGGTCCGGCAGCGGCGAATCGTTCAGGGCCACTCCCAACCCCAGCAGAAATGCCGCTCCGGCAACCTCTCGGGGAAGTCGCCTGGCAGCAGCGGCAGCTTGGCGGACGTAGTACACGGTTAGCTCGTCCCCGTCCAGTCGGACTTGGCGCTCGGGGTCCAGGACGCCCTCACCCCCTGTTCCTTTCCCAGAGGGAGAGGGGAGTTTCTTGGGCAACTGCCGGTTTTTCTGGGCGGCCTTGGTCACTGCCCGCACCACGGTCCGCGCACCGGCGATCACGGCTTGGCAACGTCCGGGCAACTCCCCGGCCAATCCCAGCGACTGGTCGAGCATGGCCAAGTAGCGCGGCGCCGCCGAATCGCCCGGCATCGCGGCGGCGAGCGAGCGGTACACCGCCCGCAGGTGGTCCTTGGAGGCAGAGGGAAGCTGGCAAAGATGCATCAGCGGACGGGTACGGCTGCGAAGCTCTTCGCCCACCAGGAACATGGCGAGCGTGTTCGGGGCGTCGAACCCGATGCGGAAGGCGCGTGCCCGCGATTGCCGGTCGCCGACATCGGGCCGCATCACGGACTGGTGCTCGGGCGAATGTACCGCGCCGAGGAAGTGCCCCAACTCGTGTACCAGCATCTCGAGCCGCTCCGGCTCGGCGAGTTGGCGGCCCCATTCGCGGATCAAGATGTGCGAGTGGAACGGGCCCCGTATCCCGCCCATGCGTTTCTCGTCTCGCAACGTATGGTACTGGCCGGTGAAGCCGATCGCCAGCCGCGCCGGGGCCGGATTGACTTTTCGCTCGAACTCCTCGATGAACTGCCGCAACTCGCGGGCGCCGTCGTTGGAGGTCCAGACGCCGACCGCCACCACCTGAAAGCGAACCCGGCAATGTCGCTCGATGATCTCGGACGCCTCGGCCATCCGCTCCCGGTATCGCTTCTCCCACACACGCCGCACCGTCGGCTCTTTGTCGTCGACCAGAATCTTGACCGGGATGGTACACAAGTCATCCCGCGGGCGGGAAAGCGGTTTCGGCATTGGCCGGTCGGCCGGAAGACCGGGAAGCGGATGTTGGACCAGATCGAGCTTATTGCCGTCGGTGTGGAAGTAGTAGATGCCGTTGGCCTGAAGCAGACGCCGTCGCGGCTCGCCACCGGCATTGAAAACGATGGTGACGGCGGCGGCAACGGGCACCGGAAGCACCTCGCCGCGATCCAAGCCGTGGCGGGTCTGCCGACCGTCTGGCTGGATGATGGTCAGCGCAACCTTGCCCTCCGCGCGGTTGGTCAGCACGACAACACCCGCACTGGCCGGCGACCAAAACGCCCCAGCCGCGACGACCAGTCCCATCGCGATCGGCAGCCCGCGGAGCATCATCACTTCGACCTCGATATGCGAAGATTCACGTAGCGTTCACGGGGTGTCCCTCTCGACACGCTTGGCGTCCATTATACCATAGTTGCTTGGGGTCGTGGGCGGTGGTAGGCTGATGTCATGAAGCCACGATTCCACCGCAACTCCGCGGCCCCTAAAAGCCCCGAGCGGCGGCGCTGGCCGGTCACGGCTGTGGTGATCTGCACCTGGTTGTACGTGGCGGCGGTGCTGGCCGTGTGGCTGCTGCTGTGGCTGGGCGGAGACCGGTGGTGGTTCCCCACAGTGATGCTCTTTGGGCCGAAGTGGCCCTACGCGGCGCCTTGGCTGGTGCTCGTGCCCGTGGCGGTCTGGGTGCAGCCGCGGATGCTTTGGCCGCTGGCGGGCGCGGCCATCGTGTTGCCGGGGCCGATCATGGGTCTGTGCCTGCCCTGGGCCAAACTGGTTGCGCATGACGGCCCGATGGTCCGGGTGCTGAGTTGCAACATCGATGGAACGGACGTGGACGCGCACCGCCTGGCGGCGCTGGTGGCCGCCACGAAGCCGGACGTAGTCGCTTTCCAGGAATGTCCGGCGGACCTCGCCTTAAGCTGGCCAAAGGAATGGCACGTGCTGCGTGCCGGGCAGTTGATGGTGGCCTCGCCGCACCCGCTGCGCAATATGGAATCTGCCCAGCGGCGTTACCCTCCCAGCCCTTGGCCACCCGTCAACGCGCTGCGGTGCATCGTGGAAATGCCGCAAGGTCCGGTCGGGTTCTGCTGTATTCACTTGCGCACTCCGCGTGCGGGGCTGAGCAAGGTCCTTGATCGACGAACAGTCGTCAGCCCGACAAGAAGTATGGAACTGGCGACTGAAATCGTCGATCGCCGCCGGGAATCGGAGGAACTCGTCGAGTGGCTGCGGGGCTGGTCGGCCGCGTGGATTGCAGCGGGCGATTTCAACATGCCGGTCGAAAGCACCATCTACCGCGCCTCTTGGGCCAGGTATCTCAACGCGTTCTCCGTTTCCGGGTTTGGGCTCGGCCACACCAAGTGGACGCCCGTCGGCGGTTGGCGATTCGGCCTGCGGATCGACCACGTCTTGGCGACGCCGGGTTTGAAGGCTTGTCGCTGCTGGGTAGGGCCGGACGTCGGCTCCGACCATCTTCCGCTGTTGGCCGAACTTGCGCTGCCTCCGGCCGGCTCGTGACAAGCGACGGTTTCTGACCTTCCGACTGGTACTGGTCCACACGATCTGGTATGTTCTCTCGATTGGTATGGCACACAAAATCGCCAAGCTCATGTTGGAACATGCGGGTACGTTCCTGGAGCGTGCCGAGGCGATACGGACCGCCCTGTCGCTGGGTATGCCCCTTCACGAAATCGAGGAATATCTCGACTGGTTGGATGCGACCAGAGGCCCGATACCCGATTCGCCGGATGAAGACTCGAACGCCGAGGATTAGAGGTTGAATCCCGGAATCGTAAATCATTTACCTGCAAGTGGTTAGTGCAAACCGCCCCCCCGCCCCATCGTGACACACAACCCCCCCAAGAGTTTTATGGAAATGTTTGACAGACTTGTGCCGGCTCGCTAGACTTAGAGGTGTGCCGGTCGCCACCTAGTGCTATCGCATTTTGCCCGTGAATTGACTGTGAAGAAAAAGCAATTGCCGATTGACGTGCTTGAGGAATCGCTTGCCGCGTCACTCGATGACGAAGGAGACATTCACTCCAGCGAAGGCGACATGGACAAGGCGGGCGTGCATGCCGATTCGCTGCTGGCCAAACGGTGCCTTGCCGGCGAAGTGGCCGCATGGGAACAGTTTTACACGCAGTGTCATGAACCGTTGCTGATGTCGGTCAGGATCATGCTCGGTCCTAAGAGCAGTGACGCGAACCTGGTGGACGAGATTGCCGCTCGGGTGTGGTATGCGCTGGTTGCCAACGACGGCAAGTTGCTGGCGCGGTACAAGTCCGACCGGGGCGCCAGGTTGATCACGTTTATGCGCATACTGGCGAAGGATGAAAGCGTTCGCTACTTTCGCGCGGAAATCCGTCGCCGAAATCGCGAATTGACGGCACTGCGCGAAAGACCGCAGCATCGAAGCGAAAACGCCAGACAGCCGGTCAACCCCCTACCGGAATTCCTCGGCACTCTTACTCCTCACGAGAGAGTCTTTTGCAGCGACTACCTGTTGACCGAGCCGTCGGGCGCGGTGGAACAGAAATACTCCAAGGCGAATATCTGGCAGCTCAGCCACCGCATCCGCGGCAAGCTGCTCCAGTTTCTGGACCCCCGGTCGTGATGTTCCGAGTTGAATGTGCTGAAATCATCCGGTACAAAGCCGGCCAAGAATACAGCAGAAAAAAACGGTCTATTCCGGCCCGCCCGCGATTGTCCGGCCGCCGTCGATCGGCAGACAAACTCCGGTGACGTAGTCGTTTTCCACCAGGAAAAGTACGGCTTGTGCGACGTTCTCCGGTTTTCCGAGGCGTTTCAAGAGCGTGCCGGCCACCGCCCCTTTGACTTCGTGTTCCGAGAGGTTTTCGGGCAACATCACCGGTCCCGGCAGGATGCAGTTGACCCTTACCGCCGGGTTGCGCTGGGCCAATTCCACGGCAAAGACGCGGGTGATTGTTGGAATCGCCCCCTTGCCGGCGAAATAGGCCGCATAGTCGGCGTAGGGTCGGGCGGCGGCCCAGTCGCCGATCGTGACAATCGAGCCTCCTGAAGGCTGCTTTACCATAATCAAGCCCGCCCGCCGGCAGAAGAGGAACGTGCCGAGCGTGTTTACCGAAAACTGCCGACGCACGTCGTCCGCGGTCACTTCCTCCAACCGTTTCCGCTCCCACACCGCGGCGGCAGTGACGAGCACGTCGAGCCGGCCGAAAGAACCGAGCACCGCGTCGAAGAGCCGGTCGACCTCGGCTTCCTCCGTCACGTCGGCCTGAAACGCCTCGGCGCGGACCCCTTGCTCTTCCAATTGCCGCGCCGTTTGCCGCGCCTCGTCGGCCGAGCGGTTGTAGTGCAGGGCGACGTCGTAGCCGTGGGCGGCCAACGTCCGGGCAATGCAATTGCCCACGCGACGTTTGCCGCTGCCGGTTATCAGGGCAAGTTTCTTAATGGACATGGTGGATAGTGGATAGTTGTTATTCGCCGCTTGCGGCTTCGCAAAAATACTCCGTCAAAGCCGCTTTCCAATCGGGCATTGGAGGACCGCCCAACCGACGGTAGGCCCCCGTGTCGAGCACGCTATACGACGGTCGCGGCGCGGGCGCGCCGTACTTGGCCGTGCCGATCGGCTGGACGGCCACTCGCATCTGGGCCAGCCGGAATATCTCGACGGCGAACTCGCGCCAGGTCGTTTCTCCGTCGTTGGTTACGTGGTACGTTCCCCATGGAACCGTCGCTTCGGCTTGGCCAAGCAAGAACAACACTGCTCGGGCAAGGTGCGGAACGTAGGTCGGCGTACAGCGTTGATCGTCGACCACGCGCAGTTCCGACCGAGTATCGCCAAGCCGGAGCATCGTGCGGACGAAGTTCGACGCCCGCCGATCGGAAGCCCGGGCATAGAGTCCGCAAGTGCGGATAATAAAATGCTTCGGGTGTCGGGCGGCGGCCCGCTCGCCCTCCAGCTTCGTCCGCGCATAGACCCCTTGCGGCGACGGCGGATCGTCCTCGCGCCACGGCCGCGGCAACGCGGGCGCAGTGCCGAACACGTAGTCGGTGCTGATCTGCACCAACGGGCAATCCAACTCGCCGCACGCCCGGACCAGGTGCTCGACGGCCGCGACGTTTACCGCCCGGCATTTCTCCGGCTG
The DNA here is from genome assembly GCA_030612765.1 of Planctomycetota bacterium. GTDB lineage: Bacteria > Planctomycetota > Planctomycetia > Pirellulales > Thermoguttaceae > JAHIKV01. Next base: position 39,228 of record JAUWNG010000003.1, read on the forward strand.
CTCCTCGGCCTTGTCCACCAGCGTGTATGCTGCGCAATTGACGATCGCCTCCGGCCGCAGGGCGAGCATTCTCTCCAGCACCGCCCTACCGTCGGTCAGATCGAGTGAGTCGATGTCCAGCCCCTTTGCGCGGTCGCCGAGTTGCCGGCACAACTCGCTGCCCAACTGACCGTATGCTCCGGTGACGACGATGCTCATGCGAATGATTGGGGGGTATAGGCTAGAGATTCAACTACAGGGATAAGCATATTGGACACGGCCGTTTTCGACAAGAACACAACCACCCCCATTCAGGGAAACGCTGCACTTTTTGCTCTCGCTTGTCTGGCTTAATAAGCAGCAGGAAAGTACAATATAATAGTGCTGTTCCATGTTTGGAGGAAGTGACGTTATGTGTCCCATTGAGATCAAGTCGCGGGTTGGCGCCGACGGCGTACTGCTGATCTCCCTTCCTCTCGGTCTCGGCGAGGCCAATCGGGAAGTGAAGGTCTTGGTGGAACCGGCCGACGCTTCCATGTCGCCGTCGCCTCCTAGTCGTGAGGAGTGGCGGGAGTTCGTCGATAGCATGGCGGGCTGCATCTCCGATTCGACCTTCCAGCGCCCGGATCAAGGAGAATACGAGAGACGTAGCGAGGCTTTCTCGTGAAGTGGTTGCTCGACACAAACGCCTGCGTCGATTATCTCCGTTCGGGAAGCGGATCGAGAATCGCCCAGCATTTGGCCGAAAGGAATGCCGAAGACGTTGTGTTGTGTTCCGTGGTGAGAGCGGAGTTATTGTTCGGCGCGCTTAGAAGCCGTGACGCCGCCGAAAACTATGCCAAGGTGGGCCAGTTTCTATCCCGGTTTACGTCTCTTCCGTTCGACGACGCGGCTGCGGAAATATACGGACGAATCCGAACGGATTTAACGGGTCGCGGGCTGACCATCGGACCCAACGATTTATTTATCGCGTCGATTGCACGTGCCCGCGATCTTACGCTCGTCACTCACAATCTCAGTGAGTTCGGTCGCGTGGAGGGGTTGAAGATCGAGGATTGGGAGGCAGCTTAGGCATCGGACAAATTCAATCAATGGTTCTCCACTGTCACACCAAAGTGCCCCGGTTTCCACCGGAACGACTGGAGGCAATTGCCAAAGTGCTTGGCAATACGGATAATGGTCTTACGGGAACCGAAATCGGTCACATACTTCGCCAGATCAACGTGAGTGATCCCACGCCTAATATTACAAAGTGGAAACGACTATACAACGCTTTGGCCGAATTTCAGAATGAGCATGCAGTTGGCAATCACGTTGTCGTCTTTGTCACCAGCGCGATGGATCCCGCGAAATACACCGCCAACATAGAAACGTTCCATTGGCGTCGAGAGCAATTGAACCCGGTTCTCGCTTTTTGCGGCATGAATCTTGGCGAGAATGGGAAAGTACGTTACGTCCAAACGGCATCCAGTCTCGACGAAGCCCTCAAACGAGCGGATCGGTTTCAGGGGCAACTGCGTCAACGGAATGTTCACGCGGACATACTTCGCTTTTGCAGCGCCGAGATTCTTGCCAAGAACTATTTTCATGCCGTGTTCGAGGCAATGAAGAGCGTCACGGAGAAAATCCGTTCGCTATCTGGTCTTACAACGGATGGCGCCACACTTATCGATCAAGCCTTCGGCCTCGGAGGGAGCGGTTGCCCGCTACTTGCGATCAACGCGCTTGATACCGAGACGCTCAAAGGAGAGCAACGAGGCTTCGTAAGCCTATTGAAAGGACTCTACGGAACGGTACGCAACCCGCTTGCACACAACCCCAAGATTGAATGGGATATGTCAGAGCAAGACGCCTTGGATATTTTCACCATGTTTTCACTCATTCATAGAAAACTCGATCAAGCACATAAGGACCACCCATGAACGTCATGGTTGCCGGCGGGGCCGGATACATCGGCTCGCACGCCGTCAGACAGTTGATCAAGGCCGGACACCGCGTCGTGGCCGTCGATAACCTCTACCGAGGACACGGACAGGCCGTCGATCGCCGGGCGGTATTCCACGAAATCGATCTGGCGGAGACCCGCCCCCTGGCCGATGTCCTGGCCAAAGAGAAGATCGACTGCGTGATGCACTTCGCCGCCTTGACCTACGTGGGCGAGTCGGTCACCGACCCGCTGGCCTACTACGACAACAACACCGCCGGAACGATCAGCCTGTTGAAGGCCATGAAGACCGCCGGCGTGAAGCGGATGGTGTTCAGTTCGACGGCAGCCATCTACGGCGAGCCGGACTCGACGCCCATCGTCGAGACCGCCCGGCTCGAACCGGTCAATCCCTACGGCTGGTCGAAGTGGTGCGTCGAGCGGGTGTTGCGCGACTACGCCGCATCGGACCGAGACTTCGCGTTCGTCGCCCTGCGATACTTCAACGTTGCCGGTGCCGCCGCCGACGGCGTCCTGGGCGAGGACCACGACCCGGAAACCCACCTGATCCCCATCCTGATGCAAACGGCCTTGGGCAAGCGCGACAAGATCACGGTTTTTGGGACCGACTATCCCACGCCGGACGGCACCTGCATCCGCGACTACATCCACGTCGAGGACCTTTGCGCCGCCCACATCGTGGCGATGAACGCGCTTCGGCCCGGCGACACTCGTTGTTACAACCTCGGCATCGGCAAGGGCTATTCGGTGAAGGAGGTTATCGAATCGGCTCGGCGGGTGACCGGCCGTGACATTCCGGTCGAATACGGCCCTCGTCGGGCGGGCGACCCGGCCGTTCTGTTCGCCGACGCGGATAAAATCCAACGAGAGCTTGGCTGGTCTGCCCGCCACACCGAGCTGGACGCCATAATAGCCACCGCCTGGAAGTGGTTCGAGAGGCATCCGGGCGGATATGAGACGTAGGGTTGCGCGCAGGCCCTTTTCATCGGTTCACAGGGGACTGTCCCCCTGACGTCCGGAAAATTGCCGAATTGCCCGCGGGTGGTATCCACCATGTTTACCCACGGGGAGTTTCATGTTAGGATTGCTCGGATTGATTTTGAGGTTGTAGCTCAGTTGGTAGAGCAACGGACTTTTAATCCGTAGGTCCAGGGTTCAAGCCCCTGCAACCTCACTCGAACCTACGGACTTACAATCCGTTGGTCCGCGCGATGAATGGAATACTTCGTTTCTGTCGCGGATGGGCAAGCGCAAATGATAAGCGCGGCTTATCGCACATAACGCCGCGTGGACGCGGCGGCTAAACGGCTCACCCAACCCCCAGCCCCGAATCCCCCGCCCCGCTCATTTCAACAGATACCGGTTGGCGATGCTGATGCCGCTGATGATTGCGCCGACGATGCCGACCAGGCCCTGATCGTTGCCGCAGATGTAGAGATTCTTTAGATGCGAGGTGCCGTCGTGCCGCTTATCGGCCGCGCCGTAGACGGAACCGCCGGTATGGCCGGTGAAACGGTGGATCGTCAAAGGCGTGAACATGTCGCCGCCGATCACCGAGTCGCTGAAATCGGGGACGAATCGGGCCGCCGACTCCATCATCCGCTTTCCCCAATCCTGCTTTGCGCGGCGATACGCCTCGGCGTCCAAGGCGGCCCAACGCTCGTAGTTGGCCAACGCCGAGATCCGCAAAATCCCCTCGTCCAACGGCTCGGGATAGGCGAAGTTGTTCGGCGAACAGATCATGCCGCTGCGCAGATCGACCAGGTCGTCCGGCTTCTCGTAGTGAAACTTATCCGAATCGTTGTAGAAGATGATCGTCTGTTCGTGGCCCAGGGCGTGGGGCTGCGAATCGAGGACCGAGATCGACTCGACCACGGAAATCCGGTTCGGCGCCGTGGCATCTTCGGCGTGCCCGTCGTCGCAGAGCCGCATGGTTTCGGTCCAGCCGGCCGAGGAGAGTACGTTTTGGGCCTCCATTTCCGAGCCGTCTTCCAGGACGATCTTTTGCACCGTGTCCCGCTCGACGACGATCCGCGCCACGCCCGCCTTCAGCCGCAGTTCGCCCCCCTGTTCCTTGAAGCGGCGGGACAATATCGTCAGGATGCGTTGGATTCCGGCCAGCGGCCGGGCAAGCCCCTCCAGAAAGATCGAGCGGAAGAGGATGCTGAACTGATCGAAGTCGATGTCGTGTTCCCGCGAGCCGCCGTAGAACAGCACCGGGCAGAAGATCATCTCGACCAGCAGCGGGTCGTCGATAATCTCGGAGACCACCTGCCGGGCGGAACGGCCCGCGCCCGATTGGCCGAGTTGGTCGTAGTCGTGCAGCGAAGCGACCAGGCGGCGGAAGTTGTCCGTCTGGCGGGGGAACCGGCAGCGGACCTCCGATTCCAGCAGCGAGAAATCGTTCGAGAACCGCAAGCCGGCGGCGGGGAACATGATAACCGAGCCGAGCTGCGGCGCCAGCGCCCATTCGTCCCAGGCGAGGCGCAATTGGCGGAACAGCCGGGCCATCGGTCCGGTCCGGGCGCCCTTGACGGCGTAGTTGGTCACGGCGTGCAGCCCGACGTCGTAGGTCCGGCCGCGTTGCCGATAGAAGGAGTTCAGCCCTCCGATCGCGCTATGGCGTTCGAGGATGCAGACCTTTCGTCCGAAGTGGGCCAAACGGACTCCGGCCGCCAACCCCGACATTCCGGCGCCGATGATAATCGTGTCGTACATGAGGGGTCAGGGGTCAGAGGTCAGAGGTCAGAGGTCAGAGGTCAGAGGGTAATGGGATTTTCCGCAACAGAAACAATATGGATATATTATCTCGACGGCGGCGATTCCGGCAAGAGTTGCAGGACGGGTTAGCAGCCTGTTGAAAAAGCCGGTTCCCGAGAGTTCGGGTGCCACTGCTGGCTTGTCCAGCAGTGTTTTTCCGGGTGTTTCTCCCCACACTGCGGGACAAGCCAGCAGTGGCACCCTTTTTCAACGGGCTGTTAGGAAATCCGTCCTACGGATGATTTTTGGGCGGGAAAAACGGTTTTTGCGCCCGCCATAGCCCCATGCAAAAAAGACCGAAAATGCCGGCGGCCAGAAAACAGCCTTTTTATAGGCGTTTTCGGCTGGTAGAATGACCTCGTCGCACATACCTCGCAGGAGGGGTAATTGCATAGGATTTCGCGCCCGTCGCCGCAAGCCCATGTTGTTATTCATGTTACAGTCGATTTTCCGGCCTGAATTAACTGGAAAAGATTCCCGATTTCGCCACTTAATTCTTGCGTCGATTCGCCGAGGGCCGACGATGCTCTCAAACCGCCTGAACCACGGGCTATTCATTTCGCATCGCGGCCGCGCTTTAGACGTAAGTGCGGTTAAACCCCAGGTTGATCAACCTGAAGCGCCAGGTTGATCAACCTGGGGGCGCGGGGTTGAATTGACCCCTAAAAACCGATTTAGCGCTCAAAAACCGGTTTGGATGATTTTCTGGAAAGTCAGCGCAAAACTGAGGCTGTCCGAGCATTTACCTTTTGTAGGAGGCGACTCCAGTCGCCGATTGTGGAGCTTCCCCAAAAGCCGCGAAGATTTCGACCCGGAGGGTCGTTTGACAATAGCCCAACGATTCATCGCTGGGGAGGAGGGAATACCAAAACCCATTCCGTTTCTACGGGACTTTTGGGAAGGATCGGACGTCCCGGCGACCCAACAGTAAACCGCCGGGCTATTTTCGGCTGCCCCTTCGGGACGAAATTGTGCCGATGCGTTCTGCTTTCCAGTGTTACGGTTGACGACGACGCCTGGCGAAAACCAAGACGCCGACGGCGCCGATGAACAACATAACGAGGGTCGAAGGCTCGGGGACCAGTTGGTACCCATAAGCGAGTTGAAGCATGTCCAAGTCGGTAGTGCTGATGTCGCGACGGACGTTGTTAACCAGAGCGGGCACCATAAGGTCTCCCGCCGTTGAGCCGTCGTCCAACACGTGACTAAGGTTGTCGGCGGCCGCCATCGAGACATTCAGCCCACCGAGATCGAACGTGGTTCCCGTGATGTGCGACGTCCACTTGTCAATTCCCCCACCCATAGAGGCATTGTCTACGAAAAAGTTTGTGGCGAATCCCAGAGCGTGCCCTAATTCGTGGCGAGCCACACTCAACGCGTCCCATGCCGCAAAAGGCTGGTCGCCGCTGGTTCCGGGAGTTGGATCCCACCACGTGTAGTTCGCACTGCTATCGTCAAAGTAGTCCACGTTAAAGTGAATCGTGTGAGTCACTCCCGATGTCCAGGGGTAGATGTCAGTGCCAGCCGGAATGTCATAATAAGAACCCGCCCACGTGGCCAAGTAACCGGAAGTCCCGGCGTTGGTAAAATCGAACGTGATGTTGACCGTCTGGTCGTCCAAAATATTTGACTCCCAATCGTCGATTGACTGCTGGATGACGCCTATCCGATCCGAGGTCCAAGTCTGACCGGCGCTATTGACATAATCGGGAACGATCGTCATTGCCTGCGAAGGCAGCGACAGCCACACAATACATAGAGCTACCACGATCGCGCGAGTCAAAGTTGTGTTCATCGTCCAATTTCTCCGGTTGAGTATGCAAAGCCGGTTGTGCCCTCTTTAGGCTAGTATATCCAATCGTTACAAATCAAGCAATATGCTCATGGCGGCTATCACGATACCCACAGCAACGAAAAACAGATTCGCCCGGCCGCCACTGCTGGCTTGTCCAGCAGTGACCGTTGTGGGTAAAACGGCGGACATGAAACAGCGTCTGGGACATCGAAAACGAATTCGGAGGGGGCTTGGGGTCAGACCCCCACTCTGTCACCATTCACAGCCTGCCGGTCGAATGGCTGGATGCAACCGATTAGCCCTCCGCACACGGGCACTGCTGGAGGGGCCAGCAGTGGCACCCAAACTCACACACCGTCGGCAATGTCACCCGCCGTCACGAAGGCGTCTCGGCCTTTGCGTTTTTGATCCACCAGATACCTCCCCAGGCGAACGAAAGCAGATAGCCGAGAAGAAAGGCCGCCGCGATCGGGGATACAAAGGCCGCCGCGATCAACGGCGGTGCGTATGAAACCAGCCAAGCCGCTATCAGTGACACATTGACCAGACAGATGGCGGTGGCCGACTTCGTCAGGCTTCGGATCAGCCAGGGCATCCGGTACGGCACGAGCATCGACACGGTGTGCAACACGAACACCGCGATCAGCAGCGGCGCGGGGGCAAAGTCGAAAATCCGTGCCAATAGAAGGATGAAAAACAAATGGCGCGCCAACTCGTTGGTCGGCGAACCCGTGCCCGTGACGGCGGCCGGATCGAGCCGGGAGGCAACACGCAGGACGAGTGAGGTTGCCGCCACGAGACTCAGCACGGCGCAGACGCCGCCGCACACACCGCCTTGCTCCGTCCAAACCTGCATCCCGACCACCATCACGAACACGGTATGTGCAAGCGCATCGCAGACGTTGTCCAAAATGGCGCCGAACCGGCTCCTGATATTCAGCTTGTTAGCCAGGATGCCGTCCAGATCGTCCATAACGTTGTTGTATACGATCAAGGGAATCAGGTACTGGCAGCCGTCTTTCAGAAAGAGAATGGCGACCGGGAGGATTCCGAGAATCGACACGACGTTCGCCAGATTCTTGTAGACCGTCTTTCCCAGTGAATTCAACATGTGCCGGCCTGAAGAACAAAGAAGTGGTTTGTCAATTCAGGAAAGGCACGGCCCAGCACGGCGGGAACCCGGGTCAGCCAGGGATTGCCGAGTCGCAGCATCCAGTAGATCAGGCGGCCGACTACGGGGATGAACTGCAACCGGCGGGGAACGGTCGCCTTCCATTTTTTGACCAGCTCGCAGCCCATCTGCATCAGAACGTACGGCACGTTGGTTTCCACGTGCGTCACGGAAAGCCCGCACTGCTGGAAGATGCGACGGTACGTGGAAACGCATCGGTACACCGCCTGATACTCGCCCTGGCGAGTGACGGTTCCTTTCCGCACGGTGGTTTCGCGGCAGAGGATGATACCTCCCGAGTCAAGGAAGGGGATGAGCTTCCGCAGCAGGGAAATCACGTCGCCCTCATTGAGATACATCAACATGCCGCCGAGGAACACCAGTTTATAGTGGTCCTCCGGCTCGAACGCCGGCACGTCGCCGTGAACGGCCGCGACATTAGGATAGGGAGTACATCGCCGCCGAGTGGCTTCGTACAGCGGCAGGCTCGCCTCGACGGCAACGACCTTGGCAAAATGCCGGGCGAAATACTCGGCCCAGTAGCCGACGCCGCAACCCAAGTCCAACGTGGTTCCGCCGCGATCCAACTTCCGGATCAACCGCGAGACGATTTTCGATTCGCCGTGGAAACGAAACCGGCCGGCGCCGGCGGGGAAACCGAAGCCGTCCATCATGTACGGTCCCAGGATCGAAGGCCGGGCCTTGCTCCAATACTGGTTGACTCCCGCATAATCGAGTTCAGCCATGCTTTTCAACCAGTTGAGAAGTCGACGGCCCGAAACCATCCGAGAACAGGTGTTCGGCTTCATGCACGTCCGCGAGCGTGTCCACTTCGTACCAATGGCCGTCGTCGAAGAAGACGGGCTCGAAAGAGAGGCTTCCGTCGGCCACCATTTCGGCGAAGACGGTCTCATAGTAGTCGTTCACTCTGCCCGCCGAGATGCACCGGTCCAACCGCTCGACAACCCGCCGCCACGACGGCAGCGAAAGACTGTAGATGTTCACGGTCTTGTAGCGGGAGTCGTCGGGAATCTCGCCGTGGCCAATGCGGAAGTCCGAGATTCGCTGAAAACGATCGAGGCCCACCGTGGAGCCCATCATCCAGGGTTGCACGCGGGCAACGGCCATCTTGTCGGGAAGAAGCATGTCCGCGAGCAAGAACGGCTTGAAGACCAGATCGCACTCAAGCAGCAGGAAGGACTCGCGGATTTTCTTTCTGGCCAGCCACAGCGAATAGATATTGTTGGTCGTGCGGTATCGCGGATTGACGACGTATTCGATCCTCAGGCCGCCCGTCCATGCGTCGAGAAACTCGCGGATACGATGCTCCATGTAGCCCACGACGACAACAAGCCGCTTGAAGCCCCATTGGCGGAGGCAGCGGATCTGTCGTTCCAGGATGGGTATCCCGTCGATCTCCGTGAGGCATTTGGGTGCGTCGTCGGTCAAGGGCTGGAGCCGGCTTCCCGTGCCGGCCGCAAGGAGTACTGCCGTCGTAACCGAAGCGCGTGGATGGTCACGATGGTTGAAGTGGTTGATTTCCATAATTCTGATGATGTATCCCTTCTTTTCCTGAAACGAGGGACCGTCGGTAGACAAGTCCTGCCCTCGCTCGATAAACGTATTCTTTTCAGAGATGATGCCGTTGTTGCGATCGATCCCGTCCAGGATGAGACCGGCAACCATCTCCCGGTTCGTGGCGTTGTCCTGCCGGCGCAACGCACCGGTGGAAGTCCACGCACAAGTGCCGCTGCCGGATTGTCCAGCAGTGCCGTTCGGTAAGGCTAGTGGGACTCGTTCAGCTATTCGGCCGGCAAGCGATGGACGATTGACAAAGTGGCACACAAACTCAGCACCACCTGCCGACTCCCAACTACAAAAGCTCCTTTTGTCCCACGACCCTTTTCGACCAAAAAAAGAGCCGGGCCATCATTGAAGGCTCGGCGCAGTCACGATGTAGACCTTGGCCTTTTAGACAATGTGATTTTACACCAGCAACGGAAAAACGCAAGCGGTAAACCTAAACCCACTCACTTCCTCCCCCGCCTTTTTACCCCCCCTGATTGAAAATACTCGTAGCCCCCGTTTTTTTGCTTGCCTAAGCATAGCGCGCAACATAAGGGATTTGAGATATTCAATTAAGATGCATGAATAGAGAAGGTGCTTGTGCAACCGTTCACGGGTCGATAGTCATCCTGAGCGTAGCGGAGGATGTCGCCCACAACGCACCTTCATCCGAGATCCTTCGCTGCGCTCAGGATGACAGATACCCTACATATCCTTCATCTTCGGCTCGAGATATTTTACCGTGCTTGCCATGCTGGCCAGTTCGGTGTATTCCTCCTCGGGAATCTGGATGCGGTATCGCTTGCGGAGTTCCATCACGATGTCGAGGAAGTCCATGCTGTCCAGGGGGAGTTGATCGCGGAGCGGGACTTCGTCCTTCAAACCGCTGAGGTCTTCGTCGGGGGCGATGTCGTGGAGGATTTCGAGGATGGCTTTTCTTATCTCATCAGCCGTCATGGCGGGTCAGGGGTCAGGGGTAGGGTGCGTCCGCGACGCACCACAAAACCGGAATATCGGTGCGTCGCGGACACACCCTACTATGCTAAATTCGTTTCACAATCACCACCGAGTTGATGCCCAACATCCCGAACGAATTGTTCAGGATCGTATTGATTGTTCCCACTTCCCGTGGCCGGTTGGCCACCAGGCCGGGCAACGCGCACTGCTGGTCGAGCCGGTCGAGATTGATCGAGGCGTGGCAGACGCCGTCGTCGAAGGCGGGCAAGTTGCCGGCCAGTTCCAACGCGCCGGCCGCGCCCATCGCGTGGCCGATGAAACTCTTCGTGTTGTTCATCAGCGTGTGACAGCCGTTGTCGCCCCACACCCGCCGCAGAGCTTGGCACTCCTGGGCGTCGCCGGAGACGGTGCTCGTGGCGTGCGTGCTGACGATGTCGATATCCTCGGGGTTCATTCCCGCCCGACGCAACGCCAAATGAATGCACTCGGCCTGCCGGCCGGGGTCGGGCAGGACGAAATCGGTCGCGTCGCTGTTCATCGCGTAGCCGGCGATTTCGCCGTGGATTTTCGCCCCTCGGGCACGAGCCGCGTCGAGCCGTTCGAGCACGAACATGCAACCGCCCTCGGCCACCACGATGCCGTTGCGATCGGCGTCGAACGGCCGTGAGGCCCTCTCGGGCAATTCGTGCTTGGCCAGTGCCCCTTGGCTGTTGAAGCTGGCGAAGATGCCGAAGGAGTGGATGCTTTCCGACACTCCGCCGCAGAGCGCGACGTCGCACTCCTCGAGCCGAAGCATCTGCACGCCCTGGATAATGCCGGCGTTTCCGGCGGCGCAGGCCGCGCCGAGCGTGTAATGCGGCCCGGTGACGCCGAGGTTCAGCGAGATTTCGCCCGCCGGGTTGTTGGCCACCGTACGGGGGTTGTGGTGGTGCGACCAGTATTGGGTGTCGTAGTCGAAACCCTTGATGAGAAAGATTTCGTTCTCGGTCTCGACGTTGCCGTGTTCGGTCACGCCGACGTAGATGCCGACGGTCGAGCGGTCGACGTTTTCCCAATCCAGGCCGGAGTCGGCCACGGCCTCACGGGCGCAGAAGATACCGACGCTTCCGGCGCGGGTTCCGCGTCGGACTTCCTTTCGCTTCTGATGGCGGAGTTCGTCGAAGTCGCATACCCCCGCCACGGTAGGGCCGAAGTAGCGTGTCTCGAAGGCACTCACACCGCTACGGCCTTCCAACAGCGCGTGGCGGAACTCGGGCAGGGAGTTCCCGTTCGGCGCGGAAAGACCCACGCCGGTAATCACGATTCGCTGATGATCCGGCCGCTCGGTTGCCATCGAAATCCCTTCTTTTGCCAAACTAGATAAGCTACCCGGTCGCCGACCGATTGACAAGCGGTCCCGTGGCGGATAGAAGGCGGTTCTCGCCGGGGGATACATTACCCGCCGCCGAGAAAGTTAAGAAAAAACCATCGCCCGGCGGCAAATCATCGGTCCCCGGCAACGAATAGATGTTAAGGGCGCGATTTACGTGTGCGAGGGGACAGTCCACAACCACATTGAGGAAGGGCAACGCGGATTGAACGCCAAAGACATCGAACTACTCGTTTGGAAGAACAACGTCCAACAAATCATCTTTGGGATAGCGATGGTGGCCGGATCGGTGATTCTTTGGCCGCTCTCGTATTGGATTTTTTACTTCCTGTTCCGCTTTTTCTTAGTACTGCTCGACGTTGGGAACTCCGGCACGATCAGTTGTTGCCTGGCCTGGGGAGGGATTATTCTCCTGGTTGTCGAGGGGTATTGGTACTATCGGGCCGGCCTTGATCTTCATGACTCCAGCCGATCGGAATATGCCCGAAACGCCACGGGGGGGATCGGTAGCGGGCAGACGGCCAGCCTCGCGATGTTCGGCATCTCCAACCCGATGGGCTTGGCTTTCATTGTCTCGCAGGTGCTCTTTTGCGCTCCGACGATGACTATTTCGGCCGTCAGGACATTCAAGTCGTTTATCCGAACGACGCCCGAGTCCTTTGAGCAGGCCGCCAGTGTGTATAGCGATCTGGCGCGGCATAGGAAGTGGATACCGGCTTCCGAATATCGCCAAAACATGGCGGGCGTAATGTTGCTCGATCGGCTGAAAATGATCTGGAAGGAATCGAAAGAAGGAACAATGCAACTCCGTATTCCGCCCGGCGAGGGATAGCAGCACGCCGGCTAAACATAGGCGAGAAACGCCGGTTGGATATTACTTATCCAACTCGAAGCGGAACTGGCTGCCGGGATCCGACAGGTAACTGTCGTATAGCGGCGAGTACGACTTGGCCTGGACCGTTTTGCCGTCTGGCAGGAACTCGAGGATCCGCAGGTATCCCTCGCCGCCGAGTTCCCGCGATTGGTAATCGACCAGCATTTGGTGCGTTTTCTTTTCCTTGTCGTTAAGGCTGGTCAGAAACCCTCGGCCGCTGCCGATGTGGCCGCAGACGACCAGCGCGACGTTGTTCTTACGGACCAGTTTTTCCCAGAGCTCCTCGCCGTCGTTGGCCGAGGTGTTGCAGGGATAGCCGTGTGGAGAAGCCACCTGCTTTTTTTCCTTCTCGGCGAAGTTGTAGCGGGCGCCGTTCTGGTACAGATAGGCGTGGGTCACGAAGATCGCCTTCCGGTCGGGATGTTTCGCCAGCACTTCGTTGGCCCAGACGACGGTCTCGTCGCGGGGCGCCCATTCCAAGGCCAGCACGATCCAATCGGTCCCGCCGGCCGAGAAGAGGTGATAGCTGTTGCACATATCGTCGTTCATCGCCCCGCCGAAGGTCGGCCAATCCTTGTATTTCGAGAGCGGAAAATACTCATTCAATCTCGTGCGGCGGTCGGCCAGCGCGTGGTAGTCGTGATTGCCGGGAACCAGCGCGTAGGGCACCCGTCCGTCCAGTTCGCTCATGGCCTCTTGCGAACGTTGCCATTCAAACTTTTTGCTGTTGTTGGTGATGTCGCCCAAGTGCAGCACGTAGCGGATGTTGTACTTGTCCTTGTTTTTGGCGATCCAGTGCGTTTGCATCGTGAACAGCCCCGGATAATCCTCGGCGTACATCTGCGTGTCTGGCAGAAGCACCAAGGACCACGAACCGGGCACGAAATCGGGCGTCTTCCGCGGCGTTTGCCCGACGGCCACCGAAACGGCCAACAACGACACCGCCACGGTTAATATCACCAGCCCATGCAGAAACTTGCGGTTGCGAAACATAAGTTGTTCTCCGTTTCCAATTGTGGCTTGCGCAATTATGGTCAACGCCGCGGTTGTCCCCCAGTTTACACGAACATGACGCCGTTTTCAACATACTGCGCGTCAAATCAATGTTTAGCGGCCGTCGGCACACGGCGGCCTGCGGCGGAACACGGATCGCCGTGCCGGCGGTCGCTAAACGAACACGTCATCGGCCGTCATTCCTCCGACAGGGTAACCACCGTGAACCAAAAATCCTTGATGGACTGGACCACTTTTATGAATTGATTAAATTCCACCGGCTTGGTGATGTAGCAGTTGGCGTGTAGATTGTAGGTTTTCAGCACGTCCTCTTCGTTCTTGGAAGTGGTCAGGATTACCACGGGGATGCGTTTCAGCGAACCGTCGGTCTTGATTTCCCGCAGGACTTCGCGGCCGTCCTTGCGGGGCAGGTTGAGGTCCAGCAGGATCAGGTCCGGGCGCGGCACGTCGGCGTAATCGCCGCGCCGGTAGAGGAAATCCAAGGCCTCCACTCCGTCCTCGACCGCCCAGAGGCGATTCCGTATTTTCGCGTCGCGGAACGCTTCCTTCGTCAAGCGCACGTCCGGTTCGCTGTCCTCGACCAACAGAATCTCGATGGGCCTTGCCGATATGATGTCCATGGAACTCCTCCGGGATTACCGAATTGTGAAGTAGAAAGTGGTCCCTTGATCGGGTTGGGAATCGATCCAGATTTTTCCGTCGTGGCGTTCGACGATGCGTTTGCAGACGGCCAGCCCGATGCCGTTCCCCTTGTATTTTTGTCGCGTGTGCAGCCGTTGGAAGATCACGAAGAGTCGGTCCCAGTATTGCCGATCGATGCCGATGCCGTTGTCGCGCACGGCGAAGAGCCAATGGTCGTCCTCGCGTCGCGCCGAAACGTCGATCTCCGGGCGGCGATCGCTGCGGAACTTGACGGCGTTGCCGATCAGGTTCTGGAACAATTGGACCAATTGGGTTTCGTCGCCACGGACCTCCGGCAGCGAGTCGTGCGTGACGACCGCGCCGCTCTCCTCGATCACGGCATTCAGGTTCGACAACGCACAATCCAATACCGCGCCCAGGCCGATATTACGAAATGGCTTGCCGCGGGTCCCCACGCGGGAGAAGTCCAGTAGATCGGTTATCAATTGCTGCATCCGCGTGACGCCCTCGACGACGTAATGGATAAACTGGTCGGCGTCGGCGTCGAGTCGGTCCTTGTACCTCCGCTCGATCAACTGCACGTAACTGCCCACTACCCGCAGCGGCTCCTGAAGGTCGTGCGAGGCGACGTAGGCGAACTGTTCCAGCTCTTCGTTGGAGCTGGCCAACTGATCGGTCGTCCGGCGGAGCCCTTTCTCGGCTGCTTTGCGCTCGGCGATCTCCTTTTCCAATTCCCTGTTGACCGATTCCAATTCCGCCGTCCGTAGGGCTACCATTTCCTCCAAATGCTCGCGGTGCCTGGCCAGTTCTTCCTCGACTTGTTTCCGTTCGGTGATATCGGTGCAGGTTCCGATCCATTCGCGGGTATTGCCGTCATTGTCCATCACGGGTACGCCGCGGACGGCGAAGGTGCGGAACTGTCCGTCGTGCCGTCTTATGCGGTATTCGGTGTCGTATAGGGTGCGTGTTTCGACCGCCCGCCGCCAGATTTCCCTGGCCCGCTGCCGGTCGTCGGGATGGAGCGAATCGTTCCATCCCGACCCCAACACTTCCTGCTTGCTCTGTCCGGTGAAGGCCCGCCACGAAGGAAGGTCCACGACTGCCTCGCCGTTGGCGTCGCTGGTCCACACGATTGACGTGGTGGCGATCGTCAGTGAGCGGTAGCGTTGTTCGCTTTCCTGCAAGGATCGTTCGGCGTGAATCCGCTCGTGGGCCTCGTCTTCCAAACACCGAACGGTCGTCGCAAGTTCGGCCGTCCGCTCGCGGACGCGCCGATCGAGAGCCGCGTTGGCCGCTTCCAGTTCCCGCCGGGCGTATTGGAGCGAGGCGCCCATCTGATTGAAAGAGATCGCCAGATCGGCGAGTTCCCGGACTCCCGCCCCTTCGATAGAATGTCCCAATTCCCCTTTGCCTATGGCGACGGCTTGTGTCTGCAAGCGTCGCAGTTGGCGGATCAGGCCGCCGCTGACCTTTGCCGCGATGAGCACCGAGCCGATCGCCACCAGCAAGTTCAATCCGCCGGCGATCCACAGTCCCGTGTAGACGTCCGACATGGCCGTGCTTACCGGCAGGCCCGCGCCCGCCACCCAGCCGATGTCCCGAACGGGGACGCGAGCCGAAATGTACGCTTCGCCGTCGGTCGGCATCCGAAGCGTCCCCGACTTCGCCAAGTTGGTTTCGAGCGCGGCGGCCAGCAGCGGATCCTTATCGCGCCGGTTTTCATGGCCGGTCGTTTTTGAGTTGGTGTCGTAGGCCAACACGCCTCGACGGTCGAACAGAGTAAAGACCGTGTCGTCGGTTTTACCGCGATGAAGCCCGGCAACGCGGTTCTTCAGGCTGCTGGCCGTGATAATGGCGCAGACCACGCCGTGAAGCGAGCCGTCGGGTTCGTCGACGCGGCAGGCGACAACAAAAGCCAGCTCGCCGCTGCCCCGGTCCCATAGAACGTTGCTAATCGCCCAGGGACGGCCCGCGAGCAATTCCTGGAAATATGGCCTGTCGGCAGTATCCACGCCGATCGCTTTTTCCTGACTCGACGCGAGAATCTTTCCCTCCGCGGAGACCCAATTTATCAAACGGACCGAGTGATACTGTTGGGCGGCGGTGGCGAGAAACGAGTTGGCCTGACGGGGATCGTAGGGCTTTAGGCCAAGCAGCGCCGCGCCGATCGCCGTCTCTTGTCGACGCACGTCAAAGACGTACGCTTTGAAGGTCGCCGTCAACGCCCGGGCCTGCTCCAGGTTGGACTGTTCTTGCTGCGTCCAGCGGCTGAAGTACCAAGCCGTGTATATGCCCGCTTGCACGGCCAGCAACGGCATAAGCACCACCAGCACCAGCAGTACCAGCGTGCCGCGCATGGTAACCGGGAATCGTCGATGGCCGGCGGCGTGGATCACGAAATACCCCCCATTTGACCTCTCGATTCTCACAGTGTACCAAGTGACCGGAAATTTATTAGCCGGTATCCTCAATAATCCCGAGGATGTCCGAAATTTCGTCCATTTCTCGACTTTTCACTGATTCCTGGTTCCCACGCTCTGAGGTTGTGAATTTTTCAAATTGGCGCCATCACGACCACAATTCGTAGGGTGCGTGAAACGCACCATGTGCTACCGGTTGTGGTGCGTTTCACGCACCCTACAAAAAATTCACAACCTCTCTGCGTCGCCTGTCGCTGGTTCCCTTGACCCGCTTATGTTGCTTTTTTCGGATGTGCGACTTGCTCTCCGAATGCCGATAAAAACGATATGCGGGATTACACATAGGCTCATGAGCGTGTCGCAAAACAAAATGCGTAGTGCATTTGCTTTATTTTTCGTTGTCTTGTTTGCCGTCGGGGGGTGTGTATCGCCCGGCGAGTATTTCCGCAACGACCTGAAGGTCGGCCCTAACTACTGCCCCCCCCAGGCAGCCGCCGCAAAGGACTGGATCGACGCCGCCGATAGCCACGTCAGCAGTGAGCCGGCCGATCTGGCCCGATGGTGGTCGATTTTCCACGACCCCAAGCTGGACGCCCTCGTCCAGACGGCCGTCCGGCAGAACCTCACGCTGCGCGAGGCGGGCTACCGTGTGCTCCAAGCCCGCGCGGCCAGGGCCATCGCCAGCGGAAACCTCTTCCCGCAACAGCAAGATGCCTTCGGTTCCCAGGCCCGAAACGCCGCCGGCATTGCCGCGGCCAACACCCAGTTTCTCACCGAGCGGTTCTACGATCAGTGGGACGCCGGATTCAATCTGGCCTGGGAACTCGATTTCTGGGGTCGCTTCCGTCGGGCGATCGAAGCGGCCGACGCCGACCTGGACGCACGGGTCGCCAACTACGATCAGGCGATGGTTACGCTTCTGGCCGATATCGCGTCCACCTACGTCGAAATCCGCACGCTACAGCAGCGAATCGTGCTGATCCGGGAAAACGTAAAACTTCAACGGGAAACGTACATCATCGCCGACGCGCGGTTTCGCGGCGGTCAGGTGAGCGAGTTGGACGTGGATCAGGCCATCAGCACGCTGTCCCAAAACGAGGCCCGTATCCCGAGGCTCAAATTGCAGCTCCGCGAGGCGTCGAACCGGCTTTGCGTGTTGCTCGGAGTGCCGCCGGTCGATTTGAGGGCGATGCTGGGCACCGGGCCGATCCCCGCCGCGCCGTCGGAGGTGGTCGTCGGCGTCCCCGCCGATCTGTTGCGGCGTCGCCCCGACGTTCGCCGCGCCGAACGCGAGATTCAGGCGCAAAGCGCGCGGGTCGGCATCGCCACCGCGGAACTCTATCCGCACATCGGCATCACCGGCACGCTCGACTATTCGGCCCAAAACTTCGACGACCTGTTCAGCAATCGCGCGTTTCAGGGTGGGATCGGTCCCTCGTTCCGATGGAACATTCTGAACTACGGCCGGCTGTTGAACTACATCCGGCTGCAAGACGCCAAGCTGGCCGAGCGAATCGTTTCCTATCAGCACCTCGTATTGCAGGCCAACGCCGAGGCGGAAAACGGGATCGCGCGGTTTCTACGCGGCCGGCAGCGCACGCAATGGCTCAACAAGAGCGTCGTCGCCTCGCAAAAGGCGGCGAAAATCGCCATCGCACAGTATAAAGGCGGACTGATCGACTTCAATTGGGTCGCCATTGTCGAGCAGAACCTCGTCAACCAGCAAGAGTTGCTGGCCCAATCGCAAGGCGACACGACGCTGGGGCTGGTCCAGACATACCGCGCGCTGGGCGGCGGATGGCAGAGCGCCTACGAGTCGTCGTCGGTCATTCCGGCATCGGTCGTCGAACCGATTCCCGCGCCGCTCGAACGGTTGCCGCCGGTCGGGCCATGATGACTCGTTCCCATGCTCCGCATGGGAACGCACTGCCCGGACGCTCCGCGTCCGCGGGATGTGGGTAACAACTGGGTAGCACGTCCCTAAGCGAAGCGAAGTCGAGTAGGGTGGGGCTTCGTTTCGCTCGACCCACCCTACGTTCCTTTCCTTGAGGCGTATCACAAGCCACTCAAGTCTGCCAATGGTGATGACCGAGTGGGTATCATGCTTCAGGGCGTCGATAAGGAGCGAATTCCATTGTCTGCGACTATCGAAGGCCGTAACGAATAGGATATAATAAGCGGCTCCTACGGACGCGCTATCGCGCGCCGCAGAACTGTGCCGTTATGTCGCAAAGGGAACTAGGATAAAAATAGATATGTTTGAAAATCGACCATCTGTGTTTATCGGTTCTTCAACCGAAGGTTTGCCGATTGCTGAAGCAATACAGGTAAACCTTGACCATGCCTGCGAAATCGTGATTTGGAGCCAAGGTGTCTTTGGATTAAGCAGCAATACTTTGATATCGTTGGTTGAACGGCTGCCAGACTTCGATTTTGCGATCCTTGTCCTTACACCAGACGATCTGGTGCAGAGTAGGGGCGATACTCAACAGTCACCACGCGACAATGTGCTTCTCGAACTTGGGCTCTGCATTGGTGCTCTTGGACGCCAACGGACGTTTGCCGTATTCGATAGGACATCAAATATCAAGATTCCCTCCGACTTGGCTGGTGTAACCCTTGCAAATTACCAACCGCACTCAGATGGAAATCTTCAAGCGTCGCTTGGCGCCTCCTGCACAATAATCAAAGCAGCAATCCAGAAGCTTGGTGTTAAACCGCAGCGCTCGCCAGAAACCGAAATCAATCAAAACACGCAATTCCAAATTATCCACGATTTGCTGGACGATTCCATAGAACAGCTTTTCATATTGATGGACGAAAGGAACATTGTGGTACAACGTGACAACATGTTTGGACTGGGGCTGCGATACCAATTCAGCAAACATAACGGCAGCGCTGGTAAGGGATCTTTGTCCGTCAATGATATGTGCCGCAAGATGCCGGACGCAGGACTCTTGCAGCAAGACCTACGAAACAACGTAAGCCTGACTGATCGTGGTAAACAATTCGTTGATTGGTTAATCGAACGCGGTCACAAGGCCGAGTATTTCAGTTCCGACATTGGTGGATGGGGCAATCCACCTGATGGTTGGCCCGACATGTGGAGTTTGTCACCGCCATTGGGACCTGGTGATGTGCCCGGTAAGTCGACATAATAAATCGCTAGCGGGTGTCACTGCTGGCTTGTCCAGCAGTGCCGTTCGGGACAGCGCATTGTTGCGGAGGATTGAACAAGTAATATCGAGCAAATCGTTGCTGGAAAACAGGCCCGTTCACGGGCGTTTCCGCGGCAGCGGTATTAGGCCCGGCATTTATGCCGGGTTGGTGAAGCGGCGTCCCGTTTGTTTTCTTTGTCACGCCCGTTCACGGGCGTCCTCGATGTTGCGGCGGCATGGAGAGAGGAGCCCCGTGAACGGGGCTGACAACCGATGACCGTGGTGTTGCTCATCTCACCCGGCGTAAACGCCGGGCCTATTACCGCCTTCGGCGGAAAGGGTCGTAAACGACCCTCTCGACTGGTCCTGACGTAATGTCGTCGAGCAATCGTAGGCCGGGTTGCAACCCGGCGATAATTATGCCGGGTCTTGACCCGGCCTACATTGTTTCCGTCCCAGCCTCACCCGCATAATGACGTAGAAGAAAACGGGCGTCAGTATGACGCCGAAGAAGGTGACGCCGATCATGCCGCTGAAGACGGCGGTGCCGAGCGAGTGGCGCATTTCGGCTCCCGCGCCCGTGCCGACCAACAACGGCACCACGCCCAGAATGAAGGCGAACGAGGTCATAATGATCGGCCGCAACCGGAGCCGGGCGGATTCCACCGTGGCCTCGTGGAGCGGCTTGCCTTCCTTGCGCAGTTGTTCGGCGAACTCGACGATGAGGATCGCGTTTTTGGCCGCCAGCCCGACCAACACCAGGAACCCGATCTGCACGAAGATGTCGATCGGCAAGGAAGTGATCAACATGCCGGTGGCCGCGCAGAGCAGGCACATCGGGATGACCATGATGACGGCCATCGGCAGTTTCCAGCTTTCGTATTTCGCCGCCAGCACCAGGAAGATCAGGGCCGTGCCGATGGCGAAGATGTAGATGCCCACGTTGCCGGCCAGGATTTGCAGATACATGATCTCGGTCCATTCGTAGGTGGCGTCTTCCTTGTCGGCCAGATTCTGCATGGTGTCGATCACCTGGCCGGAGCTGATGCCCTCGGCTGGGTTTCCGATCACCGGCGAGGAGGCGTACATGTTGTAGCGCATGACCATCACCGGGCCGCCGATGCTTTCGGCCTTGAAGAGCGTGGCCAGGGGCACCATTTGGCCTAGCTTGTTGCGCACCTTCAGTTGCGAGAGTTTCGAGACCTGCGTGCGGTAATCTTCCTCGGCCAGCACGTTCACCTGCCAGGTGCGGCCGAACTTGTTGAAGAGGTTGACGAAGTATCCGCCCATGTATACTTGCAGGGTGTTGAAAACGTCGTTCATGGCCACGCCCAGCGATTCGCATTTCGTGCGGTCGATGTCGAGGTAATACTGGGGCGTGTCGGCGCGGAACATGGTGAACACGCCGATCAGACTCGGATCGTCGTTGGCCTCGGCGACCAGTTTATCGGTGGATTTTTGCAGCTCGTCGAGATCGACGTATCCGCGCTGCTCGACTTGCAGTTTGAACCCGCCGCCGTTGCCCAGCCCTTGGATCGGCGGGGCGCGAAAGACCTGAATCTCCGCCTCGTCGATCTCGGCGGCGAACCGTTTCCGCAGCTTTTCGGCGATCACGGCGTCGTACTCTTCGTGGCTGTGCCGATCCCCGAACGGTTCGAGGATGACGAAGCAGGAGCCGAAGTTCGAGCTGTTGGCGTTGAGCATAAACGACTGCCCGGCGACAGAAAGCGTATGGGCAACGCCGGGGATGCGGGGATAACGCTTCGGGTCGGACGGGTCGCCAAGCACGATCCGGTCGACCTGGGCCATCACTTCTTCGGTCCGTTGGACCGAAGCCGAGTCGGGCAACTGGACGTTGACCAGCAGATAGCCCTGGTCCTGCTCGGGAATGAACGCCTTGGGCGCTATGTTTATCGTCCAGCCGGTCAGCAGCAGCAGTCCGCCGTAGACCAGCAGGACGATGACGCACAGACGGACCAACCGCCCGATTGTCCGGCCGTAAAACTCCGTGAATATGTCGAACAGCTTGTTGAACGCCTTGAAAAACTTCGACAGGACCGCGTTGACCGGCGAGACGATAAACCAACCGATCGCTCCGCCGAGCAGCGCGCCGGGCGTCGTCACGGCGAAGAACATCGGCCAGGGCAGCCCGCCCCCTTCACCTCCGCCTTCGGTGTGCAAGCCGAGTTGGGCGGCAAAATACTTCTTCGCCGCCCAGACCGCCAGCACCCCGCCGATGATGCCGAATATCCACCAGGGCAACGCCTCGTGGATCGGGCGGCCGTGCTCGTCGAGCTTCTGCTTCTCGAAAATCGCCACCGCGCGAGACGGAGTGAGCGTCATCGCGTTGATGGCCGAGATAATCATCGCCGACGAAATGACCAGGGCGAACTGACGGAAAAACTGGCCCGTAACGCCGGGAACGAACACGCTCGGCAGAAAGACCGAACAGAGCACCAGCGTGATGGCGATGATCGGCCCGGTGACTTCCGACATCGCCTTGATCGTGGCCTCCTTGGGCTTCAGGCCGAGCGACATCTGCCGCTCGACGTTTTCCAATACGACTATCGCGTCATCGACGACTATTCCGATGGCGAGCACCATTCCGAACAGGGTGAGGTTGTTCAGGCTGAATCCCATCACGGCCATCACCGCGAAGGTGCCGACCAGCGAGACCGGCACGTCGATCATCGGCAGGATCATCGCCCGCCAGTCCTGGAGGAACAGCAGCACGACGATCGCCACCAGTATCACGGCGTCGAGGAGTGTTTTCAGCACCTCGTCGACCGATTCCTGAATGAACGGAGTGGTGTCGTAAACGATGCGGTATTCGAGACCCGCGGGAAACGACTTGCTCAACTCGCGCATCTTGGCCTTGATCTTATCGGCCACGTCCAGGGCGTTCGAGCCGGGCAATTGGAAGACGGCCAGGCCGACCGACGGTTGGCCGTCGAGCCGGCAGGTCTGGTCGTACATCTGGGCGCCGAGTTCGACGCGGCCCACGTCGCGAAGCCGGACAATCTGGCTCGACATGCGCCCCTCCGCCTCGTTTCCCTGGTCGGTCTTGATGATGATGTCGGCGAACTGATCGGGGTCGGCCAATCGCCCCAGCGTGCTGAGTGTGAACTGGAATACCTGGCCGGGCGGCGCCGGCGGCTGGCCGATCTGACCGGCCGCCACCTGCACGTTCTGGCTCTGGATCGCCTGAAGCACGTCTATCGTGGCCAGGTTGCGGGTAGCCATTTTCTGCGGGTCGAGCCAGACCCTCATGCTGTAGTCCCGCTGGCCGAGATAGGTCACGTCGCCCACGCCGTCGATCCGCGCGATTTCGTCCTTGATCTGAATGGTGGCGTAGTTCGACAGGTAGATGTCGTCGTAGCGTCCGTCGGGCGAGATCAAATTGACGCACAACAGGATGCTCGGCGATTTCTTCTTGGTGTTTACTCCTTGGACCTGCACCTCGCGGGGAAGCTGGGGCATCGCCAACGCCACGCGGTTCTGCACCAACACCTGGGCCATGTTCAGGTCGGTGCCCAACTCGAAGGTGACGGTCAGGTTGTATGCCCCGTCGTTGGTGCATTGCGACGACATGTAGAGCATTCGCTCGACGCCGTTGACCTGCTGTTCGATCGGGGCGGCGACGCTGTCGGCCACCACCTTGGCGCTTGCCCCGGGGTAACTGGCAGTGACCGAAACGGTCGGCGGCGTGATGTCGGGATACTGAGCGACCGGCAGCAGAAACGCCGTCACTCCGCCGGCCAGCAAAATGACCAGCGAGATGACCCAGGCGAATATCGGACGTTCGATGAAAAACTTGGCGAACATGCTGCTCGTACCCCGGACTGCTACTTAGACTTCTCGTTCCCGCGCTCTGAGTGTGAACCGGAAACAGCCGCTTGCGGTTTCGCAATGCGCGAAGTTGCCGGTTTGCTCTCGTTGCTCGATTCGTCCTTCTCGGCGGCGTCCGACTTTATCGGTCGCGGCTGCACGTGCATCCCCGAGTGGACAAACTGTAGCCCGTCGACAATGACCCGCTCGCCGAGCTTTATGCTGTCGATTGTTTTCCCGCCGGATAACTCTTTTTCGTCCGCCTGCCGCAGACCGTCCTTCGTGCGGACCATCTTCACGGGTATCACGACTTGCAGCCCGTCGGGCTGTTGTGCGCCCAAAGTGACCGGACGATATTCGACGATGTCTTTGTCGTCAACGACTTTCAGATATTTCTTTCCCTGATCGGTCCCGATCGCCTTCTGGGGCACGAGAATCGCATCGTGCGGACTGCCGATCGGCAGCCGGATGCGGACGAACATACCGGGCGTCAACAGGCGGTAGTTCTTGTAATCCAGCGAAGGATTGGCGAACGTGCCGCGGACCTGAAGCGTGCCGGTGCTGGGGTCGATGCGGTTGTTGATGAAATCGATCTTGCCCTCGTGCGGAAAACGGTCTTCCTCGTCGGACAACCCCATCTCGACCGGGAAACCCTTCTTTTCCTCTTTCCGATCGACGTCTCCCTTTTCGATCATCCGTTGGATGCGGAGATAGGCGTGTTCGTCGATGTCGAAGTAGGCGTACATCGGGTTCTGCGAGACGACGGTGGTCAGCAGCGATTCGTCCTGCTTGACCAGATTGCCGATGGTCAGCAGGTTTCGCCCCACGACGCCGTCGATCGGAGAGATGATCCGCGTGAACTCGACGTTCAGCCGGGCGGCCTCCGAGTTGGCCTTGGCGGCGGCCACCGCCGCGCTGGCTTCGTCCCTTGCGGCGGCGTATTTGTCGACGTCCTGCTTGCTGATCGCGCCCGGGGTCTTGGCGATTTCCAACGCCCTGGCATAGTCGGCCTTGGTCAGCTTCAAGTGGGCTTCGGCCAAACGGACCCGGCCAAGCTCTCTGTCCAAGGCGGCTTTGTAGGGACGCGGATCAATCAGGAACAGCCGCTGATCGACCTTCACTTCGGCGCCCGGGGTGAAATCCACGGTATCGAGATATCCCGTCACTCGGGCTTGAATCTTGACCGACTCGGGCGCCTCGATACGTCCCGTAAAATACGCATAATCGGTAACTTTCCGCGCGGTCGGCTTAGTTACTCTGACTACGGGCCCGGCGTCTTTCGAGTCCGACTGCTCTTGCTTCCCTTTGTCGGAGCATCCCAGGCCGAGGCACGTAAGTACAAGCAGCCCTTGCAGTAACGCTGATCTGGGCGAACACATGGGAGTGGTTTACTGGGTGGTGGGTATGGGGTAAGGGTAGACTGATGCTCCTGAAACATAGGCCGCAATTTACTTAGTTGCTGTTGCGGGAGGGCCTGTGTAGGGTGGGTCAAGTTTTGTAGGGTGGGTCAAGCGAAGCGCAGCCCCACCAACAGCGAAAAAAATCGTGGTGGGGCTCCAGCCTCCAGCCTCCAGCCTAAAGACTCGGCCATGACCCAGCAGATCGGCAACGCGGCGGTCAGCGAAAGCGAATACGAGTTGCCCCAAAGGGGCGGCCGTTCACCCAGCCCAGGGCAACGCCCTGGGGGGCGGGAGAGCGAGAACGGCTCATCGGCCCAACGGGCCAAGGGTTCGCCTCGCGGAACGGTTGGCCCGTTGGGCCGGAAAATCAGATGCGCCGTCCACCCTTCCACAGGGCGTTGCCCTGGGCTGGGAGAACCGGAGGGCCTTCGGCCCAAGCTTTCAGCCTTTTGCAGCCCGTAATAGTGCTCGCGCAGGGTGTAAAAGTGCTCGCGCAGAGTGTATAAGTACTTTTGCAGCCCGTAAAAGTGCTTTTGCAGCCCGTAAAAGTGCTCGCGCAACCCGTAAAAGTGCTTGCGCAGGGTGTAAAAGTGCTCGCGCAGACTGTATAAGTACTTTTGCAGCCCGCAAAAGTACTCGCGCGGGACGGCGGAGTGTTTTTAAGCCCAGTAACACAAATGACTTAGGAAGAAAACCGCCGAAAACGAATAAGGAGAGCAACGGATTAACAAGTCAACGATCAAGCGTTCCCGTCGTGTAGAAAGGGGCACTGCCAGACAAGCTGGCAATGGCACCCGGCGTCTACAAGTAGAGACCGCCGCCGAACTCGACGCCCTCCCGCCAAGCATCCTCGACCGCGCCTTCAAGGGGGAACTATGACCACTGAATCCGCTAGAGACCTTTACATCTCAGTTGAGTCTTTGCGACTGCTACTCACCTCACATGCGACGGGCGGCGAGGCCGACAACGTCGAGTATCGAACGCTGCGAGAGAAAATCGTTCAGAATCAAAAACTGCGCGACCACGCGCCCCGCTTTCTGATGTCGTGTCGATCCCTCGATGACTTCTGGTCCTTCATCAAGGGAGAATCCAGTACATATCAAGGACGGCGCAATTATCTCCGCGACAAGTTCGATCCCTTACTCACCATGCTTGAAACGGCCGAGTCCACGCCATCGGATTCTGAGATCAGTGAGTCCCTCTCGAAAGTCGACGCGGCTCACATCCATAGCGTGTGGGAACGGGCGTTGGAGCGGCGGTCAAATGACCCAGAGGGCGCAATAACACTTGCACGAACACTGCTGGAGGCGGTCTGTAAACACATACTCGATGAGCTTGGAGTCGAGTACGCCGACAAGGCAGACCTGCCCAAGATATATAGCCTTGTCGCAAAAAACCTTAACTTGTCCCCATCGCAACACAGTGAGCAGATATTCAAGCATATTCTTGGCGGTTGCCACTCCGTAGTACAGGGTCTCGGTTCGCTCCGAAGCAAACTTGGTGACGCGCACGCCCAAGGGAAGATACAAGTCAAACCCGCTCCGCGACATGCGGAACTTGCCGTTAATCTTTCTGGCACAATGGCAACATTCCTGATTGCAACATGGGAAGCTCGGAACCAATCATAGAAACGGGAGTTCCCTCCGGAAGTCTCGTGGACTACGCAGCTTTTTCGTTCTCTTGGGATGTACACATCGAAAATCGTCGATTGGCACGTCTGGACGATTATATGCATGTTGTTCCTGATCAGCTATCTGCTCTGCCTCTGGTCGTTTGGCGTCTATCTCGACAACCGCTCGAAGCTACTTCACTTTTCGCAACAGAAACTACTTGCGGGAGAAGAGCAGCCAGTAGACCACCGGCACTACCAACAGCGAGAAGACCGTGGCCGTGAAGATGCCGAAGATGATCGCCCAGGCTAGGCCGGAAAAGATCGGATCGAGCGTAATCACCCAGTTGCCCAACAGGGCGGTGCCGGCCGTGAGCACGATCGGCCGGGTGCGGATGGCAACGCTGCGGATGACCGCCTCGCGAAGCTCAAGTCCCTGGTCCTTGCCGTGATGGATGAAGTCGATCAGCACGACCGAATTGCGGACCACGATTCCGGCCAGGGCGATCATGCCGATCATGGCCGTGGCGGTGAAGAAGACCGGCGTCGGGTAGCCGCCCACCGGACGATCGACCAGCACGTTAAGCAGCCAGAAGCCGGGCATAATGCCGATCATCGTCAGCGGGATGGCCAGCATGATAACCAGCGGCAGCGCCCGGGAACGGGTCTCGAACATCAGGATGACGAAGATGCCCACCAGCGCCGCGGCGAAAGCTAACCCCAAGTCGCGGAACACGTCGAGCGTAATCTTCCACTCGCCTTCGCCGGCCCAATCGACCGTGTATCCTTCCGGCATCGCCCAGGGGTCGTTGCCGCCGGGGCTGAGCCACGTCCGCTCCGAGGCTGGACGAATCGCGGCGGCCGGCTCGGGGTTCGTGCCGTCCGTCTCTCGGTCCAGTTGCATGTCGATGATTGCGTCGGCCGGCGGGCGGCCGGCCACCTCGCCGAAGACGTAGACCACTCGGCGCAGGTTTTTGTGGTAAATCGTTTTGTCTTCGAGCAGTGGGCGGCCGTCTTTTTGAGTGACGAACTCGCCCAGCGCGTCGATCTGCACCCTCTGGCCCTTGTCCCCGATGACGTACAGCGCGCCCAGGTCGTTCACCGCCGAGCGCATCGAGCGCGGCCGGCGAAGCTCGACCCACAGCGGGTCAACCTCTTCGGGCAAATGCAGCACGGTGACGGGCAGCCCGTCGAGCGCAAGCTGCAACGTCAGGGCGATGTTTTCCTTCGTAACGTCCGAGAGCGCGGCCTTCGGCTGATCGGTCTCGAAGGCCACTTTCGGCTGATCGGCCTCGGCGCTGGTGTCCACGTCTACCACGCCCGGCTCACGCTGCAAGCGCCTGCGTACTCGCTCGGCGGCGGCGATCTGTTCACTGTAATCGGCGCCTTCGGGGCCGTAGACCTCGGCCGTGATCGTCGATATGACCGGCGGGCCGGGGGGCGATTCGACCAGTTTGATGTTCGCCCCGGACCGTGCGGCCAGCCGCGCCAGGTCATTGCGGATGCGAAGTACGATCTCGTGCGATTGCTGTTGGCGTTGTTTTTTGCCCGCCAGATTGACGCGGATGTCGGCCACGTTCGGCCCCTGGCGGAGGAAGTAATGACGGACCAGCCCGTTGAAATCCATCGCCGAGGCCAACCCGACGTATATCTCGTAATCCTTGACCTCGGCCACGCCGGCCAGATACTCGCCCAAGCGGCGCGAGGCCGAGTCGGTCTCCTCCAGCGTGGTCCCTTCGGGCATGTCGATGACGATCTGAAACTCGTCCTTGTTGTCGTAGGGGAGCATTTTCAGCGGCACGAGCCGGAACGCCGGCAGCGCGATCGCCACCGCGAAGAGCAGCGCCACGCACCCCAGCATGGACCAGGCCATCCATCGGCGGTCGAGAATCGGGCCGAGCACCGCGTGGCTGAGGCGATAGATCGTGCTTTTCTTCAGATCGAACGGCTCGCCGGGCGACTCGGCTATCTTCCTCAGCGCGGTCATCGCCAGCCACGGCGTGATGGTGAACGAAACGATCGTCGAAACCAGGATCGTCAGTGGCACGTTCATCGCCATCGGCGCCATGTACGGACCCATCATGCCGGTGATGAACATCAGCGGCAGGAAGCTGAGGATGATCGCCAGCGTGGAAAGGATCAACGCCGGCCGGACTTCCTGGATCGCGTGGAGCACCGCCAGACGCGGCGGCAACGTCCTGAGCGCGAAATATCGGGCAATGTTCTCCACGTCGGTTATCGGATCGTCG
>JAUWNG010000203.1 GCA_030612765.1 Planctomycetota bacterium
GCCGCGAACCCCCCGCCGCCCGGGTATTGGTGGTCGGGCCCGAAACCCGCCTCACCCGGCTATTGCAACGGGGCGGAAACGGGGACAGGTCCAATTTGCCGGAACGGCCCGACGGGGGCTGCGCACAAATTGGACCTGTCCCCTTTTCCGCCGCCAATCCGGTTGAAACCGCCTTCGACTTCGAGCGGGTCAGCGCCGTGGTGATGGACGAGTTCCATAGTTTCAACGATCTGGAACGGGGCATTGTCTGGGAACTCTCGCTGGGGATGCTGCCGAAACACGTCCGAACGCTCTTGCTCTCGGCCACGGTCGGAAACGCAGTCGAGTTTCTCGGCTGGCTGCGGAAATGCCACGACCGGCGGCTTGAACTCGTGACCGGCGACGAGCGCAAGGTGCCGCTCGGTTTCCATTGGATCGGAGACATGCTGTTGACCGAACATCTCGAAGCGATGGCCCAGGGCGGAAAAGGGGACAGGTCCAATTTGCCGGCACGGCCCGAAGGCGGGCACCATGCTCGCATGGTCGGCGCACAAATTGGACCTGTCCCCTTTTCCGCCGATGACGACGAGACCCGCATGACGCCCGCGTTGGTCTTCTGTTTCAATCGCGAGGAATGTTGGTCGGTGGCCGAACAACTCAAGGGGAAGCGCATTTTGGGCGACGGTCAAAAAAAACGGCTCGCCGCCGAACTGGATCGATACGACTGGTCGGCCGGGGCGGGTCCGAAGCTCAAACAACTGCTGATGCGCGGCGTCGGCGTTCATCATGCCGGCGTGTTGCCCAAGTATCGCCGCATTGTCGAAGACCTATTTCAGCACAAACTCCTCTCGGTGACGATCTGCACGGAGACACTTGCGGCGGGGATCAACCTGCCGGCCCGATCGGTCGTGGTGCCGAAATTGATGAAAGGCCCCGTGGGCAAGCAAAAGCTGCTCGATCCGAGCACGGCGCACCAGATATTCGGCCGCGCGGGACGTCCGCAGTTCGACACCAAGGGGCACGTCTTCGCCCTGGCCCACGAGGACGACGTGAAGATCGCCCGCTGGCGAGACAAGTTCGACCAGATACCCGAGAACACGAAAGACCCCGGGCTGTTGAAGGCGAAAAAGTCGCTGAAGAAGAAGATGCCCACCCGTCGGGCGAACGTGCAATATTGGAACGAGGCCCAGTATCGCAAGCTCTGCGCGGCGCCGTCTGGAAATCTGCACAGTCGCGGGCAGGTGCCCTGGCGATTGCTCGCCTACATGCTCGACGCCTCGCCGGATATCGAGCCGATCCGCCAACTGGTCGGCAAGCGGCTGATGGACCCCGGCCGGATTGAAGTCGGACAGAAGGAACTCGACCGGATGCTGATGACCCTTTGGCGGGCGGGCTACGTCACGCTCGATCCCTCGCCGCCGAAGGAAGAGGAACTGGCCGAGTTGCAAGCGGCCGCGGCCGAGCAAAAAGCCAAGGAGGCGAAGCGGCTGGATTTCAGTTTCGGTTTCTCCGAGAAGCCCGCCGTGGCGGAGCCGCCCCAGTATCGGCCGATGTTCGCCCATCCGACCGATAGCATGTCGAAGTTGCTGATGTTCCGCGGAATACATCCGCTGTACGCCGTTTTTCTGGTCAATCAGTTGGGCATCGCCGACCGCGACGAACGTGTGCAGGCGATGGAGAGCGTGCTGGAGTTGCCCCGATCGGTGGGACGATTCGTCCGCGTTCCGCGACACGACGAGCTTCCACCCGGCCCGTTGGCCACCTTGCGGCTCGATCCACACCTGCTGCAACTCGGCCTGGCCACGCCGGAGGAAATCTCACAACAGTCCAACGACGAGCAGCCGCGCGGCCGCCACACTTACGACGACGATGAGCGGGTTTGGGTGCTGACACTGGCCGATAAACTCCGCCGCTTGTTCGATTACGATTTCGACGGCGTCTACGACCTGCGTACCTCGCCGGTTTGGGCGGCGGGCGAGCTGCTCCAGTTCGGCGGCGACTTCAATAAGTATGTAACCAGCCGGTCCCTGCAAAAGCAAGAGGGAGTGATCTTCCGCCACGTATTACGGTTGATCCTTCTGGTGAACGAGTTCGTGCGGCTTTGCCCGCCGGACGTGGCCGAGTACCAGTGGCGCGAGGACTTGGGCGGGATCGCCGCGCAGCTTACGGAAAGCTGCCGCCACGTCGATCCGGCCAGCACCGACAAGGCCCTCGAAGAGGCGAAGCAGGAAGCCGATTAGTTCGCGACCCAGCGTTGTGTAGCGGTCGCCGGTACGGCGGCTGCTACACATTTATGCTACAATTGATCGAAGCGGTCGAACACCCACCGGGAGCGGATTATGCGGACAATTTCATTTCGCGGCCTGCTGCTTGCGTTGCTTCTCGCGGTCCCCGCGTCGGGGCGGGAGATTTTTGTCGACAACCTCGCCGGCGACGACCGGTTCACCGGCCTCCAGCAGCGGAACACGCCCGAGCAGACCGGCCCGGTGCGAACGCTGGCCAAGGCCCTGCGGCTGGCGCACCGCGGCGACACGATCGTGATGGCCGACAACGACGTTCCATATCGGGAAAGCGTCAGCCTGGTCGGCAGCCGCCACGGCGGCGATCCCCGGCGGCCGTTCACGATCCGCGGCAACGGCGCAATTCTCGACGGCTCGATGCCGATCGATCCCAAAGTTTGGGAGCCATACGAGGGCGCGGTCTTATGGTTCCGCCCCAAGCGGATGTCATACCAACAATTGTTCCTCGACGGCCGTCCCGCCGTGCAGGTCGTCGCCTCGGCGTCGGCGATTCGCCCGCCGAAACTTGAATCTCTCCAGTGGTGCTTGCTGAACGGCAAAATCTTCTTCTGCGTCGAAAAGACCAAGTTGCCGGGCGACTACAATCTGTCTTGCGCCGACAAGCAAACGGGGATCACCCTGTTCCACGTCGACCGCGTGGTTATCGCCGATCTGACCGTGCAGGGTTTTCAATTGGATGGGATCAGCCTGGGCAACAGCGCCCGGAACGTGACGCTCTCCGGCGTGATGTGCCGCGGCAACGGCCGCAGCGGCGTGGCCGTGGGCGGGGCCTCCTCGGTCGAAATCGAAGGCTCGTCGCTGGGCAACAACGGATTGGCCCAACTATTGACGCTCCCCTACTCGAGAACGCAATTGCACGGCACGCTATTGCTCGGAAACACCGCCCCCGGCTGGGTTGACCAAGGCGGGCGAGTTTCGATCGACGGAAAAACACTGAAAGGCGGAATCGAACAGTTCCCGGCAAACACCGAACGGAAACCGAAACCATGATCCGCGACACCGTGGGACGCCCCATGGAAATCCTCCTGGTCGAAGACGATCTGGAGGACGCCGGAATGACGATCGAGGCCTTGCGGCAGGGAGACGTACCCTGTCGGGTGAGCCTGGTCCGCGACGGCGAGGAGGCAATGGAGTTCCTCCTGCGCCGGCAGAGATACCGCCGCGCCCCGCGCCCCGACTTGATCCTTTTGGACCTCAATCTGCCGAAAAAGAGCGGGCGCGAAGTTCTTGCCGACGTAAAGGCCGATCCGCAACTCGACTCCATCCCCGTGGTGGTGCTGACCGCTTCCCGCACGCACCAGGAAATACTGCGGGCCGAAAACCTCCACGTGGAAAACTATTTGACCAAACCTGTCGACCTGCAACAATTCATCGACGTGGTCAAGTCGTTGCGTAGGTACATGCTCTCCGACGTAATCATGCCGCGATAAGAATTGCGGATTTGAAGCGGCTACCGTCTGGATCCCGAATTGCCATAGTATCCGCCGTAGTTCATGTAGTACTGCGGCGTACCTATGCCCTGCAAGGTGCGCTCGGTTTGCTCCATTCGCTGGATCGAGTGTTGTTGGAGGCGCGCCCTGCGTTCCAGGCCGAAGATGTCCATGTTGAAGCGTTGATTGGCCGCACGCTGCTCGAGCGCCGGCCGGACGAGCGTGGTGTAGTTGTCCACGGTTCCCAAGTCGGTGTCTCGGCGAAATAGGTTCATGTACGGACTGACGCCGGAGCTGAACGGATTGTAGGTGGAGAACGCCTTTTGGTTCGACCGTGAGGAACCTCCGAACGACGGCTGGGAAGTCGAGCGGGAACTTGGCCGCTGCATCGCACCGGAAGAACCACGGCCCGAATAAGACGGAGAGGGACGACCTTGAGCCGTGGGGGCGACGGGCATCTGCGGCCCCCCCTGACCCATCGCGCCCTGTCCCTGCCCCAGCCCCCCCATCAACGTCGGATCGGCGGTCGGCGACAGAGGCAACCCCGCCGCGCCTTGAGTTGGCTTCGTCGGCGAAGTCGGCATACCCGTACCCGACGCTCGACGTTGCATGCGCGAAGGAGATTGATCGGCGCGCCCTTTATACCGCATTCCGCGTTCTTTCTCCAGCATCCTTCTCTTATAACCCTGCTCGTCCATCGTCCGAGTGTCGTATGGACTTAAACTCTGGCCGGCGTCAGGCCGAGGCGCGGCTACGGCGGGTTGCGGCGCCGGCTGAACCGGTCTTAAGTTGTCCTGATCGACCGGAGAGGTCAACACCCAGCCGCCCAACAACATTACCCCGATTCCAATGGTGATATGCATGATATGCCGCCTCTCTGAATTCCAATTTACGAGTCGAAACCAACGCCGATTTCAAGGGCTAGCAGCCCGTTGAAAAGGGTGCCACTGCTGGCTTGTCCAGCAGTGCAGGGGGAAACTCCCGGAAAAACACTGCTGGACAAGCCAGCAGTGGCACCCAAACTCCCGAAATCCGACTTTTTCAACGGGCTGCTAACCTCCCCTTAGGATTCTACCGCTTTCTATTGATTTAATCAAGAGTTGCCGCGTCCCTGACGTTCCGGAAAAGCCCCCTCCCGAGAGTTATTTTGCCCAACGGCCGTTTTCTTTTGGAAAATCAATACCGTATCCGTTTAGCGGCCGCCGGCACGGCGGCCCGTGTTTCGCTGCAAGCCGCCGTGCCGGCGGCTGCTCAACATGCATCGCAACTGCCCCCACGCTCAACAATCCACTAATATCGTCTCAGGTTGTACCTTCGGCCGAGGGTTTGCATACCGCGGATGGACGAGGTGCCCAAAGACGCGATGCCCAACAATCGCTCGATCGGCGCCGTCACCTTCGAGATGAACGTGTTCGCCGCGATCAGGTTGT
>JAUWNG010000149.1 GCA_030612765.1 Planctomycetota bacterium
ACAACCTGATCGCGGCGAACACGTTCATCTCGAAGGTGACGGCGCCGATCGAGCGATTGTTGGGCATCGCGTCTTTGGGCACCTCGTCCATCCGCGGTATGCAAACCCTCGGCCGAAGGTACAACCTGAGACGATATTAGTATAGTGGTTAGTGTAAGCCGGGTTGCAACCCGGCGGTCATTCAAACCATGCCGGGTCACGACCCGGCCTACAATTAGCTAAACGGCGCCTTACAAGGATGAGGACATAATGAGACGTACACTTAGGCTGACGACGATCGCGGGGGCGGTGTTGCTGATCGGATGGCTCTCGGGGCTGAGTTGGGCCAGACCGCCGCTCGAGTATCCGCGGCCCGGCTCGAACGTCTGCGTACCCAACGTCAGGGGATTCGGCTATTTCGAGACGCAATGGCGTCGATGGCCCGGCGAACGTCCAGTCAATCCACGGTCGATCGGCTCGGAAGTGATTCCGGCGCCGGAAGGCCGAGAGGAAGTACCACCGCCCAAGGCGACGATGCCGCGACCTCCATTGCCCGTGCCCCAGCAGGACGATCCGTTGCCGCTGCCCGAGGGGATGATCGTTCCGCCCGAGGGTCTCTTGCTGCCGGGCAGCCAGCCCACGGAGATGCCGTTGGAACCGACGCCGGGCGGCCAGTCGAAGCCGTTGTTCGGGGACGGTTTGCCGGGGTTGCCAAGTTTGCCGGCCGAGCCGAAAGCCGAGCCGATGCCCGAGGAGAAAGCCCCCGAGAAGTCTCCCAAAGAGCGAGCGCCGCGATCGGAAAGACGGCTTACTTCTCCTCGGCGCGAGCTGGCGGCGGCGCCTCCGGCCGCTCCAAACAAGCGCGACGACGGCGGTGTGGTTCCATTGGCCGGCGGGATGGAACCGGAGCGGAACGCACGGTACGACGTTCCGCGGCGCGAGCCGGCGGCGACGAGGCCCCCAGCCCCGACGAACGTGCGCGACGGTAATGTGGTTCCAGTAGTCGGCAACATGGAGCCTGAGCGAAGCACCTTGTTGACCGGGGCTTATCATGCCGATTCGATTGCGTTGACGATACCCAGCCGATTGGCCGAGCGGGTGGAGCCTGCGGCATACGCAATGGCCGAATCGCCCGGCATGGCGGAAGCCGGCGATCACCTCGTCGTTCCTCCGGTGGCGTTGAATGGATATTGCCCGGTGGAATTGGTCCTGAACGGCCGTTGGGTGGCGGGTGACTTGCGTTGGACGGTCGTCCACAAGGGACTGATCTACCGCCTCAGCGGCGATCGGCAGCGGCGAGAGTTTCTGGCCAACCCCGACTGCTTCGCACCGGTCGATTCGGGCAACGACCGGGTGATGCTGGTCGATCAGCAAAGAGTGGTGCCCGGACGGACGGAGTTCTGTGCGATTTACGAGGGGCGGCTCTACATGTTCTCCAGCGCGGCCGGCCAATCGCGGTTCAACGGCGATCCGCAACGATACGCGGCGGAGAAGTAGTGGGTAGTGGGTAGTGGGTAGTGGATAGTGGGTAGTGGATAGTGGATAGTGGTTAGTGGTTAGTGGTTAGTGAAAACCGCTTGCGGTTCCGCAAAACCGTCCCACCTCTCGTTTCTCGCCTCCCGTCTGGTTCCGATCTCCCTGTGCCGGTAGAATGGCCGGTTGTGACACCATTCACCAGGGAACCTAGTTCATGGACCCGTTTCGAGTGTGCCTGGCGTTAGGCCCCGTGGCGATGTACATGCTGCTGCTGGGGGCGATCAATTTATCGCGGCGGCCGCTGCTGGTTTCCGGATTGCGCGACACCGCCGCCCTGGCGGTGGCGATATCGGGATTGATCGTGATCGGACCGATGGAGTTGCTGTTTCCCGTCGAGGCGGCGATTGTTTACGGCCCGTACATTTGGCTGTTGTTGCTGGCGTTGTACGTGATGTGTGTGATGCTGTGGCTGTTGATGCTGCGTCCACGGCTGGTCATCTACAACATCACGGCGGACAAGCTGCGTCCGATCCTGGCCGAGGTGGTCGGTCGGCTCGACGCGGAGGCCCGCTGGGCGGGCGATAGCCTGACGTTGCCGACGTTGGGCGTGCAATTGTACGTCGATGGTTTCATGGCGTTGCGTTGCGTCTCGCTGGTTTCGGCGGGCGGTCTCCAAAACCACGCCGGCTGGCGGCGGTTGGAAACGGCGTTGGAGTCCGCGTTGGCCCGCGAGGAGGTCGCCCGCAATCCGCGTGGCATCAGCCTGATCGGCGTTGGTCTGCTGCTGATTCTGGCTGTCGTTTGGGCCATTGCGCAGAATCCGCAAGCGGTCGCCCAATCGTTGCTGGACATTGCTCGGGGGCTGCTGAGAATGGCGGGGATGTGAAAATGACGAATGGTTGCCAATGAGATACGCATGTTGACTACATTTGGTTTATAAATATGCAGGGACAATAGGAAACATCCCATGTGCAGTTCCGACGCATCGCAGCCCACGGCGCCGAGTCCGCGGGAACTCAAGGCCGCGCTGAAGGCATTCAAGAAACGATTGAAACTGACCTGTCTGGACGATCAGTCGCGCATCGGCGTGGGACCGATGAGCAGCGGCCGGCCGTCGGCCATCGTGGCCATCACGCCGCCCGACCAGTATCCGCCGGCCGTCTGGGAAGAATTGGCCCGGCAGGGAAAGCTCAAACAATCGGGCAACGGTATGTTCGAGTTGCCGTTGTAATTGTTTCGCCCTACAGAGGTCGCGCTGGAGCGTTAGTGCTGCGTAAAATGTCCGAGCATCCCCGATGCCCAGCAGAACCAGGCCACCGGGGCCGACAGCAGCAGCGAATCGAGAATGTCCAGCACGCCGCCGAAGCCGGGCATCCACTCGCTCGAGTCCTTGCGGCCCACGTCGCGCTTCAAGAGCGACTCGGCCAGGTCGCCGAAAATGCCGGCCGTGCCGACCAGCAGCCCGAAGGCAATCCAACCCCACCACGGTCCCGGTCTGTATTCCAAGGAAACGTTGCAGAAGGGAACTACGAACTGAAACGCCAGCACCGATCCAAGACATGCGAAGGCCAACCCTCCAACGGTCCCTTCGATCGTCTTGCCGGGGCTGATCAGCGGCGCCAGTTTGTGTCGGCCGAAGAGGCGTCCAAAAAGATACGCACCGCTGTCTCCCATCTTAACGACGATGATCCACGCGGCCATCGCGCCGATGCCAAATACCATCCGAAGCGATACGGCGCAATGTAGCATCATGCCAACGTACAGAAACGCCAAAATTCCTCCCGCAACGTTGGCCGTGGCGCCACTTGGCCCATGACGCCGGCACATCTCCGAGATGAAGATCACAAATATAAGTAAGCCTACGGTCAGTTCTAATTGACTGAATACAAGGAAAAAGAAGTCAGAGAAGTCGCCTTGGGGAGTAAAGTTTTGCTGAACAAGATCGGTGTACTTTACCCAGGCGGTTATAACCAACAACAAGTTCACCAGATGCACTACGGGCGCCAACGGACGCATGCCCGCGTCTGCCAGTAAATCGAGCAGTTCCTTGGTTGCCAGAAAGGTGATAAAAACGACGACCGGCATCAGATACAATCCCGGCACGGTGGCACGCGTGTCGAGCCGGCACAGCCCGACCAGCGCCGCGATAATCAGCGTTCCCAATAGAAATCGCCAGCGGAGCATGGTTGTGATGGTATCTCCGTTCAACAACTCATTGCAAAAGGGTGCCACTGCTGGCTTGCCCAGCAGTGCATGCAAGATACTCCCGGAAAAACACTGCTGAACAAGCCAGCAGTGGCACCCAAACTCCCGAAATCCGACTTTGCTAAACGAGTTGAGTTTCCATGGGGCGCGAGCGGCTGCTGGCGATCGACCAGACCAACTCCGCCACGTCCTCGGCGGCATGGGGCCGGGCCAATTCTCGCATCGCCGCCGACATCCGCCAACGCAGGTCATCGTTGGCCAACAGGAAACACAACTTCTCGGCAAGCTCGTCGTCCAGACGGCCGGCCAGCTTGCGCTCGTCGATTGTAATGCAACCGTGGCCGGAGGCATAGTGCCGGGCGTTTATCGCCTGATGGTCGTCGGTGGCGTGTGGATAAGGGACCAGCACCGCGGGCACGCCCGCCGCGGCCAGCTCGGCCAAGGTGGAGCCTCCCGCCCGCGTGATCGCCAGGTCGGTTGCGGCAAGCGTCGCGGGCACGTCGTCCAGAAACGGTTCGACCACGGCGTTCAGGGCGAACTTCCGATACAGCGTCCGAGTGGCGTCCAGATCCGACGCGCCGCATTGATGCACGATCCGCCAGCCGCGTAATTGCCGGCTGACCTTGTAGAGCGCCGGCGGCACATATTCATTGAGCGCGTGCGCCCCGCCGCTGCCGCCGAGGACAAGGAGTTGGCGACGCGGGGCCTCATCCCGCATAGAACTTATCCCATAATGTAGCACAGCCGCCCTCGGCTGTGCAGAATCGCCCAGGACAGCCGGGGGCGGCTGTCCCACAAGCGGTCGCGGCTTTATGATGGACTGAAAATGTTGCCGGATCGGATTGCCGGTCATGCGAACCGGACAGCGGCAGCGTAGTTTCGCCCGCGTCTGGTCGAACGACGTGCAGATAAGCGATGCCCCTTTGGCCAGCCAGCGGGTGGCCTTGCCCGGAACGGCGTTCTGCTCGAGCAGCACCAACGGCACGTTGCGTTTTATGGCTGCGCGGGCCATCGGCGCGCTGGCATAACCGCCCAACCCCACCACGGCGTCTACCCGTTCTTCGCGCAAGAATCGACCGGCCGCGACGAAGCTGGAGAATTGTTCCAAGACGAACGCCACCGTCTCGCCCACGCCGCGCGGCAGCGGACGTGCGGACAAGGTGAAATACTCGAAGCCGGCGCCGGCGACCGACTGCCGCTCAAGCGGTTTGCCGACGCCGCAGAAGGTGATCCGGGCACGGGGAATCGCCTCGGCAAGCCGTTCGGCCACGGCCAGCCCGGGAAACAGATGCCCGGCCGTCCCACCGCCGGAAAAAACGATATGAACGGCGTTTTTCGTCATGTATGCAATGCTTCAATAATCGCGCTGGTTTGCGGTCGTCCGTGCTATTCTCGGTTCTTGGGGTACGCATTCGCCGGCCGGATGGTTCGGGGCCTCTTTGCCGATTGTTTCAGCCACTTTCGGCGGCCCGTCGCTCGTGCCAAGTTTGAGCGAGGCCGTGCCGACGAGCGCGCACAGCGCCGCGGCGATCCAAAATCGGACCACGATCTTGTTTTCGGCCCAACCCAGGAGTTGAAAGTGGTGGTGCAACGGCGCACATCGCAACAGCCGTCGGCGACGCCACTTGAA
Source organism: Planctomycetota bacterium (assembly GCA_030612765.1). Classification (GTDB taxonomy): domain Bacteria; phylum Planctomycetota; class Planctomycetia; order Pirellulales; family Thermoguttaceae; genus JAHIKV01. The sequence goes on from JAUWNG010000149.1 coordinate 5,291, forward strand.
GTAGCCCACCTGGACGATCACGCTTAGCGCTTCGACGACGAACACACCGGCAATGACCACCAGCAACAACTCTTGTCGGGCGATCACGGCCAGCACTCCCAACAGGCCGCCCAACGGCAGCGAGCCGGTGTTGCCCAAAAAGACCTGTGCCGGGTGGCAGTTGAACCAGAGGAAGCCCAGGACGCCGCCGATCATCGCGCCGGCCAGCACGGTCATTTCCCCGGCCTGCGGGATTCGCGGCACGCCAAGGTAGGCGGCCCACTGGGCATGTCCGGCGGCGTAAATCAAGCCGGTCATCGCAGCGGCGGCGGCGAGCAGGCATCCGCCGGCCAGTCCGTCCAGGCCGTCGGCAAGGTTCACCGCGTTTGACGAGCCGACGATCACCAACACCGCCAGCGGAACGAACCACCATCCAAGTGAAATCGGAGTCCCGGCCAGCGGCACGTGCAACAGCAGACCGTCGGGCACTGACGCTTGTAGATGGTAGAGCCAGACGGCGGCCACGACGGCGACTGCCAGTTGCGCGGCGAGTTTCCGTCGGGCGGAAATCCCTTTCTTCTCGCTGCGGATTTTCACCACGTCGTCGACGATTCCGATCAGCGTCAATCCGACGACGGTGAACAACGTCGGCCAGAGGTATATGTTGTTCAGATCGCCGAATAGCAACACGGCGGCCAGAATCGCGGCGACGACGAACAGCCCGCCCATCGTAGGCGTGGACTGCTTGCCGCGATGTAGTCGAGCGATGTCCGGCGAGTCGCTCTTGATCGGCTCGCGGAAACGTCCGCCCAGCCAGGCGATCCAGCGCGGTCCCAACAGCACCGCCGCCAGGAAACTCACGCCCGCGGCCAGCGCGGCCCGAGGAGTGATCTTCCCGCACGCCGTCAGCGCTTCGGTCGAGAAAGCGGTCAGATTATCGAGGATCCAAAGGAGCATGGGATGTTAATGCAAAAAGGTTCAAGGTCAAAGGTTCAAGGTTCAATTATCAATATTGAAGTCCATCGCTCGGGACTAAATTTACCGTTGAACCTTGAACCTTTGACCTTGAACCTTTTCTATATCCCTGAGCGGCCGGGACGGCGCTGTTACGCCGCCCCGGCGCTCAGTCGTAGGCTCCACCGCGAAGCACCCGCCAAAGCGGCTGACCCAGTAGCCGCTTGGCTGGCGGGCAGTTGCTCCTACCCAAGGAGGGAGGGTACGCACCGGATTCCCGCAAACCCGGCACAAACAGGGGAGCCCTTTCATTGGTTCAATTTGCAATCTTCTTTTGCTGACAACGCGACATCGCCTCGACGATCCGCTCCATTTGCATCATCCGCGATCCTTTGACCAACACCACGTCGCCGGGCCGGACGGTTTGATACAGGTGCGGCAACGCGTCGCCGACGCTCCGGCAGGCAATCGTCCGGAGCCGCGACATACCCGCGGACCGCGCGCCGGAAACGGCCTGCCGGGCAAACTCGCCGCAAGCGATCAACGAGGCGGCCCCGCCGATCTCGACGGTCTGCCGGCCCAATTCGCGGTGCAATGCGGCCGATCGTTTCCCCAATTCGCCCATGTCGCCGCTGATGACGATTTTCCTTCCGGCGGCGTCAAACTCGCCGAGCAGTTCCAATGCCGCCCGCATCGCCGTCGGGTTCGAGTTGTATGCATCGTTGATGACCGTCGTCTCGCCGATCCGTTGCACCTGGCATCGCATCGGCAGGGGCGTGAATTCGTACAGCGCCCGGGCCATCTCGTCCGTGTCGAAGCCCATCAGTTGGCCGACGGCCACCGCAACAAGCGCGGAGGTCAGATGGTGCCGTCCCCAGACGGGAATGGAGAATTGGCGTCCGGCGGTGCAAAACGACAGCCGGCCGCGCGAGATTTGGACGTCGGTTGCCCGGACGTTGCAGTTTTCTTCCGTGCCGACCCAGACGATTTCCGCCTTGCAACGGTGGGCCATTTTTCGCAACCAGGGATCGTCGCCGAGCACGGCGCGGCCGTCGGCCGGCAGCGCGGAGAGCAATTCCGCCTTGGCGCGTGCAATTCGTTGCCGAGTGCCGAACTCTCCGAGATGTGCGTCGCCGACGCAAGTAATCACCCCGACCGTCGGCTGGGCTAGTTCGGCCAGCGCAGCGATCTCTCTCGGCCGGCTGGCGCCCAGTTCCAAAACGGCGTAGTCGTGGTCCGGCTCGATGGCCGTCATGCTTAGCGGGACGCCGAGGTGGTTGTTGTAGTTTCGCGGGCTGACCGAGCCGCGCAACCGCGAGCGGAGCACGCAACGGATCATTTGCCGGGCGGTAGTCTTGCCGGCGCTGCCGCTGACGGCGATCACGGTACCGGCCGAGCGGCTGCGTCGATAGCGTGCCCAGTCGTTCAGAGCTTGATGCGTATCCTCGACTCGGATGGCCCAATGCCCGCCGGGTACGGCGACATCCCGCGGGACGACCGCGCCGCGTGCGCCGCGGGCAAATGCCTCGCCGGCGAATTGTCCGCCCTCGTAGTTCGGTCCGTTTAGTGCCCAGAAAACGTCCCCCGGCTCGATCCGGCGGCTATCGCTTGCGACCGGTCCGAGCGGCGCGTTGAACAGGTCGTCCGGCATAAGCCGGCCGCCGATCGCGTTGCACAATTCGCCGACGGTGGACATGGGGAGGAAGGGGGTTCGGGATTCGGGGTTCGGAAATATGTTTAGCCGCCACGTCCACGCTGCGTAGTCATTGGTGTTTCAATTTTTTCGTACAACCACTGCCGCGCCACTTCGCGGTCGTCGAGTTCCAGCCGTTGGTCGCCGATGATCTGATAGTTTTCGTGCCCCTTGCCGGCGATCAACACGCAGTCGCCCGGATAGGCCGCGGTCAACGCTTGATGAATCGCCGCCGCGCGGTCGGGAATCACCTCTACGGCGTGGGGTGCGATAAATCCGCCGAGAACGTCGCGGAAAATCGCCCGCGGGTCTTCGTGGCGGGGATTGTCATTGGTCAGTATCGCCAGATCGGCCGTTTGCTCGACGACCCGCCCCATCAGCGGGCGTTTCTCGCGGTCGCGTTGGCCGCCCGCCCCAAACACGCAAATCAGCCGACCCGCCGTTACTTCTCGCAGGGTCTTCAGCACCGTGGTCAAGGCGTCGGGCGTGTGGGCATAGTCGACGAAAACGCCAAACGGCTGGCCGCACTCGATCCGCTCCAGCCGGCCGGGCACCTGACCGGCGTATTCCAAGCCGCGAACGATCGTGGTCAGCTCGATGCCGTGGGCCAGACCGACCGCCGCCGCCGTCAGACAGTTGTAGATGTGGTGCGTGCCGATCATCGTCGTCCGAACGGGCACGGTCTCGCTGCCGGCGGTCAGCAGAAACGTCTGTTCGCCGATGAATTGTTCGACCGGCGTGGCGGAAATCTCGGCCGCCTCGCGGATGCCCACCGTCAACACGGGTCCTTCCAGCCGCCGCAGAAAGCCGGCCGAGCCGGGATCGTCGGCGCTCAGCACCACGAAACCATCGTCGGCCAAGTGGTCGAAGAGTCGGGCTTTCGCACGCCGGTAGTCGCGCAACGTGCCGTGATAGTCGAGATGGTCGCGGGTGACGTTGGTCACGCAAGCGGCGTCGAACTGTACGCCGGCCGTCCGCGATTGGTCTAGGGCGTGGCTCGACACCTCCATCACGGCGTGGGTACAGCCGTTGCGGACCATCTGGGACAACAGTGACGCCAACCGGTCGGGTGGGGGAGTGGTGTGCGTCGCAGGCTCGACGATTCGTCCGTCGAGGTATCCCAAGGTTCCCAAAACTCCGACGCGATAGCCCGCCGCCTTGAATATCCCGGCGATCAGACAAGTGGTGGTCGTCTTGCCGTTGGTGCCGGTCACTCCGATCAGCTTCAGTTGATGGCTTGGGTTTCCGGCCAGCGCTTGGCAAAGCCGGGCGTAGCTCTCACGCGCGTTGGGGACAATGAAAAAGGGGACAGGTCCAATTTGCCGGAACGGCCCAGAGGCGGGCACCATGTTCGCATGGTCGTCGCACAAATTGGACCTGTCCCCTTTTTCGCTAATCACGGCCGCGCATCCCCGCTCGATCGCCTCGGCGACGAAGTCGTTTCCGTCGTGCCGGCTTCCGGCCAATGCGAAGAACAAATCGCCTGGCCGCACCTTGCGCGAGTCGCAGGCGCAGCCGCTTAGTGGGACGTCGTCGGCGCCGAATAGTTCGGCCTCCGGCAACAATCCGCGCAGGCTGACGAGATGTCCCAGTTCGGGACAGACTTGCATGGCCGAAGGCCTCCGTGCCCCGGGTGTAGTTTCTGTAGATTGGCGGTTGGATTGTCCGAAATTCGGCCGGCCTGTCAAGGGAGAAATCGGCGGTGGAATCCACTCCCCCCGCAATACGGGCATTCAGAAATTGGCCGCAATAAATGCCATTTAGCCCCGGGTGAATACACCCGGGGCATTGTGCGTGAAGTGTACCCGCCACTCCCCGCCGTGTATTCACGGCGGGCTAAATGGAATTATTCCCGGACACCCTCAACAAATTATCAAGCCAAAGATCAAGCGTTCCTGGTGTGTGGAGATGGGGCATTGCTGGACAAGCCGGCAGTGGCGCCCGCACGTCCGTTTACGGACGTTTCCGCCGAAGGCGGT
>JAUWNG010000032.1 GCA_030612765.1 Planctomycetota bacterium
ACGGTCAACTGCTTGCGATGCTGGTCGATTCCAAGGTATAACATCTCTCGGTCCTCCTGCTGTGGTTTTGATGGGTAAAATACTTGCCACATCGTTTATACCACCAGGAGGACCACTCTTTCATAGAATCAGGGTTGCCGCTGCGCGGCAACCCTGGGTGAATACACCCGGGGCACGGTTTGGAGCGTCCAGCCCCGCTTCCCCGCCGTGTATTCACGGCGGGCTAAATGGTATTCACGGCGGGCTAAATGGTATTCACGGCGGGCTAAATGAATGATTTCAAACCACGTTCTTAGAATTCCGCCAACCCCGCGCCTTCCACGGCGACGCAAGGCAGGGCGGCGGGGTCCAGGCCGCGGGGGCGATAGTAATCTTGGGTCAAAGCCCTCCGCAGCGCCGGAACACTCTCGTTCCGGGCAAGGACCATGATGCATCCGCCCAGTCCGGCGCCGGCGATCTGCGCCCCGGCCACGCCCGGGGTGCGGCAGGCAATATCGACCATCCGATCGATCTCCGGCGTGCTGCATAGATACGCGCCGGGTTGCATGAACAGTTGCGCCCTAAGCACTCGTTGCGGGCTTTCGCTTGCCAGGTCGCCCAACAGCCGCTGAATGTATTCGTCGTCCAGATCGCTTTCGACGCGATGATATTCGCCGTCGGCGCCGGAGCGGCTGACGCGGTCGCCGTCGTGGCTGATCTTCATCAGGCCGCCGAACTCTTCGACCCGCCCGGCCTCGAACAATTCGACGCACATTCGACTCCGCAGAATCTCCGCAATGCCGAACAACAGCACGCCGCGCGGATGGTAGATCGCCGGTTCGGCGTGCGTGGCGAAACAGCTTTCCATTAGCTGTTGGTGCTCTTTCGAGAGCATTACCCGAAAATCGGTGCGGGTCATCTTCTCCGGCACCCGCATCAGCCAGCGGTAGACGTCGCTGGTGGGATAGCCGAGTTTGTCCGGATCGATGTCGCGGAGGTGTTCCACCGTGCCGGCGATCTCGGGGCAACGTTGCCGGAGCAGGGTCATTCCCAGGTTGTAGCTGGCGATGCGGGAATTGAACTCGTCGCGGGCCGACGCGCTCTTGGCCGCCTTGACGTGGCTGTTGGCGATCACCACCTGATAGTCCGCCGGGGCGTCGATCATCTTTTCCACGCGGAAGGGGAGGTATCCGACCTGGGCGATCTTTCCACGCTGTCCGAGATAGATTGCCGCGTGGTCGCCGGCGCCGCCGCGCGAGCCGACAAACCATTCGCCCTCGCCGCAGAGGTCGATGAACTGCCGGCTGGTCAGGTCGAAGTTGTTCAGCGCAATGGCCGATTGCAACGCGGCCACGACGATCGTCGAACTGCTGCTCAATCCGGCGGCGATGGGTATGTTTCCGGCCAGGGCGATGTTCACGCCGCGCACGCGGACGTCCTGAAAGCGGTGCTGGAGCCGGAGGAAGGCGGCCTTGATGTAGTTGCCCCAGTTTCCGGCCGAGAGGTAAACGATGTTCCGCACCCAATCGCTGTTGACGAAGTCGATCCAATCGCTCCATCCCATCCGGCCCATCAGCTCGGAGATGCTGAATTTGACCTGCTTGTACTTTCTTGGCTGCGTATTGACCGCCACGACTTTGTCGTCGCGGCGCAGACCGACGACGGCCAGCGTTTCGCGGTCGATGGCCAGGAAGTTAGTCATTCCGCCGCGGTGATCGACGTGCCGGCCCATGAGGTTCACCCGGCCCGGCGCCCGGACGATGCACACTTTTTCGTCCATTCCAAACCGCTTTCCGTAGCACTCGAGCACGCAGCGGAGATCCTTGCACTTCTGCTGGTGGAGGTCTTCATGCGGGCCGTAGATCGTCCTCAGCCAGCGTTTCATGGCGGGCCGACCCGCATCGAGCTTCGCCAGCCATTGAGCGACCGTGACGTACTGCGTCGGTTTCAACCGGGGGCGGCTCGCCGCGGCGCGTGTCTTTCGACCTTCGAGCCGCTTCTTTCGCACGTAGTCCTGGATCACCAGAAGCTCGTCGGGCGAATTGAAACTCTGCACCCACTGGGGATGTTCGACCGCCACGGCGCGGACGCGGTAGCGGGGCACACCGCCCAAATCGCGGACGCCCGACAGCAGCCGCACCATGTCGGTGATATAGAATTCACCCTGGGCATTGTCGCTGCGGATCATGCCCACGCCTTGGTAGAAGACATCGGAGTGCATCAGATAGAGACTTGGATTGACTCCGGCGGCGAGTTTGTCGATTTTTCGGCCGACGTACCGTTTCCCGCCGATCTCCAGATTGTATTTTTCGGCCTGAAGCGCTTGATCCAACTTTTTCGGATCGATTTCCCCGCCCGAGCGGGCCAACGCGACCAGCTCCGCCACGGCGGCCTCTTGTTTCTCCGGCCTGGAGATGTGCCGGGCGACGATCGCCGTCACCTCACGACCGGTTATCGGCGCGCCCTTTGACGAGATTCCACGGAGATCGTCGACGATCATCTGTCGGGCGATATCCACTTTCTCGACGATATCCAGCGCCTGGCCGTCCTCGGCGACGAAAACACGCCCCGCCGAGGCCTCGGTGAATTGGGTCTTGGGAATGGTCAACAACGCCATGTCGGCGCGCTGCTTGACGTATCCGTCGACAAGCGCGCCGAGTGCTTCGTCCTCGATATACTTGTCGCCCATCGTCACCAGGACATAGCCCTTGTAGCCGATCGATTGCAGGGCCTCGACGGCGATCTTTGCGGCGTGGCCGGTCCCAAGCTGCGGCTCCTGGTGGACGAATAGAACTCCGGGATGCTCCTTGCTGACCGTCTCGAGCACCTGATCCGCCATGGCGCCGACGACCACCAGGAAACGGCTGAACTTCCGTCGTTTGAGAACTGATATCTGGCGATTGATCGCCGGGACCGCGTCGATCTCGAAGCAGACTTTGACCGTGTCGCTTCGTCCCATTCGCGTGCCTTTGCCGGCCGCCAACAGAACGACCATCGTCTGCTCGGGGATATTGCGATTACCTTCCACCGGCGTCCTCCTTCGATGTCTTTCCCAAAATGTAGCACAGCCGCCCCCGGCTGTGCGGAATCGTCCCGGACAGCCGAGTGCGGATGTGCCGCAAATTGAAGCGGTAATTATATCACCACCCCATTGAAAACGCCACTGTAGACGAAATGCAACCATTAACGGGCCTCCTGTTGTGCGACAGGTAGGATCACCTTGTCCTTGATTTTCAACGCATTTCGACTATACTTCTTATATGGTCATCCACGGTCGAATACAAAATGGCGTTGTGGCTTTTCAAGGCGACGTTTCCTTGCCGGAAGGCACTGAGGTGACGGTGGTGGTTCCCACTGAGTCGGAATCGGTCCCTGAAGTGCTGCCGGAGGCCGAGCGCCGCCGTATCTTGAAGATCATGGACCGCATCGCCGCGCTGCCCATCGAAGGATCGACCGAACCGTTTAGCGGAGCGGACCACGACAAAGTCCTCTACGGAAAGCCTTGATGGATTTTGTTGACTCCAGCGCGTGGTTTGCATACTTCCTGCCCATCGATCCACATCATCAGCACGTGCGGTCCTGCTTTCAAACCGCTCGCGGGCCACTCGTTACCACCGATTATTGCGTAGATGAAACATTGACGCTTCTCGTTGCCCGAGGGGAGCTTCGCCGTGCTTTGGAGGCAGGGCGTGCGTTCTTACAGGAAGAGATTGCTCAACTACACTTCGTTACGTCCGATCAATTCCGCCGCGCCTGGATTCTCTTTCAGCAACGCGCCTCCGCCGGCTGGAGCTTCACCGATTGCACTAGCAAGGTCGTAATCGACGAGTTGAAGATCAAGACGGCCGTCGCGCTGGACGCCCATTTCCAGCAGTTCGGCATCCTCGTGGTCCCTTAACAGCCCGTTGAAAAAGTCGGATTTCGGGAGTTTGGGTGCCACTGCTGGCTTGTCCAGCAGTGTTTTTCCGGGAGTTTCCCCCTGCACTGCTGGACAAGCCAGCAGTGGCACCCTTTTTCAACGGGCTGTTAACCCGTCCGGTATTGCTGAACGACCATTGCCGTGAGCGCCAGCGCGGCAGTCTCGACGCGCAGTATTCGCGGCCCGAGATTGACGGACGGCCAACCAGCGTCGAGCGCCGCGGTTGCCTCCTCGTCGGTGAATCCGCCTTCCGGACCGACGGCCAGAAAGCATTCCGTCTTTTTTCCGTGAATCGCAAATTGTGTAGCGGCTCCCGGATGGGCAAGCAGTCGATTTGGTTCGCCGGCGGTTTCGGCAAGAAAATCAGCCCAGGATCGCGGCTCGTCGATTTGCATCAGTCGATTGCGGCCGCATTGCTTCGACGCCTCGACGACCGTGCGGCGCAACCGGTTCAAGGTTTGCTCGTTCGGCCGGGCCACTGCCCGTCGGGTCAGCAGAGGCACGATCCGGCCGACGCCCAACTCGGCCGCCTTTTCGACCAGCCACTTCTGCCGGTCTCCCTTGGGCAACGCTACGCCGAGAGTCAAGCTCAGCGGCAGTTCCCGATCGATCCGCTCGCGTGAAAGGATCGACAGATGCACGTCGCTCCGTCCGGTGCGATCGACGACTGCGTGGAACTCATCGCCGCCGCCGTCAAAGAGAACCACTTGCAACCCGGGCGCGGCGCGCATCACGTGAATCAGGTGATGCGCTTCGGCGTCGGTCAGAATTACCCGGTCGCCGGAGATCGGTTCGTCGATGAAGTAGCGGTCTGGCATGTGGGGGTAGTGGGCGATATTGTTTAGCCGCCGCGTCCACGCGGCGTTGAACTTTCGCGTTGAAGTGCAAGTTGCTCTCATTTCCACGCTCCGCGTGGGAACAAGATGTAAACCCCGACCCCCGACCCCCGACCCCGCCCCCCCGAACCCCCGCCACTTCCATCAAGTTGCCTACTCGATTGTACCGATAAGAGCGGATATACGGGAAGTAGTATTCGGGGAGCACGAAGACGATGTATCAAACACATTGGGGTTTGCGGGAATCTCCATTTCGAGGCTGTCTTGATCCGGGGATGTTTTACGAAAGCCCCACCCATGAGGAGGCCCTGTCCCGGCTGCATTTCCTCGTCGAACAACATTGTCGGCTGGGCCTATTGATCGGCCCGTCGGGCAGCGGCAAATCGTTGCTCCTGGAAGTTTTTGCCGAACAACTCCGTCGTCGCGGCCGGCCGATGGCGAATATCAGTCTGCTGGACGTCGAGCCGACGGAGATGCTTTGGCTGCTGGCGGCCGAGTGGGGATTGAACCCCGAGCCGTCACTGTCCACGGCCGCGCTCTGGCGGATGCTGACCGACCGGCTGATCGAATACCGCTATCAGCAACTCGAAACCGTCGTGCTTTTGGACGATGCCGACCTGGCCGATTGCGCCGTGCAGCGGCACGTCGCCCGTCTGGCGCGATTCGATACCTCGCCCGAGGCGCGATTTAGCATCGTGTTGGCCGGCCGCAACGAGGGCATGGTTCGTTTGGATGAATCGCTGTTGGCGCTAACCGACTTGCGGATAGACGTGGAGCCTTGGCAACGGAACGAAACCGAGACTTTCGTCAATCGGCGGCTCAGTCAGGCCGACCGGCAAACGCCGGTGTTCACTCCCCCGGCGGTGGATCGATTGCAAGAAATATCTCACGGCATACCTCGCCGCGTGTCCCAATTGGCCGAACTGGCCCTCCTTGCCGGGGCCGGCCGGAATCTTCAACAAATAGACGCCGGGGTCGTGGACAGCGTTTATCAAGAGTTGGTGTGACTGGTGGCAACCGGCAAACACCCCGCGACCTCAGGAAAGTAGGGTGGGTCAAGCGAAGCGTAGCCCCACCACGTTTTTCCCGCTGTTGGTAGGGCTACACTGCTCTTGGTGAAACGGGGAACCGTCGGTAAAATAATCCTTTCGCCGCACTAGTTAATAGTGCGTGGCCGAGAGCTTCACGCGTATCCAAGCCCGGCAGGACGCCAGGCGAGGCGTAAAGACTCTATTTTGCCTGGAAGGACACGATGCCCTGGGACCGGACGCCGCGGGCGGATTTTTCTCTGATGTCGCGCCCCCTGGAGTGGCTTACCAGGGCGGTCGTGCGGTTTCCCGTCTTGACGTTGGTCATCGCCGGCGCGGCGGTGGCCGTCTCGATATGGCTGACCGTCACCCAACTCGGCTTCCGCACCAGCCGCGCCGAATTGCTCAGTCCAAACAGCGACTATAACCGCCGCTGGCTCGATTACACCAAAGAGTTCGGCGACAAGGAAGACGTGGTCGTCGTGGTCGAAGGCGCGAGCCGCGAACAGATCATCCCCGTGCTGGACGACGTGTGCCGCGAGTTGGCCCGGCGGAGCGATCTGTTCGCCGCCGTAATGCACAAAATCGACGCACCCAAACTGCGCGCCAAGGGCCTTTACTATCTCAAGCCGGAGGAACTACAGCGGATCGACCAATTGTTGGAGCAGGCAACCCCGATCAGCCCGTTGAAAAAGTCGGTTTCCGAAAGATCGGGTGCCACTGCTGGCTTGTCCAGCAGTGTTTTCCCGGGTGTTTCTCCCCGCACTGCTGGGCAAGCCAGCAGTGGCACCCTTTTTCAACGGACCGCTATCCTCCAAGGCGACTTATCGCAATCGAATCTCGCCGGCATGGCCGGTTTGTCCGATCAACTATCGGGCATCGAGCGGGCGCTCGCACAAACGACCCCCGACGCCTTTTTCGCCTCCGGCGCCACACGCTTAATCTCCGACGACGGTGGGACGGGCTTCGTTCTGCTGAAGCTAATGGAGGAAGACACGCAAAGCTTCGCTCAGAACAGCGAGTCGATCGACGCGCTGCGGCGGATAACCGCGGAGATCAAGGCCCGGCATCCCGGCGCTAAAATCGGGCTGACCGGACTCCCCGTCATCGAATACGACGAGATGCGATCCAGCGAAAAGTCGATGACGCTGGCCACGATCCTTTCGTTCCTGGGCGTGTTGGCGGTGATGATCGTGGCCTTCGGCGGGTTTCGACATTCGATCATCGCCATGGCATCGCTCGTGGTGGGCATGATTTGGGCCTGCGGGTACGTCACCTTGACCATCGGGCACCTAAACATCCTCAGCATCGCCTTCGGCTCGATCCTCTTCGGATTGGGGATCGACTACGGCGTCTACTACGTCGCCCACTACTTGCAGCACCGCAGACAGACCGACTCTACCTCTCTGGCCTTGGTGCGGACGGCGGCCGGCGCGGGCCCCGGCATATTGACCGGCGCCGTGACGGCCGCGGTGGCATTTTTGGTCGCCGGTCTGACCGAGTTCCCCGGCGTTGCACAATTAGGACTATTGGCCGGCGGCGGCATAATCCTCTGCTGGCTGGCTCAGGTGACGGTGCTGCCGGCTTTGATTCGACTGGTCGACGCGGACGGCAAAAAGGGTGAGAAGGGTGAGAAGGGTGAGAAGAGTGAGAAGGAAAACCTGCCCGACTCGCTCGACTTGCGATTTTGGCTGCGTCCCTTGTTCGCCTATCCACGGCTGACGCTGGCGGCGGCAACCGTGGGCGTCGCCGCAACAGCCGTCGGAATTCACCACCTGCGATACGATTACAATCTGCTGAACCTTCAGCCGACCGGTCTGGAAAGCGTCGAACTGGAACACAAACTGTTCGAGCAGACCAACCGCAGCGCGTGGTTCGCGCTGTCGGTCGCCGCGACGCCCGAGGAAGTGCAAGCGCGGCGGGAAGCGTTCCAAAAACTTCCGTCGGTCGAACGCGTCGTTGAAATCGCCTCGGCGATACCGCCCGACATCGAGCGGAAACGGCCGATCATCGAACGGATTCATCGCCGGCTGGCGGACCTCCCGCCGCAAGCGCCGCGGATGCCCGTTTCTAGCAGCCCGTTGAAAAAGGGTGCCACTGCTGGCTTGCCCAGCAGTGCATGGGAAAAACGCCCGGAAATCACTGCTGGACAAGCCAGCAGTGGCACCCAAACTCCCGAAAGCCGACTTTTTCAACGGACTGCTGGCACCGCTGAACAGGCTCCGGCGGCCGATTTGATGAACAAACTCGGTGAACTGCGAAGGCTTCGGGACGTTTCCTCTCCCGAGCCGCCGTGTTTGGACGACTTGCCCGAGTGCGTCACCAGCCGCTTCGTCGGAAAAACCGGCAAATATCTGTTGCAGGTCTACAGCAAGGCGAATATCTGGGACGTGGGGCCGATGGGGCAATTCGTCGCCGAAGTGCGGAGCGTCGATCCGGAGGTCACGGGCAATCCCTTGCAGGTCTACGAGGCCTCGCGGCAAATGAAGCGGAGTTTCGAGCAGGCCGCCTGCTATGCCCTGCTGATTATCGTGCCGGTGGTGTTTTTCGATTTCCGCCGGTTGAGCCACACACTGTTGGCGACGATTCCGATGGGCGTGGGAATGTTGATGACCGTCGGCTTGATGGGATTGCTCGACATTCCGTTGAATCCGGCCAACATGATCTTCCTCCCGCTGGTCATAGGAATCGGCATCGAGGACGGCATCCACTTGCTGCACGACATGCGACGCCAGGGCCGGCGCTACCGCGGCGCGGACAACGCCGTGATCGTGGCCGTGGTGGTCAACTCGCTGACCACGATGGTCGGCTTCGGCGCGTTGATGATCGCCAACCATCGCGGCCTGCAAAGCCTGGGCCGGGTGCTGACCCTCGCGATGGGATGCTGTCTGATCACGTCGCTCGTGCTGCCGAGCCTGTTGCGGATCGGAGGATTCGCGGCCGATGATTCCAATGATTCGGCGGCGGATGACGAGGATCTGGAAAACGACGACTTTGCCGACGATCCGCCGACGGACGAGCAATCGCTTCCGTTGGCCGCATAGCCGACGGCGGCAATGTGTTTTGCAGCCGACGGTATGACGGCTTGCGACGGAACACGGGCCGATCACAGTGACGCGAGCAACTCGTGTTTCTGTTGTGGCCGGCCCTCGATCCAACTGGAGAGTATCCAAAGCGAAACGTCGCGGTACGGCGGCTCGGCGCGGACGTGGACTTGAAGTCCGTTGACTTCGATGACTTCGCAGGGAATGGATTCGTCGCACCGCATGACCGAACCAATGAACGGTGCAACATTAACCAGTACGCGATCGCCCTTTCGTACATCCATATCTGTTTTTCCTCCTTAATGAAAAAGCGCAACCGCTCAGCGACTAGCAGTCCGTTGAAAAAGTCGGTTTCCGAGAGTTCGGGTGCCACTGCTGGCTTGTCCAGCAGTGTTTTCCCAGGTGTTTCTCCCCGCACTGCTGGGCAAGCCAGCAGTGGCACCCTTTTTCAACGGGCTGCTAGCAATGGTGACGAGCACGATTATCTATAGCCACCGCCACCAAAACATACAATCCCCCGCCGTGTAATTTCCTCGATTGCAGGTGGCAGGGGGGAAGCAATACCACGATAACGAAAAATTTCCGGCGGAAATTCTATCCCCTCTGCCCGGGGCCACGGAATAAATGTTGGGAACAAGATCGATTCCGAGGGGGGGATGCACTGGAATTGCCATCCATTCCGTAGATGTTTTCCCATCCAGTCACACCCCCGTAATTCCCGTGAATTATCGTATATGGTGTGGCAATCCACACTTTCCGGCCTCCCTCCGTGGATGGTGAACCGGAGCATATTACCCCCCCCGAAACCGAATTCGACCTTCAAGTTGGACCGTGGAAAATCTCGAAAACTTCTTGATTCCAAGTATTTTTTCATGCTGTTTGCTTGACAGTCGGAACGATCTTGTTACAATCAGGGCAGTCGGATAGGTTTTGCGGGTTGTGTATGTGTTAGGAGTAGCAGGTCTATTTTCAGAAAACAATCATACATCGGGCGCAATCGTCCAGGAGGCAGCGGTGAGAACTTACAACTCGAACAAGTATCATGCTCATGGTATTGTGCATGCATCGGTTAGTACCGCCGTAATTCTCTTTAGCGCTTTTCTGGTGTTCTCATTCTCTGCGGGTTTTGCTTCGGCCGAACCAATCATTGCTAATCTCCAGCAGGATCCACACGTTCCCGGTCGGCTTATCGATCCGGATCCGGATGGTTACACGATTCAGGAGATCATCGACGCTGGGGGAATTATCATTGGCGATAAGCTCTTCGATGCGTTTCGGGTGACGACGACAAAATCACTCGGCGCCATCGCTCCAGGCGCTGGGGAGATAGCGATCACGCCCATTCAAATTCTCAAGCCGGGCGCGCCGCTTGGCGGAGACTTCGGCATGAAGTTCAATGCACTATGGTCGGCACCGGGCGGAGGGCTGGCCGACTCCACGATTGAGTTCCAAGCCACTATTCTGCCGAAATACGTTGATCTAGGTTATGCATTTAAGGACAATGCCCTATGGATTACGGCGTTTGGCATTGGGAATACGGAGCCGCCGGGAATAGTATCGGTTTCCGAAAACGTTTGGGCTCGGCATCCCTCGGATCAGATTCCACCACACAAACCCATTGCCAATAAGTTCGTCTATTACAGAACCGACGCCGACAATCAGCTCTTCCATGAGGCGGAATTCGACGAATCTATCACCCAGATATGGATTACCAAAGACGTGGGAGCCAATGGCGGCGAAGGCGAACTGGGTGTGGCCCACCTCAGCGAGTTCTATCAGACGTTCAGCCAGATCCCCGAGCCTGGAACGCTTACTTTGCTTGGCTTCGGCGCGTTTGGACTGGCCGCGTATGCGTGGCGGAAACGGCGTTAAATCGCTGGCCGGCGCACCGTCGCCAAGTTGAATTGCGATCAACCTAAACGGCAAACTTGGACTCCCGGGTTTGCCGTTGTTGTTTTCTAGTATGCGCCTGATCCCGGGAGAATATTCGTTTAGCCCCGGCGTCCACGCCGGGGGAGCAACGTAGCGGGAAATTGGCCTTATGTTCCCGGCGTGGACGCCGGGGCTAAACGATACGATCCGCGGCAAGTGGCCGAAAGAAGGCGGATCTCGATCACGACGTTTTCGGTCTTCGCTGGCCGCGACGGGAGATTTTGTCGCGGAGCCGGGCGGCGCGCTCGTATTCCTCGGACGCCACGGCGTCGGCCAACTGCTCGGCCAACGTCTTGCCCACGCTATACTCCTGCCGCAACGACTCCTTCATCGCGGCCAATTGGGTCACGAGTTCGTCCTGGTCGAACTCGTCTTCGGCGCCGAACTTGACGAACACCTCGCGCATCCGCTCGAGTCCCTGGTTGATGACCTCGATGGCCGCTTCCGCGCCGGACTGCTCGAGCGCCAGCATCGCCGCCGCCTGGACGCGGTGAAAGAGCACGAAGGGGCGGTACTGCTCGTGCGAAATGGTCCATTGCTCGTTGGGTGAATGCGCAGCCGCGAAATCCATCAGGGCCAGGACGTGATCGGCGTCGGCCAACGCCCGGGCGAATTGCCGCAACGCCAAACAGCATATCCGCCGATGATAGAACTGCATGAACTCGCGGTCGATCTCCATGCACTGGGCTTCGTTCGGCGCGAACGACTTGCCTTGCGCGAGGGCCAATTCCTCCAACCACTCGAGACACGTCTCGGCCCCGCCGGGATGCTCTCCATCGGGACGGCCGGTGGTCTCCATTTGCAGCAAACCCATTTCGATCCGCATTTGGATCACTTCCCGACCGTCGTCGGCGCGCACCAGCCGCGCGGCAATGACCCCCGACTTGAATGGCCACTGTTGAAGAATCAAGTCGATGTCGTGGATTTCCGGTTGATTGGGTTGATTGGACATGGCCGGAATTATATCACGTTATCCTGCTCGCCGACAGGAGGACCGATCGGCATCTCTCGCTAAACGGACACGCCGTTGTTGATTTACTCCCAGTGGCGAGAAATGCGATGCTAGAACCGGTCCGGATCGGCACTGCGACGTTGCCGTTTCTTCTGGGAATGTCGCCGCTTGTCCTCGATTCGGCGTTGCACGGACGCCCGAGTGGGACGCGTGGGTTTTCGCGGGCGGACGGGCTTGGCCGCCTCCGCAAGCATCCGACGGAGCTTCTCCAGACAATCGGCCACGTTGCGGCCGGCATCGCGGAACCGCTGGCTCACGATCAACAGATCTCCCCCGGAGGTGATGCGACGCGGGTGCTTTGCCGCCAGCCGCCGTAGCACCGGCTCCGGCAGGCTGGGGCTGGTCGTCACCCGCCAGCGAAGCAGCGCCTTGGTGTTCAGCTTGTTGACGTTTTGTCCGCCCGGCCCGCCGCTGCGAGAAAAGGTGAACTCGAACTCGCGTAAAGGAATACGCAGTTGAGGAGTGATGACGAGCATGGGAAGAAGTGGGCAGTGGGCAGTGGGTAGTGGTTAGTGGATAGTGGATAAAATTTTTGTGTCGCGGTCGGGCTTTTCTGGCGTGGTGTGAATGTTGGGAGTGGCAGTACAACTGCCACTCCAACATAACCTTCTCACTACCCACTACCCACTACCCACTATCCACTATCCACTACCCACTATTTCCCGAAACGCCTCCTTGGCGTGCTCCAAGAGAGAGGAGTATTCGTCCGTTTCGATCTCCTCGCCAAGCAGTTCCACGTCGTAGTAGCCGTCGTAGCCGGCGGCCTTCAGTGCGGCAACGATCTCGCCGAGCGGCACGATGCCCTCGCCCAGCCGGCAGCGGTTCTGTTCTCCCTCGGGCGGACGCCGGGCATCGCCGAGCTGTACCAAGGCGATCTGCGGCGCCGCCTGGGCAATCCGCTCCACCAAGCCGCCGTCCAGGCCGAGATGGTAGGTGTCCAGCACCATCTTGACATGTGGATGGGCAACGCTGTCGAGCAATCCGAGCGCGTCGTCGAGCGAGTTAAGGAAGGTCCATTGCGCGGCGCAGCCGGGGTGCATCGGTTCGATGGCCAACGTCAGCCCCAGTTCGGCGGCTTGGGGCGCCAACTCGATCAATGCCTCCTGGGCCAGCCGCCGGGCATGATTGTAGGTGTGCCCGGCACGCGGACCGCTGTAAATCAACAACGTGGGACAATCCAGCGCGGCGGCGGTCCGAATTGCTTCCGCGGCGTCCTCGATGCTCTCTCGATAGCTGCGGCCGTCGTTGCCGGTGAATCCGCCGGCCCAAAACAAGTGCGAAACCTTCAGACGGTTGCGGTGTAAGAGGTCCCGCGCTTTCGACACGCCGCAGTCGGAGAGTTTGTGACGCCAGAGGCCGATGGCGGGTATGCCCGCGGCCGAGTACCGCGCCACGTCCTCTTCCAAAGACCATCGAAAGGTGGTCGTTTCACTGATCGAAAGTTCCGCCATCCGTGTTCGCTCCGTCGTGAAGTCAAATCGAGTCGCGGCCGACGGTCTCGGCGCTAAGGTTCGAGGTCCCAAGCGACCAGCCAGCGGGTGCTAACCGGCGCCAGGGCGAAGTCGTCGCGCAGCCGCTTAAGCAAATCCGGCATGTGCCCCGCGCCGTAGAAAATGGCGATCTTCTTCTTGCCGGCGGCTAATTCTCTTTTCAGCACGTCGAGGGCCACCTGGTTGCGGCCGCTGATGAGCGTCGAGCCGGCAGGCCCATCCAAGGCCGCCAGCGCGTCTTCGCTGTTTGAAAATTGCTCGGCGAGGATCCGTTTCAGCGCCAGCGCACGGTTTTTGTCGAACAGCGCGGCCAGCAATTGGACGTTGCCGGAGCCGACGGAAGATTGATTCGGCTTCGACAAGGCGTATCCCAACATCCGCGCGAACATGGTCATCATGCTCTCGCCTCGCTGTCGCATGGAACGGGCAAACTGCTCGGGCGACATGTCGGCGTGAACCATGTTCTTTCGGGTATAGTCTACCCCCTTCAGTTGCAACTCCAACTCCAAAAGATTTTTCATGCCACTCTGCAAAAGTGATATCGGATGGTTTCCAATCGAACTTTCCGGGCGAGGCGTCTTGGATTCGTCCGTAGCCACCAACTCATAGAGCACCGCGTCATATCCGCTAAACTCGCGGTTCAGTTGCCGGTAGTATTCCGGATCGGCGATGTGAACGGCGGCCACGAGATCCACCGTGGGCGTGCGGCGATCGCCTCCGACGGGCGCGCAACGGACGATCGCCGTATCCAGGGACACCGGACGGTTGGCCCGGTCGCGCTTAAGACGTAGGAATTGGCACTTTGCCTTGTCGCCCTCCAGCTTGGCTGGAGCCGGCTCCACCGCCGTCGACAACCCTGCCAGCAGCAGCAATATCAATAGTGCGGCAGATACAGGTTTGGCAAGCAATCTCATCTTCACCCTTTCCCATAAACCATGAAACGGAACCGGAAGTATCCCCGATTGAAAGATAGGAGTATGACCTTGGGCAGGAGAAATAAAAAGCAGTAAGTGTGGATGCCTCCGCGATTCCTGCAGCTACCCACATTATCCCCCACCATGGAATGTGGATATGCGCACTCGAACTATAATAAGTTTAGGCCAAAACGGTAATTATTAACAAGCGGACTTGCATTTGTCGAGTTATTCAACATACTTTCGATACTTCCGCGGGGCGAAAGCCCTATCGGACAGGCTTCTGCAGGTTCCTGCCCCACCTGTGGAGGCCTTTTTTTATTTCACCCCGCAGTGAGCGGGGTGAAATAAAAAGGGACACGAATCGCCGTTGTGGCCCCTCGCGGTTTAGTATGTTGCCATCACGGCGTCCACAAGGCTGCTGGAGGTGTGTTCCTCCGCGTCCGACAGCGCTTCCATTTCCTCTGAGTCGTATAGCCAATCTAGCTCAACCGAGGATTCCGGTTCCGACCGTCCGACGCCGCCGAACAGGGCGTTTCTGGCCGCGAGTGGAGAAGATTTCTTACGCCGTTTATGCAACGCGAGGACTGGCAAGCCAAGCAGGGCGTTTCTGCTCACGAGTGAAGAAGAGCCGGTCAGGGTGAACGAACTGCTCAGTTGCGAGGAGTTTTCGGCATTGTCCACGGCGGTGATGGTGTAGTCGTACGTGCCAGCCGAAAGGTTCGTGATCGACATCCAGAAGTTCACGCTTGATGAGTCCATCGGGAAAGGATTGCCGTTGTAGTTGACGCCGTTGATCACGATGGTGGAACTTGCCACTCCGTCGGCGTCGGTGGCGTTCCAGGTCATTACGCCATGATCCTGCGAAACCACCACGCTGGAGATCACCGGCCCCGTGCCGGTGGTCGATCCGCCGGTCAGGGTGAACGAGCCGATGTATTGCGAGGAGTTTCCGGCTTGGTCCACGGCGGTGATGGTGTAGTCGTGCGGGCCGGCCGAAAGGTTCCCGATCAACGTCCAGAAGTTCACGCTCGATGGGCTCTCCGGAGAAGGATTGCCGCCGTAGTTGACGCCGTCGATCGTGATGTAGGCACTTGCCACGCCGTCGGCGTCGGTGGCGTTCCAGGTCATTACGCCCTGAGCCTCCGAAACCAACACGCTGCCGATCACCGGCCCCGTGCCGGTGGTCGATCCGCCGGTTAGGGTAAACGAGCCGGACAGTTGCGAGGAGTTTCCGGCCTTGTCCACGGCGGTGATGGTGTAGTCGTACGTATCGGCCGAAAGGTTCCCAATCGACGTCCAGAAGTTCACGCTTGATGGGCTCTCCGGGAAAGGATTGCCGTTGTAGTTGACGCCGTCGATCACGATGGAGGCGTCGCCCACGCCGTCGCCGTCGGTGGCGTTCCAGGTCATTACGCCCTGAGCCTGCGAAACCACCACGCCGCCGATCCCCGGACCGGCGCCGGTGGTCGATCCGCCGGTCAGGGTGAACGAGCCGGTCAGTTGCGAGGAGTTTCCGGCCTTGTCCACGGCGGTGATGGTGTAATCGTGCGGGCCGGACGAAAGGTTCCCGATCAACGTCCAGAAGTTCACGCTCGATGGGCTCGCCGGGGAAGGATTGCCGTTGTAGTTGACGCCGTCGATCGTGATGTAGGAACTTGCCACGCCATCGTCGTCGGCGGCGTTCCAGGTCATTACGCCCTGAGCCTGCGAAACCACCACGCCGCCGATGGTCGGTCCTTGGGCGGTCGACGTGCTGCTCTGCGCGGCTGGATCAATGACTCGGGCGAAGATGCCCATGTCGTTGCCGTCCGGGCCGGCCCAGGCCACCGCGAACCTGCCCGCCGAGGAGACGCCGATCGCCGGCGTAACCTGGTTTCCGTCTAAAATGGCGTTGACGCGGAACTCGCCCAAAGTCTGTCCGGTCGTGGTCGTGTAATCGGAACCATTGGCGTTGAACATGCGGGCGTAGATTCCGTAGTCCATGGTCAGACTGTTGGGATCGGGGACGTCCTGGAAACTCGACCAGGTGACCACGAAGTCGCCGTTGGCGGTCATGCCCACGTCGGGCGTGACCTGCCAGTTGAGCGTCGTCTGGTTGACGCGGAACTCGCTTGCGTCCTTGGCCGTCCCGGCGGGGTTGTAGCGTCGGGCGTAAATGCCGTAACCGCTGCCGTCCTGGCCCATGCTCGACCAAGCGACGATGAAGTCGCCGTCGGCGTCCATGGCCACGGCCGGATCGATCTGGTCGTCGAGGGCATAGGTGTTGGCGCGGAACTCGCCGCCGAGTGTAGCGCCCGTGGCGGCAAACCGCTGGCCGTAAATGCCCCAGGAGTTTCCGTCCTGTTGGTCGCTCCTCCAGGCGACGACGAAGTTTCCGGCGTCGTCCATGGCGACGTCGGAGTCCTCCTGGCGGTACTGCCAGGTCGTGTTGACCAGAAACTCGTTGTCCAACGCCAAGCCCTGCAAGTTGAAGCGTCGGGCGTAGATGCCGTCCATGTCGCCGTCCTGTCCGTAGCTGGTCCAGGTGACGACGAAGTCGCCGTCCGCATCCATGGCCACCGCCGGCATGTCCTGGACGTTCTGCGTGAACTGGTTTACGCGGAAGTCGGTAGCCACGGTCCGCCCGTACTTGTCGTAGACGCGGGCGAAGACGCCGGACTGGTCGTCCCCGCCTTGGCCGGACCAGACCACCACGAAGTTGCCGTAGCTGTCCATCGCCACGTCCGGGTCGATCTGGCTGCCGGTGGCGAACGAGTTCACGGTGAACTCTCTGCCGATCGTCTGGCCGGTCTTGTCGAACAATTGAGCCATGACGTCGCCGGCGGCGCCGGCGGCGTACGACACCCATGCGACCACGTGGTTGCCGTCGGCGTCGGTGGCCACGGCCGGGCTGTCCTGGCGGCCGGTCGTGTTCGTGTTGACGATCGGGTCGGTCGAGTCCGGCGGCGGATCGCCGGGGGGCGTCGCTCCATCGTCGTCCTCTCCGTCGCCGGCCGTGCCGCCGAGAACGGTGAACGTCCGGTTGAAGTTGGCGCCCGCCGCGCCGTTGTAATCGCCGTCGAGCCTGTTGCCGAAAAGATCCATTACGGCGTCTCTGAGGGTCAGCACATACGTGCCTTGTCCCAGCGCCTGGTTGCCCGCGGCGGCCGAGTCGCCGTCGAAGGTGATCACCGCTTCGTACTTGTTGCTCGGCTCGGAGACCAAACCTAGGTCATAGGCCATGTTCAGACCGTACTGTACCGTGGCGACCGCGCCGGCCAGGACCCTGCCGTCCTTGGTCACCTGCCAGTTGGCCGGATTCAACACGCTGTCGGCGCCGTTGCCGCCGCTGGCGGTGGAGACGTCTTCGCCGAAGGTGACGACGAACCGGACCACCTCGCTGTCGACATCCGTGTCGTCGAGTACGCGGTCAAGGGTGACGGTTCCGTTCCGACTGCCGACATTCAACACGTCGCCCACGGTGGGTCCGGCGTCGTCCTCGCTCTGGGCAAAGCGCTGGAAGAAGATGCCTTGTGAGTCCTCCTGTCCCGGAACTTCCCCGTTGCCGCTCCAAACGACCACCACGTCGCCGGTGTCGTCCATTGCCACGCCGGGATAACGCTGATCGCCGTTTTTAGTGGTGTTGACCGCGAACTCTCCGCCTATCTCGCCGTTGAAGCCGAGCAACGGGTTCGAGCCGGCCAGCGCCAGCGGCGCGTTCGCATAGACGCCCGTGGTGTATTGAACGAGACCGGTGCTGGCGTAGCGCTGGGCGTAGATGCCGTAGTTGGAGGCGGGATTGCCGTCCTGGAAGCTCTCCCAAGCGACCACGAAATCGCCGTCGACGTCCATGGCCACCCGGGCGTTCTGCTGGTTGTCCTCGGCGACCTGATTCACCTGGAACACGTTGCTAGTTTCGGTGCCGTCGGAAAAGTAGCGCCGGGCGAAGACGCCGTTGATGCCGTTGAAACCGGGGCCGTAGCCCTCGCCCACGCCGTCTTGCCCGTAGCTGGTCCAGACGACCACGAAGTCGCCGTCGGCGTCCATGGCCACGGAGGAATGCGATTGGACCCCCGACTGGTTGTCGGCGAAGATTGTGTTCCCGTCCCCATCCACGTCGAGCGCGTCGTTGGCGTTGACGAGGAATTCGGCGCCGCTGATCTGCGTGACGCTGCTGATCCAGCCGGCGTATGCGGATACTCGGACGCTGAGGCTGAAGTCGCCGAAGCTGGAGTTTGTGCCGGGAACGACGTCCCACGAACCGACGAACGACACCACCATGGAGACCACGCCGGCGATCACGCCGTCGATGAAGACCGGGCTGCCGGAGTCGCCCGACGCAATCATTACCTCGTTGTCTCCCTCGCCCAGGTTGTTGATGTCGTAGAGTTGCCCGAAGGCGTCGTTTTGCGTCGTGCCGTTGTCGAAGTCGGCCGCCAGCGTGTCGGCATCGTACCCCAACAGGTCCCCGGTGGACTCGATGCGATTCATGCCCGCGCGTTTGAGGTCGTCGACGTCGTCGGTGGCGCCGGTGGCGCCGGTGCCGGTCATGCCGTAGCCGCAGAAAATGCCGAGCTCGCCGATCTCGTCGGTGGTGCGGTTGATATCGTATCCCATGACGCCTTCCGGCAGGGTCCCCTCGAGCCGAAGCAGCGCCAGATCATTACCGTCGTTCGCGTCGCCGGTGTAGCCTGGATGAACGATCACATCACCGACCGCCATTTCCACCCTGCCCGCCGCCGTGTCGAAGAACACGCTGACGGATCCCGACGGCGCCGGCCCGCCGAACTGGTCCCACCACACGACGTGGGCGGCGGTGAGGATGTAGTTGGTGCCGGCCAGCAGCGAGCCGGAACCCAACTCTCCGATATTGCCGATAGTGACGAGCACTTGCACGACGCCGTCGAATTGTGTGCCCCCTGGAACCAAGTGGTTGTCGGGATCGTCGACGGTGGTGAGCTGCGGCTGGGAACGCCCGCTTGTCGCGCTGGCGCCGTTGTTGGTGGCCGAGGAGGCGCTGCTGGAGGTCCAGTAGGCGTAGTTGCCGACGAACTGCTTGGCGTAGACGTTGCTCTCGGTCGCGGCGTCGCCGTCCTGTCCCGACGAGGTCCAGGTGATCGCGAAGTCGCCGTCGGCGTCCATGGCGATGTCGGGAAACATCTGATTGCCGTCGGTTGTGTCGTTGACGATGAATTCGCCGGACTGCCCGTCGCCCGCCGTCCTGGTGGTGACCTCGGCGCTGGCGTCGCCGCCGGTCCTCACCACGTCGGCGATGGATATCCACAGCGGCCGCACATCTCGACCGCCGTTGGAGCCGATGAAACGGACCGTAAGCGAGGTCACACTGGATGCTTCCACCTCGACCTCGGCGCCGATTGCTTTCAAGGCGTTTTCGACGTCTTCCGCTATGGCGAAGGCGTTGCCCGAGAAGCTGATGACGGTCGTCACCTTGTCGGCCGTGGCGGGGTTGTCGTCGTCGTCCCAGCGGATTTTGAAAGTGCCGGTGAAGCCGCCGGTGAACGTGATTTGCTGCATCTCGTCGGCGCCGTTGACGATTTCTCCGGTGTTGGAGTAGCGTTGGGCGTAAATGCCGTAACCGCTGCCGTCCTGGTCGAGGCTCTGCCAGGTGACGACAAAGTCGCCGTCGACGTCCATCGCCGCCGCGGAGTACCGCTGGACGTTATCGGTGAAGGAGTTTACCCTAAAGATGTCTCCCTCGGCCTGCCCGGCGGCGTTAAACCGCTGGGCGAACACGTCCCAATTGGTCTCCGAGTTCCAGGCCGACCAGGTGACGACGAAGTCGCCGTCGGCGTCGCGGGCAACTGAAATATCACTGGCCGTGGGATCGGCCGAGATCAGAATCTCGTTCTCGGCCCAGGCCAAGCCGGTCGCCGGATTGATGACCACTAGCTCCTCGACGGTGGTGGTCCGCGCGCCGTCGGTTTCGAGCGTTGATGTCTGTTCGTACATTTTCACCCACACGCCTTCGTGGCCCGGAGTTTCGTCGGTCCAGGCGACCACGTAGTCTCCGTCGGCGTCCGAAGCGACGGAGTCGGCGGTGGTGGCGTAGGTATGCTGCCCCTCGGGCGAAATCTGGTCCGTGCCGTCGCTGACCAGCGTCTCCTGTCCGGTGGGCACGGTGACGTAAATCACGCCGGAAACCGTGAAACCATCGAGGTTCTCGCCGGTGCTGAGGAGCGGATTGCCGAACTTGTCGCGCAGGTTTCCCTTGATGACGATTTGGTATCGACCGTCGGTTAGGGCTTCGACGCCCTCGCTCGCGCCGTTGGCGTCGACTATCAGCACGGCCTGCCACTTATTCGTCTGTTGCGCGCTGAGGCCGTATTGGGGACTGAGTTCGTGGGCCTTGTCCAAACCGAAGAAGACCTGGTTGATGCCGCCGGCGACCTCCATGCCGTCGATCAGCAAGGCGTAGTTGGCCGGATTGGTCGCGGCGTCGCCGGTGTGGGCGACGTTGTCGAGCAACTCCTCGTCGAAGGTGACCGCAATGGCGTAGATCGGCTGCATGATCTGGCCGGAAACGGCGACCGGAGTGCCGTCGGGCAAGAGGAAGTCGGTGACCATCGGACCGGCCGTGTCACTCGGTTCGTCGACGATCTTGGCGTAGACACCCCGGGTATCTCCACATCCGTTGCCGCTCCACGCGACGACGTAGTCGCCGGCGGTCGTCATGTCCACGCTGGCCAATCCCTGGTAACCGATCTGGGTGAGGTTCACCCGAAACTCCGTACTGACGGCTTCGCCGAAGGGGTTGAATTTGCGGCCCCAGACGCCCTGGGTGTCGGCGTTGGCGATGCTCCCGAAATCCAGAGGGGTTAGGGGGTTCGTCTCGGCGCCGTTGCCGTTCCAGACGATCACGAAGTCGCCGTCGACGTCGATGGCCACCGACGGATTGATTTGGTCGTCGGCATAGTAGCTGTAGGTCACCATATCATCGGGGACCGTCACATTGGCCCGCATTTCCCCGGTCCTTGGCGCGCCGTTGTTGCCGTACATCCGGAAGTGGACGTCGTAGTCGCCGGGGTCCGCGGTGTACGCTTCCCAGACGACGATGAAGTCGCCGTCTCGTTCCATGGCGACCTGGGCATTGCGGGCACTGCGCGCCAAGGGGTTGTTCGCTCCGCCGTTGCCGACGTTCACCTGGAAGGGGTCAGTCAGCGGAATGCCATCCATGGCGAACAATCTCGCCGCCAGGGCGGTGTCGGTGACCACGCCGTTGACGCGGTCGGTCACGTAGGACCAGACTACGATGAAGGTGCCGACGTCGCCGACGGCGACCACGGGGTGAGCCTCGTCGGCGTCCGACACGCCCGCCGAACTGACCAGGATCTCGCTGGCGGTCTTTACTCCCTCGGCGTTGAAGGTCTGTGCCTTGACTTCGTTAAAGAAGCCGCCGGCTTGTCCCTGGGTGGCCCAAGTCACGACGAAGTTGCCGAAGCTGTCTATTGCCACGCTGGGCGTGACCTGGTCGCCGATGGTAATGGTGTTGACTTGGAACTCGCCGCCGAGCTTCCACCCCATCGAGTCGAACCGCTGGCCGTAGATTCCCGAACTGCCGTCGGCGTCCTGGCCCTCGCCGACCCAGACGACTACGAACTCGCCGTCGGCGTCGATGGCCACCGTGCAGTCGGTCTGGTTGCCGATGGTGTAGGTGTTTACGAGCGTCTCGGGGGCCAAGGCGTGGCCCTCGCTGTCGAACAACTGCATGTAGACGCCGGCGCTCGTGGCGTAATTTTCGTCGTAGTTGTCGCTCGTGTCGTCGGAATCGCCGTCCTGGCCGTAGCTGATCCAAACGACCACGTAGTCGCCGTCGTTGTCGACGGCCACGGTGCGGTTGTTGTACTGCGTGCCGGCCGGCAAGTTGTAGGTGGAACTGGTGGTTTGCACGCCCGTGGTGGTGTCGTTGACCAAAATCTCGGTTCCGGTCAAGTCGGCGTCGTCGTTGCCGACGACGAGCGAGAAGGTGATGCTGGTGTTTTCGCCGTCCGGCACGTAGCCCGTGCGGTTCAACGGTGTACCCGCGGCATCGCGCAATCCGCTATAGCCGATGGTGCTGGGGGTCGAGTCGACCGGCGAGAGCAGTTCGAGCGTGTAGGTGCCGGTGCCCAGCGAGGTAACGCCGGCGGCGGTGCCGTTGGCGTCGATTACCAGCACGATTTCATACTTGTTGCTCGGCAAGCTGCTCAGGACCGAAAAGCTTCCGTAAGTCGCCGGATCATCGGCCGCCATTCGGTTCAGGTTGACCGCCTCGTCCAACCCGTAGTGGGTGGCGGTCACCGCGCCCTCGATGACGTTGCCGCTCGCGTCGTACAGAACGTAGTTGTCCGTGTTGGTGACGGCGTCGCCAGTACTCGTGGCGTTGTCGTACATCTTCTCGGACATCGAAAGCACGATGTACGTGACTCCGTCGGACTGGTAGACCTGGGTGCCGTCGAGGCTTTGACCGTCGGTGGTTTCCACGCTGGCCACGGTGGGGCCGGCCGTCTCGGTGCTTTCGTCGTAAAAGCGGTAGTAGATGTTTTGGTTCGTCACGGCCCCGAACGCGTTCTTCTCGTCCTCGGTATAGACGACGACGAAATCTCCGTCGGCGGTCATGGCGACCGACGCGTTGTGCTGCACCGTGCCGGTCTGCAAGCCTGACGTAGTATATACGGGCATCCCGACAAACTCCGGCGGGGGAATGCCAAGATCGTCCAAGAGGTCGCCATCGGCGTTCGCTAGGGAGTTGGAATCATAAACCATCGAGATCGACGTGTCGTGAATCTCGCCCTGGAACGTGAATTCCCAGATATGCTGCGTAGCCGGGTTGATGGAGTGCACCCTGCCGCCGTAAAAATCCAGCAGCGGCCAGTAACTAGCGTTTCGAGCCGTGGCCTCGGCGGCTGTCATGTAGCGGACGTCGATCAGCCCCTCGAAGTCCGTTCGATTCCAATTGATGCCCCACGCCGAGAGGGCGTCCTCCATTTGCTCCTCGAACGCGATGGTGGTTAAGGGGGGGATTAGCACGTCGTTTATGTACACCGGCTCAAGGGTGACGGTCATGGTTTGGCCGGTGACGTCGTTGGTTATCTGGAACGTGAAGTCCCCATCCGCGGCCATCAAACTTAACGAGACCGCGAACCGCGTGTTGTTCCCGTCGCGCAAGCTGTTGACGATGGTGTCGCTGTTGAGGATATTCGACTGCGCCAGGTTCGGATCGGTGTCGAACTGCGAGTACATGATGCCGTCGGCCTCGCCGCGCAGCAGCCCGACCGCGCCGTTGAAAATGGCGTACATGCGGCCGATCTGCGATTGGGTGGCCCCGTTGTTGAAGGCCATGAGCAACATTTCCTCGATCACGCCGTCGGTGTCGCCGCTGGTGTTGCCGCCTCCGAGCGCCATGGGCAAAGGCAGGGTAAACGCTGGGCTGAGCACGACGGGCAACACCGCCACCAAGTCCGCGTTCTCCTCCAGCAGGAACAGGTCTTGGATCAACAACACGGCCCTCGACATGGGGGCGCCGAGGCCGGAATTTTCCGAGACGTCCGGCCCGAATCCCTCGTAAATGATCGTCAGGTCGCCGTCCGCGTCCATGACCACTTGGCCGTTATACTGATCTAACGGCCACGAGGTGAGCGTGTCCACGTCCAGGCTCGCGCTGTTGGCGCGGAGCGTATCGCGGATCTGCACGCCGGCGACGTCGTACTCGACGGCGTAATAGCCGGTGGACGTGAGGCCGTTGTTGTCCTGGTCGGCGTCCACGTGGGTCCAGCCGATGAAAAAGTTGTCCGCCGTGTCGAACGTGGCGCTCGGGCCGATGATTTGGCCGCTGCCGGCCGCAACGACCACGAACTGGTCGAGGGCCACGGTGCAGTCGGGGTCGTAAAGCTTGGCGTCCAAGCGGCTGTATGCGGTATTGCTCTGGACCCAGACCACCACGTAGTAGCCGCCGTCGCTCAGCGCCACGAAGGAGTCGTCGTTCCAGTCCGTGACCTCCTCGTTGACCATCACTTCGACGGCGTTGATGGGCGAGCCGTCGCTGCTGAACGAGCGGACGTAAATGCTGTTGAAGTAGCTGATGTCCTGCCCGCCGCTCGACCAGGAAATCGCAAAATTGCCCTTCGAGTCCATCGCCACCGACGGATTGCTCTGGGCGTTCGTCGTGTACTCGTTCGCGCGGAACGTGTAGAGGTCGTCGGCTACCTTAAACGGGCTGGTGTCCGACAGCAGCGTGGAATAGGGAACCGCTACTTCGACCGGCCGCACGCCTTGGATTTGCGTCTCGGCCACGCCGTCGTTGTCCAAGTCCACCTCCCAAATGCCCAGCCCGTGTTCGGGGTCGCCGGGGTCCACGATCCCCACCGGCTGGAACAACCGCGCGAAAATGTCGGTGACGCTGCCGCTGTTATGCGCGTCGGGAATCTCGCCCTCCCATGTGATAATGAAATCGCCGTCGGCGTCCATCGCTACGCACGCGTTGTATTGGTCGTATTTGTCGGGAAGTGCCGTGAACGGATTGTCCGGCTCTTCGGGATTCACCCGGAACTCGGGACTCGGTTCCTTGATCGTCGTCGCCTGGAAGGCGGTCGCGGCCGACACCAACACGTTGCCGGCCTCGTCCTCCACGCTGGAGATCACCATCGTGGGCACGTCGGTCAGGGCGGAGTCGCCCGTGAACTCGATGTTGAACGTCCGCAGACCATCGGGGTCGTCGGCCGTCTTCAAGGAGGTCACCGAGACGGTCGGTATTGCGACGCGCACGACGTTCACGCCGTTGTTGTCGGGCACGGCAGTGTTTGTCGTCGCCTGGAAATAGTTGTCGTACAGTACCTGGAACGCGTCCTCGATGGAGTGGGCCGTCAGCGACGGATCGTCGGGTGAAATGACGAACGTTATGGTGAACGGTTCCAGCACGGGGGATACCGACGCCGACGCCAGATTGCCGCCGCCAAAAGCTTGGTCGACCACCACCAACAGGTCTTGATCGACCCCGCCGGAGGCGTCGCCGAAACTGATCGTGTAGTTCTGCGAGTCGATGCTCGTGACGACCACGTCGGCCAAATCGCCGCCCAAAGCTTGCAGCGCGTCCTGAATCAGCGTGGCCTGGGGTTCCTGCGCCGGATTGGTGGAGTTGAAGAAAGCCTCGTTGAAATCGATCGTGTCGGTAACTTCCCCGACGTCTTGGACGCCGTCCACGTTGACGTCCAACCACAGTTTGAACGAGCCTGCGATCCGTGACACCATCCCAAAATCTTCTTGGATCTCCGTCCACGTGGCGGAGGTGAACGTAAGCAGTTGCACCTCGTTGCCGCCGTAGGAAATATCAGCCGTCGCGTAGCTGCCGGTGTCGGCGTCCAACAACACGTCCTCGGGAAGCTCGATCTGCTGCACCTCGTTGGTGAAGTAGCGGGCGTAGACGTTCGTCTCCACCATGAAAACTTCGGTCTCCGGATCGATAACCCTGTCCCCAAGGCTATCGTACACGAGGTCCGTGCGGGTCCAGGCCACGACGAAATCGCCGTTCTCGTCCACGGCGACCGATTGCGCGCCGACCGTGGACGCCGCGCCGGTGCTGCTGACGGAATTGACGAGGTTGGCCACGACGTCCGCCGGCGAGACCGACAGCAACGTCCGCTCCTCCAGGGGATCGATCCGCAGGCGACGGTTTTTCCGCTCGCTGTGACGACGCCGCGCGGGGCGGAAAAAGGAGTCGCAGATGCGCCCCCAGGTGGAACCCGCTTTTCGATTCTTCGACATTTGCAACAGAGACATGATTATCACCCCTCTTTCAGGGTTTCCGGGGGTCCGGTAGCTTAAGTTTCCAATGGTTGTAGCTGGTCGGCCCGTTCGCCGACCGGTGAAGTTTGTTCTTGACGGTCCTCGACGACCGGCGCCGCGCGGGGCGGTTCCCTAAGCTCATTGCTCGGCCGGAGCCAATAACATGAGTCGGGATTGGTAATCGCCTGTCGCGCCGCCGGTTTTTCTAAATTCAGGATCGTCGGCCGATGGACGCCGGGTAGGAACTGAACGTCGTACAGTTCCTCGCAGCCGGCGGTGAACTCGAAGAGTCCCGCCTGCCGGCCGTTGCGAACGTCCACCACCGCGATTCCGCACAGAAGTTTTTCGTATTGTTGTTGCACGGGCAGGCCGCCGAAAATGTGCCGCTCGCGGATCTTCGACAACCCCACCAGCGCGTATGGGCCGCTGAAGCAGAGACCGCGGAGGTAGCCCGGCAAACGGCACACGACGTCCGCCCGGCCGCTTTGCTCGTCCACCACCAGCAACTCGCCGGCGCCGGAGTTGAGCGTCCAAAGCCGTCCGTCGTGCCAGCGGGGCGAATGGGGCATCGCCAAACCGTCGAGCACGATCTCGTCGGTCTCGATGTCGATCAACACACCCCCGGTAGCCTTCCGTTCGCGCCACGCCCCAGCTTCGTCCGTGGTTCCCAATGCCGTCACGTACCGCGGCCGGCCGTCACGCACGGCTATCCCATTAAGATGGCACCGGTCCTCGGGCACTATGTCCGTAACAAACCGGGGCTTCCATACCGAAGTAAAACTGAAATCGTAGCTCAATTTTGCCAAACAAGAAAACCGCGTGGCCGCCAGCCAAATCTCATCGTCGAGGATTGCCACGTCGTGCACGTGAAGATCGCCGGTGTGATAGGTTGCCCGCGGCAAATAAATTGCGTCGTATCGCCCCGGCTGGTCCTCTATATAGTCGTATGCCAGCGGCGGAGAGTTGGCCAACACCCAGAGGTCGTGCCGCGCGGCCAGTACAATTCGATTGCCGGAAGCCGTCAGCCCAAGCGGCTTGTCGAATTGGCGCATCAGGAGTGTGACCTGACGACCGTCCCAGCCGATCAAGGCCACCTTGCCGGCCTGATATGTAGAAACCGCAATGGCGCCGTCGGCGCCGGCTAACCACTCTCGAAAATCCGGCGTCGTCGAACAAGCGACGGAAACCGAATCATGCATCGCGGCCTGACTTCCCATACTTCCATATTTGTCGCGTGGAGGTTCGAGCCGACGACTCCTCGATGCCCAGTCGTCACTCATAGTACCGCACGACACCTTTCATCTAACCGGAAAACGGCAAGTTTGTCAAATGGAAAAGTTTGGGGGGCCCAGCCCCAAACCAGGATGGTTCGACGCAAGACTCCTTATCTTGCGCAGTCCACGCATACCATTCCATTCATCTTGATTGCCGTGCATCATTATGTCAAGCAAAATGGCATCTTTGCCCGTTCGTTAGCCATACCAAACGAGGGGGCCAAGCCATCAATGCCAGAACCATTAGATGAACCGGCTTCGGGAGACGTTCCAACGTGTCATCGGGCCGTAATTACCACACTAACCCTACCAAAAGAGTGGTTTTGTCGGCATTTTTCCTCTGGCTTTCCCTTTCTTACTCAACTGATGCGACCGTTACATCCGATACTACCGTCACGAGTGGAACGTAGGCCCGCCTCGTTGGAAGGTTTGGGGTACGTCCGTGATTGGGCGCAGATCAAGGTGGACACAAACTATGCTATTCAACCGAACCAGTTCATACGTGACCATTGGATTACTGCTTCTTCTGTTGGCGGCGCCAACTTATGGGCAGGGAGCAGGGGGGTTTCAGATCTTTGCCCCGGCGGACATGAGTACCTATGGAGGCGATCCAAAACCGAATGAGGGGTACTTTTTCCAGTTTCACGGGCTGTACTGGTCGATTACCCCGCCGACAGTCAGCCCGATTGGGGCTCCCGGCACACGGACCGTTTACTATGGTATTCACCCGACGGGGCCAGGGGATACGCAGAGCGACGTCCGAATCCAATCGAACACGCTGGACACGTCGCTTTTCGACAACCAATTCAGGGTGGGCAACCGTATCGACTTTGGTCGGGTCAGGAACCGCAACGGCTGGTTCGTAAGTATTTTCCAACTCCGCGACCAGTTGCAGGACCACACGGCCGAATCGGCGGACATGGTCTTCAACGACCCCGCGTTCGGGCCATTCGGAGAGCGGCTGCTCTACGGCAACGTAAACAATGACGAGACACCCCCAGATGAGGTTAACTGGTATAAGCCGCCGGTCTTTCGGGACTTGCCGGTCACGTTCTACAATGTTTTCCTCGAGAAAAGGATCGATACATGGGGCGTGGAGGCGAACTACTTGCACCGCTTCCTCACCCGGCGTGCCGGCGGGACATTCGAGTTGTTCCTTGGTGCCCGCTACTTCGAGTTCAACGAACACTTTTGGGTCCATACCGGAGCGGACCCCGGCGGCCACACGGTTCCTTCCTATCTGGCGGGCAGCTACTGGGACACCGACGCCGAGAACCACATAATCGGTCCGCAGATCGGGTTGCGGTGGTTCAAGAAGCAAGGCCGGTGGATGATTTCCACCGAAGGCCGATTCATGGCCGGCCTTAACCGCCAAAACTTCCATCAGCAGGTGAACATGGGGCCCAATTTGAATCCCGGCCCAGACACGTTAGGCCGGTATACACCCTTCCAGCCGAAGACGATGGCTCCCACCGCCGCCACGCACTCGGCTTTTGCAAATGAGTGGTCGCCGGCATTCGAGTTGCGGATAGAGGGGCGATACCAAATCACCCGTTCCATCTCATTCCACGCAGGCTGGTCGGGTATGTGGATCGACGGCATTGCAAGGGCGACCAGCGTGACCGACTACACGGTCCCTGCTTTGGGACTCAATCTGGCCAACAACCGAGAGCAAGTATTCCTCAACGGGTTGACGATCGGTTTCGACGTTAACCGATAGCAGCCCGTTGAAAAAGGGTGCCACTGCTGGCTTGCCCAGCAGTGCGGGGAGAAACACCCGGGGAAACACTGCTGGACAAGCCAGCAGTGGCACCCGAACTCTCGAAAACCGATTTGTTCAACGGGCCGGTAGATCGCGTCCCTCATCATGTACGCACGGCAAATGCAGCGGCAGGTTGGGAAGCAGTGGATAGTGGATAGTGGATAGTGGATAGTGGATAGTGGATAGTGGAGAGTGTTCTGCCTTCCTCCCTCCGTCTTCCATCCTCCTCTTTTCCCTTCTTCCTCCCACTCTCCTCTCTTCTCTCTCCGCTGCTTCCGCCTTCCGCCCTCCCCTCTCTACTGACCACTGACCACTAGCCACTACTTTTTGGGCGTGAAAAGCGGTTTTTGCACCCGCCATAGCCCCAGGCGAAAAAGTCCATAAATACCGGCGGCCAGAAAACAGCCTTTTTTCAGGCGTTTTCGGCTGGTAGAATGACCTCGTCGCGCATACCCCGCAGGAGGGGTGATTGCAAAAG
>JAUWNG010000088.1 GCA_030612765.1 Planctomycetota bacterium
AAACCGTTCGCTTCAAATTCCGATTAGGCGGTATTTCTTTTTTCCTACGGCAGGGAAGTTGAACATCCCTTTGTTGCGGCAGTTGAACTGCCGCATCAACTCGACCCCGAATCCCGAACCCCGAACCCCGAACCCCCATTCCCCGTTTTATCCACTACCAACTATCCACTACCCACGACTCCTTTCGTCGGCAGTTGGGCTTTCTCCTGCATGGTCGCCACGGTGATCATGGGCGTGATGCTGCTGGGGTTCTGGGCCATAGAAGTCAACCACCACCAGCATATCGCCGAAGCGCCGTCGCAGTCGGCCCCGTCGGAAGCCATGCCGGAGATGGTGTTCGTCGGCCGGATCACCGGCATGGTAGATGTGAAATGGTCCGACGATCCCCGCTATCTGCCGCCGCCGGGCTTCGCTTATGTCCCCTTAGACCGCAAATACATCCTCTCTTCCGGGCTGTTGGAAATCACTTACGACTCCGGCGCGAAGGTCATCCTCCCGGGTCCGTGCACCTACGAAGTGGAATCCACCGCCGGCGGCTACCTTTCGCTAGGCAAACTGACCGCGCTGGTGGAGAAGAGGGGCGGAAAAGGTTCAAGGTCCAAGGTCCAAGGTCCAAGGCCGAGCCTTCATCCTTCATCCTTCATCCTTCATCCTTCATCCTTATTCTCCGTCCGCACTCCCACGGCCATCATCACCGACCTGGGCACCGAGTTCGGCGTGGAAGTGAGCGATGAGGGAAACACCGAGTCGCGCGTCTTCCGTGGTTCGGTGAAGGTGCAAGTAGTCGGCAACGGTCTCCCCTCTCCTTCCGGGAGAGGGGCAGGGGATGAGGGCAGTGGGCAGGTGGTGATTTTGCGGGCAAACGAATCGGCGCGAGTCGAAGGTCGCGGCAAGCCTCGCATCACGATGCTTGGTACGTCGGCCAAGACGGCCGATTTCACGCGCAGGATTCCCAAGGTGACGTACAAGAGGCTGGACCTGGTCGACGTGGTGGCCGGCGGCGACGGTTTTTCCGGCCGGCGCAACTGCAGCATCGATCCGACCAGCGGGCAAATAGACGCGATAACGCTAAAGGAGATGGGCACCAAAGGACAATTTGTCGGCGACGGAAAGTATCATCGTGTCGAGGCACTGCCGCTGGTGGACGGTGTTTTCATTCCCGACGGCGGCAAAGGCCCGGTGCAAGTCGATTCCGCCGGTAATATGTTCGCCGGCTTTCCCGATGCTTACAATGCCACGTGGAAGCATATATGGGCTGGCAGCGCGATTCCCGCCGACCTGCCGATCACGGCGGTCTTGGGGGGCGTCGACTATGCTTCGCCTCCTCATTGCCTGTTGTTCATGCATACCAACAACGGAATTACCTTCGATTTGGAGGCGATCCGGCGAGCAAA
This sequence comes from Planctomycetota bacterium, assembly GCA_030612765.1. Classification (GTDB taxonomy): domain Bacteria; phylum Planctomycetota; class Planctomycetia; order Pirellulales; family Thermoguttaceae; genus JAHIKV01. The sequence goes on from JAUWNG010000088.1 coordinate 1,395, forward strand.
CCCCGGTTGCAAGCTGCTTCGATTCCGCGCCGTGGCGGGCAGCAGCGGCGGGGCAATGTACGCCCCGGACGGCACGAGGGTGATCGCCGACCTGTGGGTGCTGGTCGACGGTAAAGTGCGTTTCGAGCGCCGCGAGATCGATGGCTACAGCGGCGCCTTTCTGGTCTTGATTGCAATCAACGACGACGACCGTTTTCTGACGTTGGCAACCACCGACGGCGGGAACGACAATATCCATGGCGATTGGACCATGTTAGGCGATCCTCGGCTGGACCTGATGCAGGTCGAGGCGAACGAACCAAAGGATAAACGGGGCGGCGATTAATATCGAAGTTAGGTCTTGCGGCCGTAACAACCACCAAGAAAGGAGAAGAAGGTTGGTTTTGAGGTTGGGGTGGCAGTTGTACTGCCACCCGGAGTGAGTTCAGTACGGAGTGTTTTAGTGTTCGGGTGGGTGTTCCGCCCGGAAACAGTTTTGTCCTTCTGATTGAGGAGTGCTTGTCATGAAGTCGTTTTCTTACACTATGATGATTGTTTTGGTAGCGGTGGGTATGACGGCGGGCCTTACAGCCGTCGCGCAGGGAGATACTCTTCTCTGGGCGGGTAGTGGGAACAACGATGCGAGGACGGTGTATGGCACCGCGTATGACGCGGCCGGCACCGCCGGCACCAACTTCAGCATAACCAGCCGCTCGAGCTTTGGGATTGCCCTCTCGCCGGATGGCGCCACTGGGTACATCGTGACTTACGACCAACACGCGAGTGATCCCAGGAACGCTGGGGTTTACTCTTTCAACACCACGACGGGCGCGACCGCCATGTTTGCCGCGTACTCCACCAATGGTGAAACCCCCACGGGAGTAGCCGTCGATTCCAGCGGGAATATTTATGTTGCAAGTGTCGAAGGTTATGTCGACAAGTTCACGTCAGCCGGCGTGAAGACTGACAACTGGGCTGGTCGCGCGGGCGACTACCTCAGAGACATCGAGATTGTTGGGAACGATCTCTACGCTGCCGTGCTTTTCGGTAATCCGGGCGTTGCAAAGTTCGACTTGGCCACAGGCGCTGTAACGCAGGCGCTGAACTCTTGGAGAACCAACGGGGTCGCCCACGGATCGGACGGCTCGTGGTACGTGACCAACGGGGATGGCTACCCGGAGTATACCTATCCCGGCGGATCGGTCGTTAAGTATAATTCCGCGTGGGGAAGCCCAACATTGCTCGGCACTATGGCTGGTGGCAACGCCAGCGACGTTGACTATTTTAACGGAGCCCTCTACGTGTCTGCCGAGACTGCTGGGATCCAAAAGTATGATCTGGCCACCTCGACCTGGAGTACCTTCGTGACCGCGGCCAGCGGTGTCAAGTTTACCTCTACGGTCATGATTCCCGAGCCGGGTACGCTGGCGTTGCTGGCCACGGGTCTAATCGGCCTGCTCTGCTACGCATGGAGGAAGCGGAAATAGAGTTTAGTGGCCAGTGGCCAGTGGTCAGTGGCCAGTAAACAAGAAAAACTCCCCTCTCCCTTTGGGAGAGGGGCTGGGGATGAGGGCGGTCGGGCAGCGTGGGTCGCCCTCATCCTAACAGCCCGTTGAAAAAGTCGATTTTCGAGAGCTCGGGTGCCACTGCTGGCTTGTCCAGCAGTGTTTCCCCGGGTGTGTCTCCCCGCACTGCTGGACAAGCCGGCAGTGGCACCCTTTTTCAACGGACTGCTAACCCTCTCCCTTTGGGAGGAGGAGAGACTTTTGGAATAGTTTTCAAGCATATTGCCGCAAAAGAGGAAAGTCCGTCATGTGTTTTATTCAAAGTCTTCAGGCCGTCAAGTTCATTGCTCCGCGTTTGGTTCTGGCTGCAATGTCGGCGATCGTCGCCATCTGTGTTTCCGCCACCGGGCCGGCGTGTGCCGCGGACACCGACTTCCATTATTTGGCCGCCGATCCCTCGCTCCGCGCGGGGATGCAGAACACCAACGTCACCATGGGCCAAGCCACGTACCATGGCCAAGTGCTGGCGCTGGACCAGCCTTGGGAATCCGGCTATACCTTAGGTGGCGGCAGCACCGTGACCGACCCCGACACCGGCCAATTGCGGATGTACTATGAGTTGAACAATCCACATAGCGGAGTAACCCTCGTGGCAATGGCCACCAGCAACGACGGCGTTCACTGGACCAAGCCCGCGTTGAACGTCACCGGCACGAGGTACACCAACGACCCGTCGAACAACTTTGTGAATATCCCGCAGACGTGGGCGCGCGTCCCGTGCGTGTTTATCGACCCCACCGCGCCGGCGGGCAGTCCTCGCTATCGCATGTCGGCATTAGACCAACTTCCCCCCTGGAACATCTACTCCCTTACCTCGAGCGACGGCGTGAACTGGAACAGTACGGGAACCATTGATGCCTGGGGTTCGCAGCTTGCCTTGGACTCGTTGAACATTACGATGCTGGATGCCAGGACACAAAAATACACCTTGTATGGCAGGTGCTGGTATAACGGGCGACGCGGCGTGTACATGAAGCAATCGGACACCTGGGACGGGACTTGGACGGGTGAGCGCCAGTTCATACTGGATCCCGCTGACGTGGTCCCACCGGGCGGCACCCCTTTTGATATTTATTCCTCATGCATCCAGACCTACCACGGGCAATACATCGGTCTGCCGTCGCTATACTTTCATCCAGACGGAGGCAGTGGACCGATCTACCCGACGTTCATGTATAGCCGCGACGGCGAGGATTTTTCGTTCGACGACCCTTACCACCCGATTATCGACCTATCGGCCCACGGCCAGAACGAGCAAACCTGCGGCATGGCTTTTTCTGGAACCACCATGGTCGAGCGAAACGGCCTATTGCACATCTATTATGAATATTACCCGTTTAACCATAGCAATCCCGATCAGCAATTCAGCCCAATGTACTTGGCGACGCTTCCCGTAGACCGGTTTGTGGGCATCCAGTCGCTCCCGGGCAGCGTTGGCGAGTGGACCACCTCGACCATCACGTTGCCCGACGATCCGGGGCATTTGATCCTCAACGCGCTAGTCAACGGCTCGGTGCGGGTGGAAGTGCTCGATCCCGCGACCGGGCAGCCGTTTCCCGGGTACGGGGAGGACGATGCAATCGGTATTCTGTCTGGCGACTTCCTCGACGCGTTGGCCCAGTGGAACGGCGCCGACAACTTGAACTCTTTGGCGGGCCAAATGGTCGAGTTGCGGTTTCTGATGAACGACGCCACGATCTATAGTTTTCATTTTGAGGCGGTGCCGGAGCCTTCAACGCTCGCGTTGTTGGCCAGCGGCCTGATCGGGTTGCTCTGCTACGCATGGAGGAAGCGAAAGTAGATTTTTAGTGGCCAGTGGCCGGTAAACAAGAAAAACTTCCTTCTCCCATGGGAAGAGGGGACAAATTTGCCCCAAAGGGTCGCGGGTTCGCCCACCCCAGGGGTTTTCCCGGGGCGGGGAGAACGCGGGGCCTTCGGCCCGGTGATTTAAAAAGAAAGGAAAAAATCATGAACTCAAATCCACCATCCACCGACGCCGCGTGGACGCGGCGGCTAAACGTCGCCCCCCAGACCGCAGTCCGAGGACGTTTCTCTTCTCTCTCCCCTCTCCCCTCTCCCCTCTCTCCTCGCGCCTTAACCCTCGTGGAACTTTTGGTCGTGATCACGATCATCGGCATTCTGATCGCGTTGTTGCTGCCGGCGGTGCAGGCGGCCCGCGAGGCGGCACGACGGGTGCAGTGCTGCAACCATCTGAAACAAATCTCGCTGGCCTGCCTCAACCACGAGGAGATACAGGGGTTTCTGCCGACGGGCGGTTGGTATGCTCTTTGGGTCGGCGAACCGACGCGCGGATTCGATCAGCGCCAACCCGGCGGCTGGCTCTACAATATCCTCCCTTACATGGAGCAGGTCGCGTTGCACGACCTGGGCACCGATGGCGACCGAACGAAATTGACCGTATGTGTGTCAACGCCCCTAGCGACGTATCATTGTCCTAGCCGTCGCGCCGCCATTGCCTACCCGTTTATAATTCCGCATTTTCAGCCTTTCTATAACCTCACTACCCAGCCCACGCATGTTGGGCGCAGCGACTACGCCGGGTCCGGCGGAGACTTATTCACAGGTGGGGACAAAAATTTTCCAACTACCCTTGCAGCCGGTGACGCAATGAGCGCCAATGACTGGTTACGCGTCTGGGGCGGCGGGATTGACAGCGGTGGCATCTTCCACGTTCGCAGCAAAACGACCATGGCCTCGATTACGGATGGCACCAGCAACACCTATTTGGCGGGAGAGAAGTACCTCAACCCAGAGCAATATGCCAGCGGACTAGACAATGCGGATGATCAGGCTTGGGACATTGGGTGGGATAATGACATCCTGCGATGGACCACACAAGGCACAACGATTCTTCAGCCGTGGCAAGACCAGCCCGGTTACGCAAACACTGTGGCTTTCGGCAGCGCCCACGCTACCGGCTTCCACATGGCCCTCTGCGATGGCTCGGTGCGGATGATCAACTACTCGATCGATCTGGAAACGCATCACCGGCTGGGCAACCGAAAAGACGGGCTGACGATCGACGGCAAGGCGTTCTAGCCAGCCGCATGCGGGCAGCACACCGGCTAAACGGCACACTTGGGACAGTATGTTGGAGCAATATCATGGAACCAAATCCACCATCCACCATCCGAAATCCAAAATCTCCTCGCGGTTTTACGCTCGTGGAACTTTTGGTCGTCATTACGATCATCGGCATCCTGATCGCGCTGTTGCTGCCGGCGGTGCAGGCGGCACGCGAGGCGGCCCGACGGGTGCAGTGCTGCAACCATCTGAAACAAATCTCGTTGGCCTGTCTCAACCACGAGGAAATACAGGGATTTCTGCCGACGGGCGGCTGGTATGCTACTTTCGCCGGCGAACCGACGCGCGGATTCGATAGACGGCAACCCGGCGGCTGGCTCTACAATATCCTCCCCTATATGGAGCAGATCGCGTTGCACGAACTGGGCGCCGACGGGGACCGGCAGAAAATGTGCGTGTGCGTATCAACGCCCCTGGTGAATTACCATTGCCCCAGCCGCCGCCCCGCAATTGCCTACCCGTTTCCGGCCCTTCACACCTTTTCTCCTTACTACAACCTCCCCGACCCCCAACCCACGGTGTTGGGCCGTAGCGACTATGCCGGGTGCGGCGGAGTCTATCCCCCCACAAGTGGGCTGGGTGTTCCGGCTTCCGTTGCGGCCGGCGACGCCCTGAGCCCCAATGACTGGATGACGACCATTATTGGAACGCCCGACACAGGTGGCATCTTCTACGTTCGCAGCGAAACGCCCATGGCCTCAATTACCGATGGCACCAGCAATACCTACTTGGCGGGGGAAAAGTACCTCTTCCCAGACCACTATGACAACGGACTGAACGGTTGCGATGACCAGGGTTGGAATTGCGGCTGGGACTGCGACACGTTGCGATGGACCACTAACAACGCAGCGTTTCTGCCGAGGCAAGACCAATCCGGCTACGTACAGGGATTGGGTTTCGGCAGCGCCCATGCCATCGGCCTCCACATGGCCTTTTGCGATGGCTCGGTGCAGTTCATAAACTACTCGATCGATATGGAAACGCATTACCGCCTGGGCAACCGCCATGACGGGCTGACGATCGACGGAAAGGCGTTCTAGCGGTCCGTCAAACCCGTGGTGACAGGTTGGGGCGGCAGTACAACTGCCACCCCAACGAAACTATCTCAAAATGTGGCACAGCCGTCCTCGGCTGTGTGAATTGCCGTGAGTTTCCGGGCACAGCCGAGGGCGGCCGTGCTACATTTTGAGTTCTAAACAGCTTCTGAGCGTCCAACAACACCAAGGAAAACGAACCATGATTACCAACAAGCGGAGCATCGTCTTTGTCTTTTGCGGCATTCTCTTGGCGGCCGCGCCGGTGCGCGTCGCCGTGGCGGGCGAAGACGGAAAGGCGCCGGTGCTCACCGTCCTGGAGCGGACCACCGAGCCGCTACTGAAGGCCGATCGCCCCTGGGAAGAGGTATCCATAGGCATGGACCAGGTTCTGCGGATCGGAGACCAGTGGCATCTCTGGTACGTCGCCTTCGACCGTGACTGCCGCGACGGCGACTGCTATTTGTGCTACGCCCGCTCGAAGGACGGCATCCGTTGGGAAAAACCCGCGCTCGGCATCTATTCCTACAAGGGCAATAAGGACAACAATATCCTTATGTTTGATTTTAACCTCTGCACTATCATCTTCGACGAAAATGCGCCGGCAGCGGAGCGATTCAAGGGGGTGGGCGCTCGCATGGTCAAGCCACAGCGGGAGTGGTGGATTTTTGGCGCGACCTCGCCGGACGGACTACGATGGAAAATGTTGGACGAGCCGTTGCTAAAAAAGAACTCGGACACGGGGAATATCTGTATTCATGACGGCGACGTCTACCGGCTTTACGTGCGGATGTGGAGCGGGTGGAGTGATCGGCCCTATACGGGCAAACGCGTGGTCGGCTACACCGAATCGGCCACGTTTGGAGATTTTCCCGATCCGGTTGTGATCCTGAAGCCCGACAAGGACGATCCGAGCGACTTTCACCTCTACAACTCGGCGACGACAAAGATCAAAGACGATTTGTATCTGATGTTTCCGTCGGGCTATTTCGCGAAGAGCGGAACCTCGTTGGTGTACGCGGCGTTCAGCCGGGACGGCAAGCAGTTTCGCCGTCTGGGACGCAAGCCCCTTTTGGGTTTGGGCAAGGGGTTCGACAGCAAGGGCATCTATGTCGCCACGGGCGCGACACCGGGAGAAAAGCCGGGCACGTACTGGTTCTACTATGGAGGCACGACGGTGCATCACGACGAAGACGAGAGCATGCCATCGAAAGTTCCAGGAACCGAACCATACGGAATCGGCCGGTTCCTGCTGCGTATTGAAGATTAACCTCGGAGGGGGTCGGAGCGCACTTAGCTCTACAGCAAGACTTCGGGCCTCGGAACTTAGCACGCATTTCTCACCACGCAGGGATATTGGCCGACAGTGTGCCACTGCTTCGCAGAAGCAGTGCCGAGCGTAACCCATTGCCCCAGCACTGCTTGTTCCAAGCAGTGGCACACCGTGGTGAGAAATGCCAGCTAAACCCTAAGCCGGTACGCGACGGCCGATCCAGCGAGTGGTTGGACGACGAGAACGACCCCACCATTGTGTCAAGTCCCTTGCTTAACCGCCTTCCGTGTGCCACAATAGATAAGCTGTGGTGACTTTGCGCGCCGTTGCATAATCGACACACACCTCATATCCGGACTGGAGTAGGACAGCATGCATCGCTCGATTTTCTGCCGATATCTTTGCCTGATTGCATTGGCGTTGTGGGCTACATCGGTGCTTGCCGCCGATTCCGCCTCCGATAAAGCGGATAAAGCGGACAAGAAAGAGGAGAAGAAACCGGCCGCCGCCGCGCCGGCCACCAAAACGGTCGAAAAAGGACCGTTTCGGATCGTCGTCGAACTAGAGGGCGTTTTCGAGGGCGAAAAAGCCTACGAGATACTCCTTTCGCCGGAAGAGTGGTCGAAGTTGACGGTCCTCAGCGCCGCTCGGCACGGCGCCCATGTGCGCAAGGGGGACGTGGTTCTCGAGTTGGAGACCGACAAGCTCGACCGGACAATCACCGACCTGCAAGCCAAACTGAAGCTCTCCGAAGTGGCGATCCATCAGGCGGAAGAGCAGTTGCAGGTGCTGGGGAAGATAACGCCGCTGAATCTCGAGTCGAGCCGGCGCGCCGCGAAGATAGCCGAGGAAGACCGGGAGTTTTTCTTCCGCGTCGGTCGGCCGCTGAGCGTGAAGGTGACTGAGTTCGGTCTGAAGATGGCCAGGACGAGGCTGGAATACCAGCAGGAAGAATTGCGACAGTTGGAAAAGATGTACAAGGCCGACGACATCACCGAGGAGACCGAGGAGATCGTGCTGCAACGGGCACGCGATGCGCTGGAGCGGGCGAAGTTTTCGGTCGAAATCGCCGAAATCAACCGCGACTTCGCGCTGAAGTTCGACATCCCGCGAAGGGAAGAGCAGGTCGAGGAATCGACCAGGCGGTCGGTTTTGGATTGGGAGAAGAGCGAATCGAAATTGCCGCTGGCCCTGAAAAAACAGCGTTTGGATTTGGAGAAGCTCCGGGAACAGCGGCGTAAATCCGAGGAAAAACTGGAAAAGCTGCTGGCCGACCGCAAAGGCATGACGGTCCGCTCGCCGGCCGCCGGGATCGTATATTACGGCCGGTTCACCCGCGGCAAGCCGGCCGATTCCTCCGCAATGGAAAGCAGGCTTCGTCTCCACGGCACGGTCCAGCCGAATCAGGTGGTGATGACCGTGGTTTCGCCGCGGCCGATGTGCATCCGCACGACGGTTCCCGAGAAGTATTTGCACGATCTTCGGCCGGGGCTGAAGGGGACCGCCGTGCCGACGGGCTATCCCGACCTGGACCTGCCGGTCGAGGTCGATCGGGTCAGCGACATTCCGATCGCGCCCGGCAAATTCGACGGCTGGCTGAAGGTCCGTCTGAAAGGCAAGTCGAAGCTGTTGATGCCCGGCATGACCTGCAAGATCAAACTGGTCCCGTACTTGAAGCGGGACGCGATCCTCGTGCCGCCGAAGGTCATCGTGACCGACGAACTGGACGACCGGAAGCGGTCCGTCCAAGTGCTTGGCGAGGACGGCAAGCCGAAGACCCGCCCCGTGACCATCGGTCGTAGGACCGACAAGCAGGTCGAGATACTCAAGGGATTGCAGGAGGGCGAGAAGGTCGTTCTCGAACCATCGAAGAACAAAGAGTGAGAAGGACCAGGGAATATGCGATCAAAGTGTAGCGGGCGGGCTTGCCCGCCGTGTATTCAAGTTCGATGGATCATCTTGTCGGCCGTGGCGATTGCGTGTCTTCCGGCGTCGGCCGCCGAGGCGCCGCCGCGTCCGCCGGCGTTGGCCGTGATCGGGCCGAAGCCCAAGCCAATCGAGCCGCCGACGGCCGAGCAGATCGATCAAGCGATCCACCGCGGCGTCGAGTTTCTGCTGAAGCGACAGAACAAGGACGGCTCGTGGGGATCGGTGAACATCACCAGGCCCGGGGATATCTACGCGCCGGTGCCGGGCGCGCATCACGCTTTTCGGGGCGCGGTCACCGCGCTATGCGTTTCGGCGCTGATCGAAACCGGCGGCGACGATCCGAAAGTCATCCAATCGTTGGAGCGCGGCGAGGATTGGCTGTTCGATCATTTGCCCGGGGTGCGCCGTGCCACGCCGGACTGCTTTTACAACACCTGGGCGCACGCATACGGAATCCAAGCGCTCGTGCGGATGTTGGGCCGAAAGCCCGACGACGCCGAGCGCCGGCGGCGGATTCTGGCCCTGATCGACCAGCAATTGGACATGCTCGATCGGTACGAGGTCGTCGACGGCGGCTGGTCCTACTACGATTTCAGGGCACTCACTCGGAAGCCGAGCGGGGTGAGCTTCAGCTTCGTCACGGCGACCGTGCTGGTAGTCCTCGACGATGCCCGAAAGGCGGGCATCGAGATACCAAAGCGGCTGATCGATCGGGCAACCGCCTCGATCCGCCGACAGCGCAAGCCCGACTTCTCCGTGTTGTACGGCGAGCACCACAAGTACAAGCCGATGAATCTGATCAACCGCCCGGCGGGCAGCCTGGGCCGTTCGCAGGCCTGCAACGTGGCGATGCGGCTCTGGGGCGACAAAACCGTTACCGACGACGTGCTGAAAACCTGGCTCGACCGGCTGTTCGCGCGAAACGGATGGCTGGACATCGGCCGGAAGCGTCCCATCCCGCACGAGTCTTGGTTCGCCGTGGCCGGCTACTTCTTCTACTACGGCCACTATTACGCGGCATTGTGCATCGAGCAGCTTCCCACCAACCAGCGGGCGCACTTCCAGGATCATCTGGCGAATATCCTGATTAACTTGCAGGAGAAGGACGGGTCGTGGTGGGACTTTCCGATGTTCGACTATCATCAGCAGTACGGTACGGCGTTGGCGCTGATGTCGCTGCAGCGGACGCGGAAGGGTTCGCCCGACCGTTGAACTGGCCGCTACTGGCCGCTGAAGCGGCCAGCCCTCGTGGAGAACGCGTTGTAAAGGGCTGGCCGCTTTAGCGGCCAGTGGGCCACCGCAAAAAACCTGCGCAACCGCTCAATCCGCACGGTTCTGATACCGCTTGTACGGAACCCCTTCCAAGAAAGCCCGCAACTGCAAAGCCCGGCGCACACCCACTTCCAGTTCGATTTCCAAGTGAGTGTGAGGATACTCGCGCCAGTCGCGGCATAGGCCGTGTCGAACGCTCTGCGTCAGGACGTAGCGATATGCCAGGCGGCATTGCTTTTCGTCGCGGATGCAGCCGTCGAAATAGTGCTGATGTCCCCCGTCGCCCCAAAACGGCGACAATCGCTCGGGCAGAAGGTCGTTCACCAGCTTGGCCACCGAGCCGTGAATTCGCGGCATCATCGTTTTCAGCTTTTCTCCGGTCTTGCAGTAGCCGAGCGAGTGATAGTGGTTGTCCACAACCGAAGTGATCCAAGGGGTGAATTGCGCCTGGTGGGTGTAATAGTCGAAGCGATCCCAGAAAATCAACTTGGCCTTTTCAGAGGCGAAGGCGGGGAAACGGTCGCGGCATCGGGCCGTAATGAAGTAGACCTGATTGTCGCGGTACCAGTGTTCAAAGCGGCGGCGGTCTTTGTAAAAGGGACCGGTGGAATGGCGGGATTTTTCGGTCCAGGAGGTCATGGTTTAACCGGCCGCTCTACTGGCCGCTGAAGCGGCCTGCCCTTTGGTCGCATTGTACGGGCTGGCCGCTTCAGCGGCCAGTAGTGCCCCCCGCGTGATTTCGATGGCCCGCTGGTCAACCGACTGAAAGAGCGTTACAATAATAATTAGTACACCATAATTTATTCAAACAAGAACAAGGGTTTTGCCATGTCCATTACGCGCAGAAAGTTTATTCAACGGACGTCCGCGGCGGCGGCGGCGATCGGCCTGCCGTTGGTGGTTCCGCGGCGGGTGTTCGGGGCCAACGATGAAGTCCGCATCGCCGTGGTGGGATGCGGCGGCCGCGGCAACTTTCACATCAACAAATTCGGGCGCCAGCAGGGAGTGCGCATAGCGGCCGTCTGCGATCCCGACCGCCAACGCCTGCAAGCGGCCGCCAAGCGCGTCGAAAAGAAATTCGGGAACAAGCCGGAAGCGGTGGTCGACGTGCGGAGGCTGATGGATCGCAAGGATTTCGATGTCCTTTCGGTGGCCACGATGCAGTACTGGCACTCGTTGCCGGTGATCTGGGCCTGCCAGACCGGCCGCCACGTGTACGTCGAAAAGCCCCTGGCGCATTTCATCTGGGAAGGCCGGCAGATGGTCAATGCGGCACGCAAGTACGACCGCTTGGTCGAAGTCGGTCTCCAGAGCCGATCCCGGGACACCGACCGGCAAGCGGACGAGTACATCAAGTCGGGCCAACTGGGAAAGATCCAGTACATCGTATGCTTCGCCAATAAGGCGCGGACCTCGATCGGCAAGCGGTCCGAGCCGCTGCCGATCCCCGAGACGCTGGACTACGATCTCTGGTGCGGCCCGGCCCGGAAAGGGCCTATCTATCGCGATCGCATCCAATACGATTGCAGCTTCACCTGGAACATGGGCGACGGCGAGTCGTGCAACCAGGGGGTCCACGAGATCGACATCGCGCGGCGGTTGTTGGGCGAGACGGGACTGCCCCGCCGGACGATGAGCGTCGGAGGCCGATTCGTCTTCAACGACGCCGGCAACGTGCCCAATACGCAGATTATGTATTACGACTTCCCCTCCGCTCCGGTGCTTTATGAAGTCCACAACCTGCGGGCCGGAAAAAACACCAAGACCATGCCGTCGTTCCGCGGCGCCGCCGGTGTCAACACGTGCGTGCAGTGCGAAGGCGGTTACGCGATGATGCACCGAGGCGAGGTCCGCGACAACCAGGGCAAGAGGATCAAGCAGTTTACCGACTCGCGGAACCACACGCAGGCCCACTTCGAGAACTTTATCCGGGCGCTGCGGAGCGGGAAGCGCGAGGACCTCAACGCCGAGATACTCGAAGGCCATCTCTCCACCAATATCTGCCATGCCGGCAACATCTCTTACCGGCTGGGAAAAAGGGCCTCCGTCGCCACAATCCGCGAACAGATCGGGGACTTGCCGGTGTTCCAGGAGATGTTCGATCAATACCTGGCGCACCTGGAGGCCCATGAGATTGATCCCGGCGAGTCGATCCTCGGCCCTTGGCTGGAGTGCGACAGCGAAAACGAGTCTTTCCGGGACAACGCGGAAGCCAACGCGCTGGCGAAGGGTTTCTATCGCGAGCCGTTCGTCGTGCCCGAGGTGGACGTTTAATCGAGGAATTTTTGTAGACGGACAAAGGTCATCCACATGAAGAAGTTCGCGGCGCTTACGGTGATGGCTCTCGCGGGATCGCTAACTGCCGGGACGCCGGCCGTTGCGGCTGAATCCACGGCCCGCGTGGAGTTGAAAAAGAACGAGTCGCAAGGACAATTGCGAATCCTTATCGACGGCAAGGAAGCAGTGGTGTACCAGTATGGCAAAGACGTCGATATGCCGCATTATTACCCGGTGCATAGTCCCTCGGGCCGGTTGCTGACCGTGCAGCAGACCGATCCGTATCCGCATCATCGTTCGATCTGGTTCGCCGACAAAGTGCAATTGGCCGGGCAGCGGCGGGCGGACTTCTACGCGAGCCTCTATTCAAAGGACAAGAAGAAGCCCGCGACGGGGTTCCGCGACCGCATTCGCCACGTGAAGTTCCTGGGCGAACAGGTGACGGCCGACGAGGCTACCGTCAAGGCACAGTTGCTTTGGGAGGCCGACTACGGCGAGACGCCCGTGATCGACGAATGGCGCCGGTGCCGCGTCGTGCCGCTGGAAAAGGGGGAGTATCTGCTCGACTTGAGCTTCGAGATCAAGGCTTCGTATGGCGACGTGACGTTTGCCTCCGACCAGACCCACTACGCCTGGCCGTACGTGCGCATGCACCCTCGGTTCTCGGTCGACGGGGGCGGCACAATGACCAGTTCGAAAGGCGTCGTCACCAAGGACGACATCATTGACAAAACGGGGATGTACCGGAAGCACGCGCGCTGGGTTGACTACTCGAACACGGTCGGCGGCGTCACCGAAGGGATCGCGATTTTCGCCACCGACAAGGAGGAGCCGCGCTGGTTTACACGCGACTACGGCACTTTTGGTCCCCGCCGACCCGACGCGAAAAGCGGCGTGAAATTCACGCTGAAGAAGGGCGAGTCCCTAACGCAACGCGTGGGGATACTCGTTCATTCGGGCGATGCCGCCGGTGGTTGCGTCAAGGCCAGATGCCGACGATTTATCGAGAGCAAGCTCTAATCCCCCGCCTCACGAATGTTGCCCCGCGTCATCGGTGAACATCCACTGGCCAAGAACCAAAACGGGAAGCTGAAGTCCCGCATCGCCACCGCGTTTCCTTCCGGAAACACGATCGTCACCACCCCGGGCATCCACGCCACGCAGCGGATGGCCTACGTTGACTTTCTCATCCGTCAGCGGCTGGAGAATGGACTGGGGCCGATGAGCCGGGAAGAAGAGTCCGCGGAGTGGCGGAATTCGGTCGACCTGATCATGGAGGACGACGCGATCCTGATCCGGCCGGACCCGGGTGACATGCCGCTTTGCTTCCGGGCCGACGAACTGCTGCAACAATTGGTCCCCAAGCACCGGGTGAAGTTTTTGCTGGCCCGCAACCCGCGGGTCCGCTCGGCCATAAAGTGGCGGGGCGAATGTTGGCGGATCAGCCCGCTGCCAAAAACGCCGGACGAGATGAATCGGATGATCGCCGCTTCGCGCATCGCCATTCACGGCAACGAGCTTTATTACTACAGCAAGACGACGGGTACGCGGCTGCTGACCTACGAGTCGTTTGCGCAGCTCGGCCGGATGGGAGAATCGGCGTTGCGGCGGCATTTGGCGGAAATCCGCGAGTTCTCCGCGGGGGTGAACCGTCAAGGCAACCGCGAGATCGCCTTTTTCATGGCCGGCAAAGGGTTCTCGAAGGACGATCTGACCCCGCACGACTTTGAAACGCTCGACGGTGAAACCCTCAAGGAAGTTTACGAGACCCTGCGGCGGAAGTATTGCGAGTCGGTCCCGCCCGAGTTCCGCCGCGACAAACTCGAAAACCTGGAGTGGCGGAACCGGGTCTACGCCGCCTTGATCGGCGAGGACGATAAGACGGCTTCCGAGGAGAGCCTGCTGGGACTCAGCTCCGAGTTCTTCATGCAGATCGAGTGGCTGCCGGGCGGCAGGATCAAGGAAGGGGAGTTGATCCTCGATTCGGCGTTCGACCTGGCGGAAGAGGCCGGCAACGCCGAGCTGCGCCGGATTTGCGACGAAAAGTGCCGGGGGTTCATCCTCAATTTCGTGCGCGAACACGGCGACCTGGAGTACGTCAACATCGGCCGGATCGTCCGTCCCCTGACGCTGCGCGACAAAGCGCCGGGCCGCCGCGACGTCTACATCACCCAGATCAAACAGCGCGGCATCCGCGATGAAATCTTGCGGATCATCCGCATGCAGAAGTGGGGCATCCGCGAACACCTCGACGAAGGCAAAAAGTTGCTCGACGCCATCATTCAATCCGAGGGGTACACTGAGTACACGCTCGACCGGCGGCTCGGTTGCCGGCAATTGGGTATGAATCTGCCCGCTCACACCACGTCCAACCGGATCAGCGAAAGATATTCGGGGCCGCGCCGCGACATGCGGGACGTCGCCATCCGCTCGCCCTATTTCGAGCGCGACTACGTCCGCGGCATGGCCACCGACAAGATTCCGCCCGAAAAGATGGCCGACCCCGCCTTCGCCTCGCGGTTTGCCCGGCTGCTGGGCCGCGCCGCCGCTTCAAATATAATCGTCGGGCGATACAACACCCGCGGCTACGTGGTATTCGACGACGGCGACGAGATAGTGATCGAGAGCGAGAGCGGTTTGCCGGTGGAGATCGTCGTGGCCGACCAGACCGGGACGTTCGTCGACTATCGCACCGAGCTGGAACATTTTGCCCGCGAGTATGCCCAGCCGGTAAATCGCCGCCTTTCGCTGGTGCCCGACGGCGATGAGTTCGCCGCGCTGTATGTCGATGCCTTCGTTGCCCGGTTCTCGAAAATCCAGTCGGAATACCGCAAGCGGAAACGGGCGTTCGACACGTTGTTCAAGCATCGCCCCCGCGACGAGGCGGGAAGTTTCGCCTATCGCTGGGAATGTGTGTTGGACCGTCTGCGGCGGGCCGTTCCGCAAAATTTAGGCGATCTTGTGCGAAGTCATATCGCCACTCCACGCGGCGAATAGCCAGATAGTCTATCTGTATTCATCGGCAAACGCACCGAGACCAAAATGTAACCGTTCACGGGTCGGGGAAACATCGTCATTCTGAGCGTAGCGAAGAATCTCGCATGCACCGCGATCTCACACGAGATTCTTCGCTACGCTCAGAATGACGGTTGCCCCGTGAACGGTTACGACCAAAATCGTGGGGTAGTGTGACAGCTAGCAGCCCGTTGAAAAAGTCGGATTTGGGAGTTTGGGTGCCCCAGCTTGGGTTTGCCGCAGGGGTTTACCCGGCGTTTTTCCCAAGCCCAGCTGGGGAAGCCCCCCCGGGCCCCCCAAACTCCCAAATCCGACTTTTTCACCGGGCTGCTAGCTGTCACACTCCCCCACGATTTTGGTCGTAACCGTTCACGGGGCAACCGGCATTCTGAGCGTAGCGAAGAATCTCGTGTGAGATC
>JAUWNG010000049.1 GCA_030612765.1 Planctomycetota bacterium
ACAACCCCAGCGGCGAAGCCATCGAAACCGTGCTGTCGGAATGATCGCGTAGATGTCGAAGTTGCACCGGGTGGATTTCCCTCGCTGGACGACGAATCCACCGCCACGCCAGGCAGAAGACCGCCCCCAGCACGCCGCCCCCCGCCAACGGGACATACGCGCCGGGCAAAAACATCGCCGCCGCGGCGAACAGACCCAACGCCGCCAGTGGCAAACACACACCACCCTTTTTCAACAGTCCGTTAGCAGATTGTTGAAAAAGTGTGCCACTGCTGGCTTGCCCAGCAGTGTGGGGGGAAACACCCGGAAAAACACTGCTGGACAAGCCAGCAGTGGCACCCGAACTCTCGGAAACCGACTTATTCAACGGGCTGTTAGGCTTCCAACACCCAGCGGCGACGACCAGCAGAAACGCGACGACGCCGAACAGCCGCATCGAATCGCGGCGAGCGTATTTCAACGTCGTCGGCGACGAGTCCGAAACGTCCATCCGCCATGCGGTCCAGCCTTGCGGCACGGCCGCCGTCGACGCGCCGGCCCGCGGATCGGCGCTTTCGTAGCCCGGCGGAAGACGCACGGTCCAATTCCTCGCCAGCACCGGCATATCGGGTTCGGGCGGCACGGCGCTCAACGTGCCGACGATGCCCAATCGCGGCTCGGCGGTCGTCCATTCGACGGCCACGCGCGGATATTTCCGATCGGCTGGAAGCTCGACCGAAACCAACCGTTGCCGGCCGCGTTCGACCACTTGCCACGTAACCGCGTTGCCGCCGACCCAAACGCCGTGGATGTTCTCGCGGCCGGTTCCGGGCGGCAGCGTCAGCTTGAGCTGGCGGCGGCCGACGTTCTGCATTTCATAGGTGGCGCGATGCTGCGCCGTCGCGCCGTGTTGATACCACGATTCCAGCCGCAGGTTCCACACCCAAGCCGACGACACGGCCGGATCGTTTGCCTCGGAAATCCGGATTGCCGTTTCTTTCCACCGCCCGACGTCCTCGGCCGGATCGTAACGATACGCGCCTCGGATGGTTTGCACCCGTTCGGGCGGGGGCGGCTCGGGAAGTATCGGTTGCAAGCAACGGTTCTCGATGATAATGTTTCCGTCCCCAATCCCCCGGACCACCAAAATGCCCCATTGGCTGGTTGCCTCGGGTAACGACGCCAGAGAAATATCCATAAAGCCGCGACCGTCGGTCGCGCCCACGTCGGTCGCGTTTTGGGGCGCGACCGATGGTCGCGGCTTTATGATTGTTTCGCGCACGGCGGCGATCTCGAAGGGAATGTTGCGCGGGGGGCTAAGCGTTAGCTCCCAGGTCTCGATCGACGGGTCCACCCCGGCCGCCGCTCGCTCTTGGTCCGACCAACGCCGCGCCGTGAATTGCCCGTCGCTGCGGCCGTCCAGGGTCCAATCGGGAGGCGTTGGGCGACTGGGCGCCAAGCGGACGAGCACCCGCTCCACCTGGCCTGCTTCCGGCACGCACTGCAGCAGACAGGTTTCTCGAACCGCGCGATTTCCCACTTCCGCCGTTATGCGGATCGTGCCGGAGTACCTCGCCGCTTGTGGAACCGGCGAGACATCGGGGCAAGCGTTCACGGGCTGGCTGGGGACTGGTCCATTTTTCGGCCGAAAAACACATTTCGCGGGCAAACGGTTGGCCGAAAACATGGACCTGTCCCCTTCCCGCAGCGCAAGGGGGACAGTCCCATTTTCGCGGCGGTCAAGCGATTCCCCAAGGCAACGTCCCTCACGCCGCGAAAATTGGGACAGTCCCCTGTGATGAGAAACCGGCGAGACATCAAGCGATTCCGCTCGAGCGTCGTACTCGAACGGCAGGTCCGTGGGCGGTTCGGCGCCCGCCGGCTTCAATGCGTTGCAGTCAACCGGACGCACGACCATCAACACTTCGACCGTGGCGTTTGGGTCGAAGCATTGAAATTGCGAGGATCGCCCGACCCGCGGCGCGGAAAGCGGGCCGGCGCCGGTCTGTACGCAACCGAGCGGCTCGATGCGGTCGGCCACCAACGGCTCGGGCACCAACAATGTGACATCTCCTTCTTGCCAGAGCAGGCCCTCGCAGCGGATTCGCGGCAGTTGCCACTTGCGGTCGAGCACCACCGGGCCGATCGCGCCTAGGCGGATCACCCGCTCGGCGTCGCGGATCGGCTCGGGTAGCCGTAGCTCGATTTGCGTTGAACCTCCGTCGGCCGCCGGAACGGCCGACCAGGGAATCATGCTTTCGCCCAAACAGGCGGAGACCAACCGCAACCCCGGATCCAACAGCACTGTGACTCGTTCGAGCGGCTCGTTGTGCGCCTGTAGCTTCCATTGGGCGGAAACCTCCAGCCCCCGCAGCGAACAGTCGTAGGTCCGCGACTCCCGCAGCAGCGCCAGCGGCCGGCCCACCTCCGCGCCGGCTGGAACCACGAGCAGGTTGAACCGGCCGAGTCGGCCCAGCTCGATCCGCCAACGACGCGACCGCTCGCCCGACGGTTCGCTGCCGGTGATCAAACCTCGATCGACCGATGGCGCGGACTCTTTGGGCAACTCGACTAACAACCGGTTGGCCGCGGCCGGGGGCATCTCGAAGGCAAAGCACAAAACGTCGCCCGAATCGCGCCGCGCAGCCAGCGACCAGTCGAACTCCAGTCGCCCCGACTTTTCGACCAGCACCGCAAGTTTGCCCTCGCCGGTCAATCCCAGCACGGCTGCGGTGGAATCGCCGTTCGCGCGGGTGCCACGGTTGGCTTGTCCAACCGTGTTTTCGGCACTGCCGGACAAGCCGGCAGTGGCACCCAACTTGTCGGCCGCCGGCCGCCAGCGGGCCTCGCCAAGCGCCGCATTGCAGGGTTCAAGCGTCAAGGCAACCGGTCCGTCGCGGGTGAGAACCACGTCCAGAACGGCCTTTCCGATCAACCGCCCGCCGGTCAGCCGTGCATGGTATTGTGCGGCGACGACGGCGGCCGAAGGCGCGGCGGGATGTTTCGCGTCCCGCGGCTTCATGGCCCCGACCAGCCGCTCGAACTCGGCCGCGTCCATCGGCAGGTAACGCTCGCCGCCGAGCGGCCAGTCCTTCATCCGGTTTTGGGGGGCCAGGACGCGGCGGAAGCGGATCACCCCGGCCGCGCGGGCGCCACGTTTGGCTTGTCCAACCGTGTCTTCGGCACTGCTGGAGGGGCCGGCAGTGGCGCCCAACATGTCGCCGACGGCGGGGTCATGCCGCATCGGGGCAATCCCCAGCAATATCCCGACCATCGACGGCAGCAACACCGCTGGGACAATCATTGCTGGGATTTCCCCGTGGGTTGCGGAACGATCGAAGGCATCGGTTCGGTCGAAGGCGGAGTTTCAGTCCGTACCGACGACGGAACCAAGTTGACGGCCCGCAGATCGACCCGCGAGCTGGACGGTTCCTTGCCTGGCGGAGCGCGACGTCGTCCGATGAGTCCCCGCTCGAGCAATCCCGCCAGCAGCGCGAGCACCAGCCCCAAGACCGCGGCCTGGGCCAACAAGAGCGTCGGCTCGGGGGCGATCAGTCCCGCCGCCAGCAGCGCGACGCCCGCGACGAACAACGTCGCCGGGTGGCGGCCGGCGGGGACGTAGATCAACAGCAGACCGACGACCAGCGCGGCGCCCGATGCCCAGAGGACGAGCCACGTGCGTCCGGCCGTCCGCATTTCCGCCCGCGGCGGCTTACCCAACGAGCTGAAAAGATAGCGGTTTGCCCGTTCGATCGGCGGGTCCAGCGGGGCCGCACCCGCCCACGACTCCAACTCGGCCTGGTCGATCGACTGCCGCCGCGTCCAAAAGCCGCCGCTCCAACTCCAAACGTATTCGCCGGTCCATCCGGCGGGAACGGCGATCAGGTGTTCGTTGGCCGGCAGGATGAGTTGCCGATATGTCCGTCGTATCCACGCCTCGGGCTTTATGCAAGGGATTTCGAGACTCAGCGCGCCGCGGGGTGGACGCGGGTCGGGGAAATGATACCGCAACTCGACCGTCACGCGGCGGCTTTCCCCCCGGCCGCCGAGCGGAATCTCTAAATGACGGGTGCCACGGTTGGCTTGTCCAACCGTGTTTCCCGCACTGCTGGAGGGGCCAGCAGTGGCGCCCAACGTGCGATTCTCCTCCAGCAGACGAGGCGCGACGTCGAGGCCGTCGACCAGCACGGTCGCCTGGCCGGCCGCGGCGCCGGCCGGCAGCAACACCTCGATCTCTTGCCGGTCGGTGGTGAATTGGAACACCGCCCGATCCTGACGCGAAACGGACGTGAACCAAGACTGGACCAACGCGCGATCGACCACCGTCGTTGCGGCGTCGTCCTTTTTCCAAAGCAGGTCCAAGTCGAGCGAGCGGCGCCGTTGGGGCGCCGTCAACCGCAGCCACCCTCGGGCGTCATACTCCGTTTCGTTCCGGTCCGTCGCGGACCAGCCGTCGTTGCGGAGCCGCGGGCGGATGTTTTTCGCCGCTATTACGGTAATAACGTTGGACGCAAGCTCTCCGTCGGTCGGCATAGGCAGAGGGACAGTGACCGCCGCGGGCCGCTCGGGCGACGGCTCGGACACCGCGACAGAGTAGTTTAGCGACAATTCGCATTGACCGATCCGCGCCTCGGGCAAGACTACCCTCGCGGAGACCGGCGTCATCCGGTCGTCGCCCGTGAGGATTAGCGAGAGCGGGATACCGTCAAACAGAACCTGTATTCGTCCCGAGGCGGCCAATTCGCGGGGCACGTCCAACATCAGATGGCCGACCGGTTCGTGAAGGACGACGTACGAAAACTTCTGTTGCACCGTCGCGGCGCCGTCGGCGAGCGTTACTTGTCCGGCCACGGCGACCGCAATGCGGCGCCGATGGACGCGAAAGTCGGCCGCGAAAACGCACGGGCCGCCCGAGCCGAGATAATACAACGGCCCTTGCTGTCGCGCGGGGAGCACCACCGGCGGCGCGCCCGGCTGACGGGTAAGCCCCTCGATGCGTTGGTCGTTCGGGGTGAGTTCCACGTTGTCGGCGACCGTCACCGCCAGCGTGGCGGGAGCGATCGAGTCCGCCTTCGGACGAGGCAGAGGGATCGTCAATGACGCGGCCGACTCGCCGATGACCCGATGCGCCCGCAACCATACCTCCACGGATCCAGACATGGGCCGCACTAGCGGAATCGAAACGGTCTCTCCTTCGACCGTCACGCCGTCGCCGGCCACGAGCCGCTCGGGACCGACTTCGTCCAGCTCCCAACCGGGAATCGCCACTCTCAAAGTCGAAACTTCCGCACCGCGGACCGTGTAGGCGAGTTTGCCTTCCAATTGGACTCGGTTCCGCTCGACCAGCAGCACGAATTCCGGCTCGACGGCGATCCGCGTTCCGCGCGGGGCCAGTCGGACGGTCAGCGAAAACGGCTGGCCGAAGTACTCGAAACCGGCGATCGCGTTCTCTTTCCGCAAGGCATCGGACAAGGGATGGACTTGGCGGGTCCGATCGTTGGATCCCCAAAGCACCTGCCGTCGTCCGTCGGCGGCCACGGCGATCGTGCCCCATTGGCGCGCCGCGGCGACGACCTCGAAGCCGGCCAGCTCGAGCCACGGTCCGCCCTCGACCGGCTCGATATCGCGGCGGCAGGCGATACGGACATCGACCGGCCCGGTGGTTTTCTTCGCCAACCGCACCTCGACCGTCCGCCGAGGCTCTTTCTCTTTGCCGTCCGCGCTTGCCGGCGCGACGGCGTAGCCCGCGGCTTTGACGGCCGGAACCACAAACTCCGCCTCGGGCGGCAGGCGCACGGAGAAGCGATCGAACGCGGCGCCGAGGCTCCGCACCGAAAGCGTCGCTTCACTGGTGATGCCGCGTCCGTCGAGTCGCGCCAGCACCGTGCCGATCGCCTCCAAGACGGCGGGGGTTTCCGCGCCCAACGCGGCCGGTTTGTTCCAGGCCAACTGGAAATCACCCGTGAATCGAGCAACGCGGAACTCGGTCGTTCCGCCCTCGGTCGCGTGGGAAGACAACAGCGCGGCGCCGTCTGAGACCGCGCCGATCGCGCCGGCGAGGGGAACGGTCATTTTTAACTCGGACGCCCCCGCGCGCGGAGCGAACAGCTTCAAGCGGGTCTCATCGCCCACCGCGTCCAGCGGAGCGAGCATCGTCAGGGCGACCTCGTGCAGCGTGTCGGGCTTCCCGCGGATCCAGCAGACGTATCCGGCGCCCTGCTGTTCGCAATCGACGAACTGCCACCCCGATCCCTTGTATTGCACCTCGCCGCGGAGCAAACCCTGGTCGAGCCGCAACGGCACGCGGACCCAATCGTTGTCGCGCACCAATATCTGAAATCGGACGGTCAACTCGGCATGATCTTCCGCGGCCGTTCCGGCAACCGACATTCGTTGCAAAACGTACCGGGGCGGATCGACCCGACGGCCGAGACGATGCTTCAGCTTATAAAGCTCCTCGAACTCTTCGTACTTGAAATCCAGCACCGGCTGAAGATTGCCTTGCTTGTCGGGCAAGTAGTAAATCGACGGGCGGGACTCCTCGACTCGCGTTTCGGGCAAGCGGCCGGCGTCCGCCCGCGCCGGCCGGGATAAGGTGGGTGCCGTCGCGTTGCCGATCGGCCGTGCCGAGGCCGCGGAACACCAGACCAGAAGGCAGCCGACCGCCGCCGCAATGGAGCGCGTAAAATTCGACAAAATCCCATCTCCCACCGGCCTTGCCGGCGGATTCCGATTACTTACGACATTTATCCAGCGCGGCGGCTAGGACGGTCGCGGGTCTGAAAAGAACCTGTTCCTATCCCTCTAGTTTATCCAAGCTCGGAGCAAGAAGAAAGCATCTGACTGAGAGAATCGTGCCCTAGACGGTGCCTTCTCTCGACCCCCGCCACGGAGTGGAGACGTATGGACGTCTGCCTCGCGCAATGGGCCGGAAGTATCGCCACGACCCGATAGGAGAGCAGTGGTGGTGCGCAACAGGCGCAGGTCACCAGGGAATTTTCCCGTGGACGTGGGGCGCAATGGCCTCACGCGATCAAAACTGATTGTGGAGCAAATCATGTGTGAGAAAAGGGCAGACCGGCCAGGATGCGCCTCTTGCGTCGGGTGGTGGCCATGCTAATTGTAAGTGAGTCGGTTTTTTCTGCCCGGACATTCGTTATAACCCACCTGCAATCGCCTCGGTCGTACATCCGGCGACTGTTTCCGCGACCTATCTTTTAAGTGTGTCGGAGCATGCGCTCCGTGGCGAGGTTGCGCCTGCTGGCAGGACGGCCTTGCGGTGGATTTTGATGAAATTATTTATTGGAACGCATGAGCGACCTCTCTGAGGAGTCATACCGCATAAACGACAGGGAACGGATGGGCAGGGTCTTGATGGGAAACAACCGAGGGATGGGTGTTGCGTTTCGGGCGGCGATCGCCGCCGGCGTTGACTGGTTCATACCTGCTCATGTCCGCGGCGGCAATCTGGACGTACTCCGCCGTGCCCGGCTGGTGGTGTCGTTTGCCTGGATTCTCATCGTGCTGGCTATCTTCTACAGTGTCTTCCTCATCTGGATGAATAACCCGATCTGCATTGCCGGGTTCATGATGGCAATCAGCGTGGCGCTCCTTGCCCTGTACATCATTCGTCAGACCGGGTCGGTCGTTATGGCGGGCAATCTGCTTATCGTGGCCTTCTTCGGTGTGCTGACCTTCCTGGCGTGCCGCTTTGGGGGGTACGGATCTCTTGCCCTTCCGTGGTACGCGGCGGTACCCGTTGTAGCCCTAAGTACCGCGGGCCGGCGCTCCGCCGTTTTTTGGTTGGTTGTCACGTCGTCGTCGCTGGCCGCGTTCTATGTACTCGACTACACCGGCTACCCGTTCCCGAGTGATCTGACTCCGCACCACTATAAGTTGATGACTATGCTGGCCTGGATCGGCCTGATTGTGTATATGTTCGCTCTCGCCCTTCTGTACGAGGTGGCTAAGAGTCAGGCATTGCTTGAACTGGAAAGCAAGAATCTAGCACTTAAAGAACTCAATGAAGCCATCAAAGCGGCCAACCGGGCCAAGAGCGAGTTCCTAGCCAACATGAGCCACGAAATCCGCACGCCGATGACGGCCATTCTGGGATTCTCGGAAATCCTGATGGAAAGCGAGTTGGACCACGAGCAGCTCGACGCGGCCACGACCATCAAACAAAACGGCGAGTATCTCATCGGAATCATCAATGACATCCTGGACCTGTCGAAAATTGAGGCAGGAAAACTGGAAGTCGAGCATGTTCAGTGCTCACCGTGCCAGGTTATCTCAGATGTAGCCTCGCTGATGCGCGTTCGGGCCAACGCGAAGAACCTGTCTTTGCAAATCGACTACGACGGGCCGATACCCCAGAGTATTCAATCCGATCCGACTCGGCTGCGTCAGATTCTCATCAATCTCACCGGAAACGCCATCAAGTTCACCGAGGTTGGCAGGGTCCGTCTGGTGGCTCGACTGCTGGATGCCGAGTGCGATGAGCCTAAGATGCAATTCGAGGTGGTCGATTCGGGCATCGGGGTGACCGAGGAGCAGATTGCCAAACTATTCAAGCCATTCCAACAGGCAGACACCTCCACAACCCGCAAGTTCGGCGGAACCGGATTGGGATTGGCGATCTGCAAACGGCTGGCGGGCAAACTCGGCGGCGACATCAGCGTTAAGAGCACTGTCGGCAAAGGCAGCACGTTCACCGTCACGATCGGAACCGGGCCTTTGGACGGCGTGAAGTTGCTTGACTGCCCAAGCGAAGCTCAACTCCCAGCGCACTCCGACAGGAAGCCGGCCGCTCCCAAGATCAAACTCGACTGCCGAGTCCTTCTTGCCGAAGATGGTCCCGACAACCAGCGGCTGATAGCGTTTCTGCTCAAGAAGGCGGGAGCCGAGGTTGTCGTGGCGGACAATGGACGGATTGCCTACGACCTCGCCCTGGCGGCACGAGACGAGGGAACCCCGTTCGACGTGATCCTGATGGATATACAGATGCCGGTCATGGACGGCTACGAGGCTACGGCCAAGCTCCGCAAGGCGGGCTATACCGGTCCGATCATCGCACTGACGGCGCATGCCATGAGCACCGCCCGAGACAAGTGCCTCAATGCCGGCTGCAACGACTATACGACCAAGCCGATCGACCACAAGAAGTTGATTTCCGTGGTAGCCGAATACGCCTCCGGGCAAGGACTGCTCAAGTCCGGCGACATCCCGGTCTCTTAGCAACGACCGTATTCTCCACATGAGCCGGGCCCCTACAACCGGAATAACCGGCACAACCGGAACACTCATGGAAGGCTTGTTGTGTGCCGGCAGACCAGGCGATAAATACGCTATAAGCAATAAAACTGTTGCCTTGTGACGCAACTCCGCCGGCCGCGGTTCGACGGGCGGCTCACATCGAACAATCTTGGGAAATATCCGCAATGAAACGTCTACAAGAGGGGCTGTTTTCTGGCGGGGCGTTGTTGCTGTGCGTGATTCTGATGTCCCCGGAGGCGGTTTGGGCCCAGGGGATTATGCTCAACGGCATCGGGCCGGTTAACCGCTCCATGGGCGGCGCTTCCACGGCGGCCCCAATTGACGCCGCCGGTGCGATCTACTGGAACCCGGCCTCGATCGGCGGTCTAGCCAAGTCCGAAGTGATGTTCGGTATGGATCTGCTGTTGCCCACCGAGAACATATCGAGTCAGGTCGGCGCCGGGGCATTCGGTCCCGGCGTGCCGCCAGTTCCCTTGAGCGGATCGACCGGAGGCGAGCCGGGAGCATGTCCCATACCTGTGGTGGCGTGGGTCCACAAACCAGTATGCTCGCGTTGGACGTACGGCTTAGGGATGTACGGAATCGCCGGCTTTCGGGCCAACTATCCAGCGAGCACCACCAATCCAATCCTCACGCCGCAACCGGCCGCCGGAGGCCTGGGGTTCGGGCAACTGTTCTCCGAGGCCGAGTTCCTGCAGATCGTCCCGACCGTCGCGTACGCCGTCTCCGAGAACCTGTCGATCGGTGTGTCGCCCACCATCACGATGGGCCGAATTGCCTTCGATCCACTGGCCATCGCGTCGCCGGTCGGCGGCCTGTACACCTCGGGTAGGGGAACCCGGTATAGTTGGGGCGGCGGCGTACAAGCAGGCCTTTATTACATCGGTCGGAATTCCTGGAACTGGGGACTGTCGATAAAAAGCCCTCAGTGGATGGAGGACTTCCGCTTTATCACCGGAGACGGGGCCGGTGGCTCACGGGTGGCGAAGTTCGACTTGGACCTCCCCATGATCATTTCGTTCGGCGGGGCATATACCGGCATCCAGAAGTGCATTCTGGCGTGTGACATCCGCTACTTCGACTACAAAAACGCCCCAGGTTTCGGAGACCCGGCCGGGTTCGACGGCACCGGCGCAGTCACCGGCCTGGGATGGGACAATATCTTCTCGGTGTCCGGCGGCATGCAGTACCAAGCCAGCGACAATCTGTACCTGCGTATGGGGTATACGTTCCAGCAGGATCCGATCGACGGCACGAATACGTTCTTCAACGTGGCCTGTCCGCTGATCATCGAACATCTGGTTTCGGTCGGTGCGTCGTATCGACTGACTGCCCGTTCGTTCCTCTCGGTAACCTACGTCCACGGCTTCGAGAACGCACAGACGGGCCCCTATCACGCGGCTGGGGTGGGCCCCGTTCCGTCGACGTCGGTGACCAACACGGTCTCGGCCGATGTCCTCAGTCTCGGCTTCACCGTGCGGTATTGAGGACGGGCCGTTAACCGGATTTCTTTCCCTCCGTAAGAGAGGAGGAGTCCTGCCCCCTTTTGTGCCCGGTAGTGGTCGCGGCGATTTCGCGGAATTGAGCAAGTAGCTCGGGATTGGCGGCGGCGAGGAAGTCGGCCTCCTCCAGGCGGAACGGCCCGCCGTCGGGCGAAGTGACGCAGCCGCCGGCCTCGCGGACGATCAATACGCCCGCCGCCACGTCCCAGATATGCGTGGAGAACGACCAGAAGAGATCGAAACGCCCGGCGGCCAAGTAGCAGAGATTCAATGCCGCGGAGCCGGTCCGCCGGATGGCTTGGCAGCGGGTGAGCATCTCCAGGAACAGGAGCAGGTCCGGCGAGTCGCGCCGCACGTTGGGCGGAAAGCCGACGGCGGCCAACGCCTCGGACAATTTGGAGACGCCGCTGGCGTGGATAGCTTGGCCATTGAGCCGCGCCCCCTGGCCGGTGACGGCCGTGAAACACTCGTCCAGCGCGGGATCGTAAACCGCTCCGACGAGCAACTCGCCGTTGCGCTCCAGGGCCAGCGAGACGCAATAGTGCGGCACGCCGTGGACGAAGTTCGTCGTGCCGTCCAGCGGATCGACGATCCAGCGGTATTCGGATCGCGTTGCAGGAAGCTCGGATTGTTCTTGTTCTTCGCCCAACAGGCAGTGATTCGGAAATGCTCCGAGGACGACGCGGCGGACCGTTTCCTGCGAGGCCAGGTCGGCCTGCGTGACCAAATCGGCGGGGCCTTTTTCGCGCGTCTCAGTCCGGCCGATCCAGTCCTGGACAACATGCGCGGCGGCGCGGACCGCCTCTTCGCACACGCGCAGATAATCGTTATATTTTTCCATGTTGGTTTTCCACGCGGGTTGGGTGGCACGGGCATCTTGCCCGTGTTCCGGCCGGCACTGGCGAGACGCCAGTGCCACCTCCGCGGCGGCTAAACATTGTTATTCTCCCGTTTAGCCCCGGCGTCCACGCCGGGCAATATGAAGTCAAATGTACCGAGTTGCCTTCCAGGGCAACAGTATGCAACTGCCGTGCCAAAATAAAAGTTGAAAGGGCATGTTTCGAGGCCGGTAAGATAGGGTAACTTTGCCCCCAATGCGGGTGGGAAATCGATGGAACCACTTTTTTCCGCCGGGATTTCATTCATTCGGTACTAGACATCCCGATAAAACCTGGTATCATCAAAGCATTGCCTCTTCTCTGTTCCGGCCCCGCCGTTTCGCTTCGCCGCGAGCGGCGGGGTTTTTTTGTTGGTCACGGTAGTATTACAGCGCAATGTTGCATGGCATCAACGTTGCATTTGATTTCCGATACTCAATGACAAAAGAATTTATCACCGACAACTTCTTGTTGCAGAACGACCGCGCGGCACGTTTGTACCACGACTTTGCCGCCCGGCTGCCGATCATCGACTATCACTGCCACCTGTCGCCGTCCGAGATCGCTCGGGACCGTCGCTTCGAGAATCTTTCGCAAATCTGGCTCAGCGGCGACCATTACAAATGGCGTGCGATGCGCGCGGCGGGTGTGTCCGAACGATTCATCACCGGAGACGCCACGGACCGGCAGAAATTCCAGAAATGGGCCGAGACCGTACCGCTTACGCTCCGCAATCCGCTCTACCACTGGACCCACCTCGAACTGAAACGGCCGCTGGGTATCGGCGACCGGCTGTTGGGACCGGACACGGCCGAGGGCATCTGGAACAAGTGCAACGCGAAACTCGCCCGGCCGGAGTTCTCCGCACGCGGAATCATGCGGCAAATGAACGTCCTGGCGGTCTGCACAACCGACGACCCGACCGATCGGCTGGAGCACCATCGGTCGATTGCCGAGGATAGTACCTTTTCGATTCAAGTGTTGCCGACGTTCCGGCCGGATAGGGCACTGGCCGTGGAATCGCCGGCGGCGTTCGGCGAGTGGGTGGATCGGCTCGCGGGGGCAAGCGGTATCGAAGTGAAGGACGATTACGACCGGTTTCTCGACGCCTTGCGCGAGCGGCACGACTTCTTTCACTCGCGGGGTTGCCGGCTCGCGGACCACGGCTTGAAGACGTTCCCCGCCGCCGACTATACGACGGTGGAAGTTGCGTCCGCCTTTCGGCGAGTTCGGAGCGGCAGGCAGCTCTCGGCCGACGAGACCGTCAAGTTCCGCTCGGCCGTGTTGGAACAACTGGCCGCGATGAATTGCGGAAAGGGCTGGGTCCAACAGTTCCACTTCGGAGCAATGCGAAACAACAACACGCGGATGTTCCGGGCGTTGGGGCCGGACGCCGGATTCGACTCGCTCGGCGACCCGCAGGTCGCTCGGCCGATGGCGCGGTTTCTCGACCGACTGGACCGCGACGGCCGGCTGGCCAAGACGATCATCTACAATCTCAATCCGATGCATAACGACGTGGTGGCCACGATGATCGGCAACTTCCAGGACGACGCCGCGCCCGGCAAGATGCAACTGGGCAGCGGTTGGTGGTTTATGGATCAAAAGGACGGCATGGAGCGGCAACTCAATTCGCTGTCGAATCAGGGGCTGCTGAGCCTGTTCGTGGGCATGTTGACCGACAGCCGCTCGTTTCTTTCCTACACCCGGCACGAATACTTCCGCCGCATTCTCTGCAATCTATTGGGCACGGAGATGGAGCGGGGGCTTTTGCCCGACGAGATGGAAATGATCGGCTCGATGGTGCGGAACATCTGCTACGGGAACGCGGCTGCATACTTCGAGTTCTGCATACCACGACTGGGAAACGACCCGCCAAATTCCCCCACATCGGGTTAGCGCTTGGTGCAACTTGCGTTCGGGTTCGCATGTTTGACAAGGAATCTGCCCACTGGTATATTGACGGTAGTCTTTTTGGCCATGTTGAGCATAGGTGCATCACATGAAGTCTCTTATTGGCGCGGCAGTGGTTCTGATGTCGATGGGCGTCATGGCAACCTTGGCCGCCGTCGCAGTGGGCCAGACCCTTCAGGCCAACCCGATCACAAAGGCGGCGGAATTTTTGGGCGGCGATTCGATCGAGTCCTTTGGCGGCGGCCCAGAGGACTTCCTGGGCGCGCCAAGCTCTTACGATCTAAGAAACGTCGGCGGCGTCAACTACGTCACCAGCGTGAAGAACCAGGGCAGTTGCGGCAGTTGTTGGGCGTTCGCCGCTTATGGCGCCATGGAGAGCGAGTTGCTGGTGGCCGGCGGGCCGAGCAGCAACTTCTCCGAAAACAACCTCAAAAACCGCCACGGATTTGACTGGGCACCCTGCAGCGGCGGCAACTTTTGGATTCCGCTCGCGTACCTTAGCCGGTTGGCTGGTCCGGGCGCCGAAGCAGACGATCCATACCATGCCTATGACGACCGTGCCTCGGCGCCCATCACAATTCCGCGCGAGCGTTTTCTGACCGCCTCGAACATCTATGACACCGCCGCTGAAATCAAGAATGCCGTGATGGCTAAGGGCGGCCTATTCACCGTGATGTATTGGAACGGCTCATATCTCAGAGACAGCGATAACACTTACTACTACGGCGGCACTAAAGCCGCCAACCACGCCGTGACGGTCGTCGGCTGGGACGACGGCAAATTTACCAACGGCGGAACCGGCGCTTGGCTCATCAAGAATAGTTGGGGCACGGGCTGGGGGGACAGCGGCTATTTCTGGGCCGCCCACCAGGACACCAAGGCGTGCAAATCCGCCGCAACATATGAAACCGCCGCGGCGGACGCCGTCAAGAGCGTATACTATCACGACACGTTTGGCAACGTGACCGAAGTGGACTGCCCTTATGCATGCAACGTGTTCCAAACCGACTCGGCGGACACCTTGAAATCCGTGGGCTTCTATACGCAAGTGGACGGGGCGAGTTACGACCTTCGCATCTACGCCGACTGGGCAACCGGCGAGCCCGTGGACCTTTTGACATCGCAGACGGGCACGATCGACTATCGGGGCTACCATGTCGTCAATCTGGATTCCCTCGTCTCGCTCCCCGCCAATGATGATTTCGTGGTGTACCTGCACATTACCGACGGCGGTAGTTATCCCCATGCGTTTGACTTCAAGGTGAGCGGCTATAATTCGGCGTCGACCGCCAGCCCGGACGAAAGTTTCTATAGCTTCAACGGCTCAAGCTGGACCGACCTGACCTCTTGGGACTCCACGGCAAACTTTTCGATCAAGGTGTTCGGTGTCCCCGAGCCGGGCCAGTTCATCATGCTGCTGGGCTTGGCCGTTACGTGGTTTGCCTGGCGGCGGTTGCGGCGGGGATAAAACGGCGGCTTGGTTCACACCGTCTGCTCCCGGTGTATTCGCCGGGGGCTAAATGACTTGGAAGAAGTCGGCCAGCGCCGCACTGACCGCGTCGGGGATCTCTACGAAGATCGCCTTCACCGGTCCTTCTTTTCCTTCAGCTTTTCTCGGAACAGCTTGAGCTTGCGGCCGATGATGCCGGAATGCGGTTCCAGTTCCGCGGCCTTGGTCTGACTCTTGACGGCGTTTTCATAGTCGCCTTTGGCGAAGTAGACGTGTGCCAAGGTGTCGTGGTATCCGCCCGTTCCGGGTTCCAGTTCCAGCGACTTAAGCGAACATTTCAGTGCCTCGTCCAGGTCGCCCGCCGTGTTGCCGATCAGCCAGGCGTACTGGTTGAAAGCCGCGGCGCTTTCGGGGTCTTCGGCAATCGCGTCGCGGAACTCCTCCGCGGCCTTCTCGACCAGGCCGGCTATCTTGGCGCGGTACTCCGGCGGCTGTCCGGGTAGCCGATGGCAGGCGATCAGCACGTCGATGTCCTCGGGGTTGACCGCCAGCGCCTTGTCCAACGCCTCGCGCTGTTTCACCGCGTCTTGTTTTGTTTCCCAATGACAGGCGAAGAAGTAGTGTGTTCGAGAGCGGAAATAATTGGCATTGCCGCCGTAGAGTTTGGCCGCGTCCGCCTTGCCGGCGTCGATTGCCCGAACCAGCTTCTCCAACGTATTGGCGGCGTCGAGATTTTCTCCTTGATCGTGCAGCATCTCCGCCAGATAAATTCGGGCAAGCATTATCAGCTCGATCTGCTGCTGGCCGCTCTGTTCGATCACGTGTTCATACTCCCGCCGTGCCCAGGCGCATTGGCCCCGGTCGCGGAGCACCTCGGCCGTCCGCAGATGATTGAGCAATTGCCCCCGCTGCTTGCCGGGGTGGAGGCGGAGCGCGCGGGTGGCCGTCTTTTCCGCCCGGTCCTTATTGCCCTGTTCGGCATACGCCTGGGCGAGCGCATAAAGCAGCGGTGGATCGACGGCGAATCGGGGCGGAAACCGCTGGGCCAGATCGTCCACCGCCTGCCACGCCTTCTGTTCGATCAGCCAGTCGAGCAACTCGGCCAGCGATTGCGGATTACCCCGCTCCAGCGCCACCAGCCGGCGGATCGCCTCCGCGGCGTCATCCGCCTTGCCGAGTTTATTCAGCCAGTCCACCTGAAAGCGGACCAAGCCGGAAACGATTTCCGGGCTGGACTCCTTGGGTGTCCGCTTCAGCACATTGTGCTCGTTGTTGATGAACTTCGACCACTCGGCCATCTCCGACTCGGCCCCCTCGCCCAACCGCGTCCAGGCCAACATCCAGACGGCGCCGGTGCGATTGCACTTTTCCAGTCTCTTGCGGATGGTTTCGGCTGCGGCAGGTTGGGGCGGAGCCGCCTTGGCGCGGACCAAAAAAGCCACGGCCGCCGACTTGGAAAGGGCCGACGACTTCTCGAACCGCACCAGCCGGCACAAGGCGGGAATACCCCGGCCGTCGGGCAAACGGGCCAGCACTCGCATCCGCATTTTCCGCGCGGAGGCGTTCTGCGTTTCGTAGTCCTGCAAGCACTGCTTGACTTCCGGCGGATCGTTGGCCGTCGTCCACTCGATCCGCATCAGGCGGAGCAGATACCTTGCCCGGGACGCGATTTCCAGGTCCTCGTGGTCTGTCGCTGCGTTGATCGCGTCGAAGGCCTCGAAGCCCCGCCGGCCAAGCTCCTCCTGGGATCGCTTACGCACGTAGTAATCCTTGTCGCCCAATTGCCGGATCAACTCGTCGATCCGTTGGGTCGAGTCCGCCTCTTGCTGCGCCGGCGCGGCGGGTTTCTGTTCGTCGGCGCCGAGCGCCGCGGGGCCGAATATCACGGCGGCGACGACCAGCGCGAACGCGGTCCTTGCGGCCGCGCGGGATACTAACGTGCTCATGCCATGACCCCGATTGGTTTTTTGCGGTTGTTAATCGGCGACGTTGTGGTGGCAGTTCAACCGCCACCACAACGTGGAACGGCATTTTACGCCCCCCCGCGACCGCAGTCGCGGGGCGTTTGACAACACCGACTTACGGCAGGACCGCGCGGACCGCGTTGCGGATCGGGCGACCGGGGATGTAGACCTTTCCGCGGACGACCACGCCCCGGGGACCTACCCACATCGGCGCCGGCACGACCGGCGAGTATACCGTGTACGGCATCGGCCTCATCACCGGTGCTCGGTAATAGTAAGCCGGAGCGGGATAGGCATAGGCCGGCGCGGGATAAGCATAGGCCGACGCGGGATAAGCGTAGGCCGGCGGCGCGGGGTAATAGGCGTGGACGACCCTGGGCGGAACGTACCAGCCCCCGTAGGCGGTCGAACCAAGCAGCAGCAAGATCACGGCGATAGCGGCAATGAGCATCTTCATCCGATGCACTCCTTATATAAGTATCCGGAACAGTCGAGCCAAACGGTACTATTGTGCAAAACACCCTATGCTGAATTATAGGTCGCGCACCCTAAACGTGCAACTGCATTGCGGGTATCAAACGGTGCCCAGATCGCGCCGCCGCGCCAGCAGCAATCCGAGGAAGAAGGGGCCTCCCACCAGGGCGGTAAGAATTCCTACCGGCAATTCGGTCGGGGCCAGCAGCGTTCGCGAGATTGTATCGCAAACGACCAGCATCGCGCCGCCGAAGAGCAACGTGGCGGGATACAGCCGGCGATGGTCGGCACCGATCAACAGTCGGCAGATGTGCGGCGCCATCAGGCCCACGAACCCGATTGGACCGCAAATCGCCACCACCGCGCCGACCATCAAGGAGACGCTGAAAAACAGCAGAACTTTCACCTGGTTGACGTTCACCCCGCGGCTGAAGGCGAAATCCTCGCCCGTGCTGAGCAGATTCAGGTCCAACAGCAAGTACCAAACGATCAGGCAGCCGGAGGTGACGAAAGCAAACACGTTCAACACGTCCGAGAAGCCGACGATGTTCTGCAAGCCGCCCATCACCCAGCGGAGCATCTGGAAGGACTTGGTCGGATCGCTCATGTATTGCAGAAACAGGATCAGGCTGGAGAAGAAGAAACTGATGGCCACCCCGGCCAGGAGCATCGTGGCGGTGGAAGAACCTTGCCGGCTGGCGGAGGTCAGCGCGTAGACCAGGACGATTGAGAAGACCGCGCCGATAAAGGCACACACCGAGACGCCGGAGACGCCCAGCAGGGCGAAGCTCCACCCGCAATGGTAACAGAGGACCGCGCCCAGCGACGCCCCGCTGGAGACCCCGAGGGTAAACGGCGTGGCCAACGGATTGCGGAACATTGCCTGGAAGACCATGCCGCTGGTGGCCAGGGCGGCGCCGGCCAGGAAGGACATCAACACCCGCGGAATGCGCAAGTTCCAAAGGATATAAGACGTGTTGGAATCGTCCACGTTGCCCCACAAGGCGCTGAAGGAGATGTGCTCCATGCCCCAGAACGGCGCCCAGGCGACCGCCAGCACGGCCAGTCCAAACAGCGTGCCGATCGTCCAACCGGGGCCTATTTCATCTTCTCTCGGGCCTTGGCTCGCCACTTGGCCAGCTCCTTGTCTTGTTCGGGTGTCATGCGGGGCACGATCATCGGCAAGCCCGCCTTCGGATGGTCGACCAGCAGCAGCGAAGCGCCGTAAACCCGCTTTAGCACGTCGGGCTTCATTATCAGGTCGGGCGTGCCGTAAAAGACCAGTTCCCCCTCGCGCAGGGCGATTATCCGGTCGCTCTCCAAAACCGCGTGGTTCAGGTCGTGCGTGACGGCCACCACCGTAACGTCGAACTCCTTGTTCGCCAAAGCGATCAGCGAAAGGATGTCGGCCTGGTGATGGTAGTCGAGAAAGGTGGTCGGCTCATCCATCAGCCATATATGGGCGCCCTGGGCCAAGGCGGAGGCGATGTACACCTTTTGCCGCTCGCCGCTGCTGAGCGTGTCCATCCGCCGTTTGGCGAAGGCGCTCGTGCCGGTTCCCACCATCGCCTCGCGCACCACCTTGCGGTCGTTCGGATGCAGCGAGGCAAAGGGATTCATGTAGGGGTAGCGGCACATAAGCAAAAACTGCTCGACGGTAAACGGAATCACGCGGCTGTCCGCCTGCGGCACCAGCGCCGCCAGCTTGGCCAGGTCCGATTGCTTCCACTCCTCCCAGGGCATTCCGCAGATGTCCAACTCGCCCGAGATCTCGCCGATCAGCATCCGGTCGAAGGCCCTCAGCAACGTGGTCTTGCCGGCGCCGTTGGGACCGACGATCGAGATGTATTCGCCACGGCGGATCTGAAGCGAGATGTCGCGCAGGATCGACTTGCCCGCGATTCGGCAAGAGAACTTGCGGGCCTCGAGCACGACGTTGGTGTTCAGATTACGCATGGGTTGGGATTCGGTGATCGGGGTTCGGCGAACCGTTTAGCCGCCGCGTCTACGCGGCGTTATGCAGTTGTGGGCAACGGGCCGCAAGCGGCCCCGCTGTACGTTCCACTCGAAAATTAACGTGCAACATATCACTATAATCACTCTTCCCTCATCTCTCTTCCCTCTTCCCTCTTCATTCTCCACTCTTCATTCTCCCCTCTCCTCCCACTCCACCTCGGGATGAAGCACGCGGGCCAGGTTTTCCACCAGTTGGATCAACCGCGGACCGGGGACGCAGGCGTAACCCTTGTCGAATATCAACAGTTGACCGCTATAGACGGCCTTCATCTGCGTCAATTCCTTCCAATCGGCGCGGATTGTCTGCTGGCTGTGTTTTTTGAGCACGTCCGATCGCGCCAGATCGACGATTACGTCGGGATCGAGCCAAAGAAGTCCTTCCGGCGAGACGACCGGATTCCGCACACTTTGAACCCGGCACGCGTTCCGACCGCCGGCCAATTCGATGATCGTGTCGAAGAAGTCGTCGGCCCCCGCGACGTAAACGTCGGTCAAATGGCCGCGTCCAAAGGTCCGATCGAGTACGAACAGCACCCGCGGTCGCGGAAGCCCTTGCGTCTTGGCGCGAATTCGCTCGAGCCGGTCCTTGAACTCGCGGGCCATCCATCTGCCTTCCGGCCCTCTGCCGCAGCGGCGGCCGATCGCCCGAAACGAGTCGATGATCCCATCGATGGTTTTGTGGCTGACCACCAGCGTTTCCAGTTTCAGCTTATCCATCGCCGGCATGGATTCCACCTGCTCCTCGAGCATGATGACCAGGTCCGGTTTCAACATCAGGATGGCTTCCAGATTCGGATCGAAATATCCGCCGACGCGGGTTTTCCGCTGGACATCCGGCGGAAAGTCGCAATACCTTGTTACTCCCACCACCCGGTTCCCGAGTCCCAGGGCGTACAGTGTTTCGGTGATGCTGGGGGCCATCGACACGATCCGCCGGCACTCCCAGCGGGGCGTGTACTCCAAACGGAGCGGTTCACTGAACTGCTTATTAGCCAGGATGCTGCCCGCAAAAATCGACAGGATCGCCGCGATGAGCGTTACTCGGTATGCCATAGATTTCAAGTTAGACGCCCGACGGTGGTAGGTCAACTGACCTGGAAGCCGAACACCGCCTAGAACAAGCCGACTGTCGGCTAGGGCGACAATTCGCAGTGCAGTCAGATCGACACGACGCTTGATCGTAATGACTACACGCCGCCGCAAGCACCTGCCGCCAACGACAGGCTGCAAACGAGCGTATCTTATTTACCCGCAATGCTTTACGACAACTCGCCATCGCCTTTGGCACGGTATATGCGACACCATAATTTCCAGAAAAGAAGTTTCTCCCCCATTTCGACAAGGAGCAAAGTCATGAAACGAGTCGCATTGATACTGACCGCCCTGACAATCCTGTTCGTGGCAGCCGATGCCGCCGAGGCGCGCGGCTACCATCACGGCCCCAGGCACGGCCACAGGTACGGACATTCCTACGGCTATCGTGGCGCCGTGGTTATGCCGCCGCGGGTATTGATGGGGACGGTCTTGACGCGGCCGCAGATGTACGTTCCCACGCCGTCGCCCCGGTACTGGTACAGGCCGGCGTCGTATTACCGTTACCGGTACTACGCCCCCGCGCCTAGCTACAATTTCTACTATCGCGGCCGAGGACTGTCGTTCGGTTTCGGGTTCTAACAGCCCGTCGAAAAAGTCGGATTCCGGGAGCTTGGGTGCCACTGCTGGCTTGTCCAGCAGTGTTTTTCCGGGAGTATTTCCCCTGCACTGCTGGGCAAGCCAGCAGTGGCACCCTTTTTCAACGGGCCGCAAACCGTGGGCTTTTTTCTACATCGCGTGGTCCGACGGTTTGACGGTCGCGTCCTTCTTCTCGAAGTAACCGAACGGCGACGGCTCGTATCGGCCGACGAACCCGACCTCCGCGCGGAGCGGTATCTTGTCTTCCAGTCCAACGCACCAATAGACGGCGTTGACCAACAATCGCCGAAAACCCTCGCTCAGAAAATCGGGGCCGGACCCCATCGTGGTTGTGAAGACACGACCCGTTTGTCCTTGGGCGCCTTGATACGTCTTGGTCCAGGCGACGGGCATCATCGGATCGTTCTTCGGATCTTCGAGGGGTTTGTCGGTCGGCTTCATGCCCGAGAGGACTTGGCCGAGCACAAGCGGCTTGCTGTCGCCGGGCAAAGGCAAACGTACGGTGTAAACGTCGGTCGGCCCCCAGATGTCCTCGCAGCCGCGGACGATCGGATTGTTTTCGGCCCCGGGGGCAACCACGCCGCGGGTACTCTCTTTGCCGTGAGAGCCGTGATGGCGAATCCAGGTCTCGCCGAGAATTTGCCGGCCGAAACCGCCCTTCCAGTCCTTGCTGTTGAAACTGTACATGGCGTAAGTCTTGCCGGCGGGAATGTTGAAGGCGTGGGTGGCCGTGCGGATGCCGACGATTGGCTTGCCCGACGCGACGTACTCGACGATGTGCCGCATCTGTCGGTCGGGCAGATCGCGGAATCGCGTGAAAATGATCATCAGGTCGGCCGAATCGAGCGCCTCCAGCCCGGGGATGTTCGAGCAGCAAGTCGGGTCGATCATGCCGGTGGCCGGATCGACGGCGAACAGCACGGTGCATTTGAAACCGTGTCGGTCGGCGAGGATTTTGCCCAACTGCGGCAACATCTGCTCCGAACGATACTCCTCGCCGCCGGAGACCAGCACGACGTGTTTTCCTTTTCCGGGTCCATCGCCGCCTTCATAAACAACCCACTGATCGGCGGAGCGACTCGGCTTGGCAGTGATTTGGCGGACGCTTGCCTTGTTGGGGCTGGGGAAATCGGCGGGCACTGGTTGGGTTACTTTACCCGTGGCGGCCCATTCCGCGCCTCGTTGGAATGTGGCGCTGAACGCCACGCTTTTCAAGTGTTCACCGGCATGGCCCAAGGCGGTGTGAAACACGCGCCCTTTGCCATAGGTGATGGTCATCAGCATCGGCTCGTGTTCGTCCGACCCCCCTTTTTGTTTTGGTGCGAACGCCGTGGCTAGCACGGTAACGTTTTCGGCCGGCCCGCGCAGCCGGCAATATAGCTCGTCAGCCGTGTGCATGAATGCCTTCGGCAGGCCGCGGGTGATGGGATGATCGGGGTCGCGAACCACTACCTGAAAGGTCTGTTGCGGCCCGTGAAAACCTGCCTTTCCCGGCGGCTCAGTGGCGCGGACGATCTTGCCCTCGCGCCAACAGAGATATGGTCCGGCAGTCTCGTCGCGGTTACCCCAACCGCCCACGCCGATAATCTGATTGTATTCCCGCCATTTCGGAAAAGCCGCGGCGGCGAAGTGGTAGCAGACCACGCCACCGCCGTTGTTCACATAATCGACAAAGGCTTTTTGGGTAGCTTCCGGCCAGTCATCGCCTTGGTAGTTCAGCACCACCAGATCGTATGCGGCGAAAGTCGGTCGGAATTGGCTGAAATCCTTCCCCTTCGGTGGCGTTGTGGCCACGTCAACCGAAAACAGGTCGGTTTCCTCCAAAAGCTGTTTTAGGATGGGTGTGGTTTCTTTCCAATTGTGGGCGTTCTGGCCATCGACAATCAGGGCCTTTATCGGCGCCGCCGTTGCAATGGCAGTCATCACGAGCCAGACACCAATACTAATCCAGAGGCGACTAAGAGGCATGATATTGCTCCCGCAAGAGGTGAGTGGAAAGGAGGGATGTGTATGTTTCCGCAGTTTATCGTGAGGAGAGGCAATATACAACCGTTTTCGCATTCCGAGTCGGCCTCCCCTCTCGCCCTACTATGCGCCGTTTCCCCATGTTTACCATCGCGGCTAATCGTTTACTCCGATTTTCGTGGAATAGTCCATTCCATCCGTACAATTACCCGACACTTCATTATTGGGCGCGTCCGCGCACACCGTTCAAATGAAGCGATGCAATACTACCGGGTAATACTTCCGTTGGCCGTGGCGATGCAGGTTCTCCTCGCGAGCGCTGCTCTTGGCGAGGACTACGGCTCGAGCGCCCCGCGACTCGGCGGGCACACGCTACACTGGGGGGGAGGTAGTGCAACTGCCGCCCCAACACCGCGACTAACCGCCGCCCCGACGCCAACCGCCCCAATGCCGAGTTCGGAGGCCGCGCCGGTGCCTTTCGAGCGGCGTCGGGGGATGGATCTGAGTGAATTCGAGGAGATCGCCCGGCGATGCAACCCCACGCTTGCCCAGGCCGCGGCACGGGTCCAAGCGGCGCGCGCGGAGTGGGTTCAGGCGGGCCTTTATCCGAATCCACACGTCGGTTACGAAGCCCACGAAATGAATGACGAGGGGCAAGCCGGCCAGCAGGGTGCCGCATTCGGCCAAGAGTTCGTGACCGCCGGGAAGTTGCGGCGCAATCGCGAGGTGGCGGCACACGCGATCCGGCAAGCCGAGTATGCCTGGGCGGCACAGAATGGTCGGGTGTTGAACGACGTCCGTCAGGCGTTCTATGAGGTCTTGGTGGCCCAACGGACGGTCGAACTTACCGAGCGGTTAGTCGGCGTGGGGCAAGAAGGCGTACGCGTGGCCGAAGAACTGTTCCGGGCGCAGGAAGTAAGCCGGGTGGACGTGCTCCAGGCCCGGATCGAGGCCGATACCGCCCATATCCTGGCCGAGAAAGCCCGCAACCGGCGCCGTGCCGCGTGGCGAAACCTGGCGGTAGTGATCGGCATGGCCGACATGCAACCGGTGCCGCTATTGGGCGAGATTCAGGACGGCCTCGCAAGGTTGACCTGGGAAGAGTCGCTCGGTCGCGTACTTGGCAACAGTCCCGTGCTGGCCGAAACGCGTGCCGGCGTGGCCCGGGCCGAAGCCCGCGTGGAGCGCGAGTTGGCCGAGCGGATTCCGAATCTCGACTTGCAGGCCGGAGTGCTCTACGACAACGCTACCCGCGACACGATCGCCGAGGTGGCGGTCGGCGTCGCGCTGCCGCTGTTCAATCGCAATCAGGGAAACATTCGCAAGGCCCAAATGGAGTTGGTCGCGGCGCGTGGCGAGGTGCGGCGCGTGGCCTTGGAACTGCAACAACAACTGGCGATGGTGTTCGAGCGGTACGAAAATGCCCGTTGGCAAGTTGAAAAGTACGCCCGCGAGATACTACCCAATGCCCAAACCTCGTTGGAATTGGTGACGGTGGGCTATCGGCAAGGAGAGTTCGGTTACGTTACTCTGCTGACTGCCCAGCGGACTTTTTTCCGGGTCAATTTGGCCTACGTCGAAACCCTCCGCGAGTTGCGGTTGGCGGCCGTATCCATCGAGGGGGATTTGCTGAGCGACAGCTTGCAACAACGTTGACTCCCGCGCGAGGGGTCGATATAATTTAGATGTTATGCACTGTTTCCTCTCGAATTTGACTGCCACGTTGTTGGCGCTGCATACGGTGCTGGGCTGCTGTTTGCACCATGCACACGCCCTTGCCGGGGATCGCGATTCGGCGCCGTCGGTCGAATCGCCGGACCGTCATAAAGACCATCACGCGGACGGTTGCGGCTCGAACGAATCGGAAAAACACGAGCGGCACGTCTGCCGAGGAGACACGTGCGTTTTTCTCGGTCCGACCAAATGGGATCGGCATCGGTTGTCACTCGACATTGCGGCCTTACCGATCGCGCTCCTTTCGGACTGCCTGCCGGCCATAATCGCAAGCGTCCGCACGGAACCGATTTTCGAGCCGGACGCCCTCTTGCCGCCTCTGCGGCTTCATCTTCTGGATCGGGTGTTGCTGCTCTGACACCGCCACGCGACCTTCCCTTGGGCGCTAGGTCGTATATCGACTCTCGGAAACTCAATGTCGCAATAGCCGGGGGCTAACAGCCCCCGG
>JAUWNG010000178.1 GCA_030612765.1 Planctomycetota bacterium
TACTTGCACGCCGACTAAACGGTAAACTTGGAGCAGTATCATGGAACCAAATCTACCATCCACCATCCGCCATCCAAAATCTCCACATGGTTTTACGCTAGTGGAGCTTTTGGTGGTGATCACGATCATCGGCATCCTGATCGCGTTGCTCTTGCCGGCGGTGCAGGCGGCCCGCGAGGCGGCCCGGCAGGTGCAGTGCAGAAACAACCTCAAGCAACTCGCCCTGGGCTGCCTGAACCACGAAGAGGTCTATCAGCGTTTTCCCACCGGCGGCTGGGGGTTCGCCTGGACCGGCGACGCCGACCGGGGGACCGACTGGCGCCAGCCGGGCGGCTGGATATACAACATCCTGCCTTATATCGAGCAGCAAGCGCTGCACGACATGGGGGCCGGGCTGCCGCAGCCGCAGAAGTACACCGCCCACTTGCAGCGCCTGACCACTCCGCTGGGCATACTCCACTGCCCCACGCGGCGGAAGGCGATCGCCTACCCTTGGTCGGTGGGCTGGGGGACTTACCAAGTGGTCAACGCCGCCCAAGTGTCGACATCGTCGGTGGGGCGGAGCGATTACGCGGCCAACGGCGGCGATTTTTACACCAGTCCACGCAACCCTATAGAGCCGCTTTGGCAATCGGCCCCGCCGAACCCGGCCGCCGGGCCGGCCAATGTTGCCCAAGTCGAGAACCCCCCAGGGCAAATGACGTCCAACGCGCGGACCACTTTCGCCAACGTCGCCCAGGTGGCCACGGGTATCGTGTATACGGGCAGTTTGATCACAATAGCGGACGTGACGGACGGGACCAGCAACACGTATCTGGTGGGCGAGAAGTATCTCGACTCCGACAATTATGTCACCGGCATGGACGGTGGCGACAACGAGGCTGCGCTGGTGGGCGACAACATGGACATCTCGCGTTGGAGTGGATTGTCGCCCTTGAGCCTATGGCCTCCATCCCCGGATACCCCGGGCCTTTATTACCCCGGTGCTTTCGGTAGCGCGCACACCAACGGCTTTCACATGGCCTTCTGCGACGGCTCGGTTCACATGCTCAACTACACGATCGACCCCGAAATCCACCGCCGCCTGTGCAACCGCAAGGACGGCATGGCGATCGACGGCAAGGCGTTTTAGAGGACTGACCCCTTCTTATCGTACCGCGACAAAATACGCCACCAGCACCACGGCCATCACGTACATCAGCCATTTCACGTCGCGGC
The DNA here is from genome assembly GCA_030612765.1 of Planctomycetota bacterium. Taxonomy (GTDB): domain Bacteria; phylum Planctomycetota; class Planctomycetia; order Pirellulales; family Thermoguttaceae; genus JAHIKV01. Next base: position 1,219 of record JAUWNG010000178.1, read on the forward strand.
CCTGGCCGGAAAGCAGTTTCACCAGCGGATAGGCGATGAACCCCAACGCCAACCCGTCGGCAATCGAGAAGGTCAGCGGAATGCCGGCGATAATCAACAGCGTGGGCAGGCTCTCGGCGTAGTTGTTCCAGTCGATCTTCGATACGTTCCGCATCATCATAGTGCCCACGACTATCAGCGCCGGGGCGGTGATCGGGCGATAGCTGCCGACCATGTCGATGATCGGGCTGAAAAACAACGCTAAAATGAACAGCGCCGCGGCGCACAGGGCGGTCAGCCCGGTGCGGCCTCCTTGCTCGACCCCCGAGGCGCTTTCGATGAAGCTGGTGACGGTGCTGGTGCCCAAGGCCGCGCCGGCCACGGTGCCGATGGCGTCGGACATCAGGGCCTGCTTGGCCCGGGGTAGGCGGTTGTCGCGGATCAGCCCCGCCTGCTCGGCCACGCCGATCAGCGTGCCGAGGCTGTCGAAAAGGTCCATAAACAGGAAGATCAGAATGAACGGGGCCATTGCCCAGGACAGCGGCCGGATCAGGTCCATCATGAAAAATGTCGGCGCGATCGAAGGCGGAGTGGAAACGACGCCGGCGGCGACCATGAAGTCTTTCGTCAACATCGACTCTTTCACCAACGTCGAGTTCATTACGCCTTCGCCCAGCAGCGGCAATCCATACTTCAGGGCCACCGAGAACAACGTGGCCGCAATGATGCCGAGAATGATCGACCCGCGGACGCGCCGAGCATGAAGCGCGGCGGTGACCAGCAGGCCGAAGAAAAAGACGATCAGGTCGGGTGAATTGAATCGGGTGTTCAGCGTCCAGCCGCCGATCTTAGTGTTCCTCAGCAGCAGGCTCGCGCTGTCGAAGCCGATCAGCACGATGAACAGCCCGATGCCGATGGCGATGCCGTTTCTCATGCTTGGGCTGATGGCCTCCATCAGTTTTTTCCGCACCCCCAAGATCGATAGCAGCAGGAAGAGTACGCCCGAGTAGAAGATCACGCCCAGACCGACTTGCCATTTGGAGGTCTCCCCGACTTCGAGCAGACCGGCGTCGATTTGTGCGGCGATCATCACGCCGGCCGCCGGCAACAGGCTGACGACGAAGAAGAAGTTCTCGCCCATGCCCGGCGCCTGGGCGATCGGGTATCGGCCGTAGAGGCCCATGATCGCCGTGGCCAGCGCGGCGGCGATGCAGGTGGCGGTCATGACGGCGCCGAAGTCCATGCCCGTCGCGCCGTCGTCGGACAACTTGCCGGTCAGCACCATCGGCTGGAGGACGATGATGTAGGCCATCGTCAGGAAGGTGGTCAGCCCGGCCAGCAGTTCGGTCCGCACGTTGGTGTTGTTTTCCGAGAGCTTGAAGAAGCGATCGAGCATGGGCAGTATCCTCCCGCGGTGAGCAGGGTAGGGTGTGTCCTCGACGCACCGCAATAATATCGGTGTGTCGAGGACACACCCTACTGAACGGCATGTTAGTATGCAATTCCACGCCGTATTCGGCAAGCGGTCCGGCGAGTATGCGATTTCGCCTTGTCCGTGACTATCGACAAGCTAAAATGCAGGAGATGGATGATTCCAAGTACAACGAGATGGACGGCGAGCCGGAGATTATCCAGGCCGAGATTGTCGATATGGAGCCGGTCGGGCCAGGGCAATGGCGCGAGGTCCGCCCGGTGCGGCCGCAACGCCGCTGGCGGTTGCCCGCGATGTTGTTCGCGGCCACCTGTCTGAGCACGCTGCTGGCGGGCAGGCAGTTCGGCGGCGACGGCAGCGGTTTGTTCGCCGCCTTCGTGGCCGGCCTACGCTACGCCGTCCCGGTGATGACCATTCTGCTGTGCCACGAGATGGGCCACTTCCTTCAGGCCTGGCGCTACGGAGTGCATGCCAGCCTGCCGTACTTCATTCCCATGCCCATCTCGCCGATCGGGACCTTCGGCGCGGTGATCGCAATGGAGCCGCGCGTGGGTGGACGCCGGGCGTTGTTCGACATCGGCATCAGCGGACCACTGGCAGGGCTTGTGCCCACGTTCATCTTTCTGGTCATAGGATTGCAGAACTCGACGTACGGCGTTCCGTCGCCATACGGCTACCCGCCGTTGGTGCATTATTTGGCGACCTCGATTCTCGGTCCCATTCCCTTCGGCCAGGAGATCAATTTGTCCCCGATGGCGTTTGCCGGTTGGGTCGGGCTGCTGGTCACCTCGTTGAACCTGTTCCCCATCGGTCAGCTTGACGGCGGACATATTCTCTACGCTCTGTTGCGCCACAAGGCGCGAAAAGTCGCCGTTGGGCTGTTGATGGCCGCCGTTTTCGTGGTCGTCTGGAATTGGGAATCCTTGGGCCACTGGGCGCTGATGTTGTTTCTGTTGTTTCTGATCGGCCCGATCCATCCACCCACGGCCGACGACGACGAGCCGTTGGGTATCGGACGGATCATTCTCGGCTGGCTGACCCTGGCGTTCATCTTCGTCGGTTTCACGCCCGTGCCGCTGCGCTACATTCCGTATTAAAAACACAGGTTGCCAACCTGTCCTACGGCGACGGCAGCGCTTCGGGGATCGGCATGGCGTCGGGAGCGGGGATTTCCTCGGTCCACCCGGCGGCCGGAACGTCCGCTTCCGACGATAAGTGGCGATCGAACCGGATCGGCCCGGGATCGATCCATTCGCCTCGTGCGTCCAGTTGCATCGTGCCCAGGTCGAAGTTGAGATTCAACCGTTGCACTTCGTAATCGACCCACGCCGAGAGGAATGAGTTTTGCGACGCGAGCAGGCCGGAGAGGGCCTGGACGAGGTCGCGTGCGGTGGTGGCGCCGAAGACGTTCGCCTCGCCCGGTTTCGGCGGACGCTGCAAGCGGAGTTGCATCACGTCGACCTGACTGATGGACACGCGGACGGCCGCCCGCCGCAACTCGAAGTCGAGCTGATACCGATTGATCGTCCGCAGGATGTCGCGCAGCGATTGGCTGACGCGGTCTTCGTAGGCGTAATACCGGCGGCGTGCCTGCTGATAGTCGATCAGCGCCTCGCGGTATAGGTTTCGCTCGATCAGGCGGGTCAGAGGCGGGTCGAATTGCAGTCCAACGCGCAATCGGCCGGTGGTTCCGCGGAAGCGGAGCGGGTTGTTGTCCAGGGTGTTGATGTCGCCGCTGAAGGTAACGTCCAGGTCGCTCCGCAGCGCGTTGGCTGAGACCTCGATCTGCCGCCAGGAATCGACCAGCGCCGCGCGGGCGTTCATCCAATCGAGACGGTTGCGCCGGGCGATTTCCAACGCCTCGCCGGGAGTGAGGTCCACCGGCGTCAAGATGGCGGTCTCAACGCGGCAGCAGGCCTGGGTCAGCGAAAGATCGGCCAATTCGCCCGAAAACCGCGTCAGGAAGTCCATCAGTTCTTTCGTGTCCGCCGGTCCGATCTCGCGGCCGTCAGGCCCCGCCGACGCTCGCTCCCCGCTCGCGTGGGCGAATTGTTCATATTCATCGAGCGTGGCGCGCATGATCGCCTGTTGCTTGACGAAGTCGTCGCGGATTTTCGTCAACCGCTGCTCGAAATACTTCAGGTCGGCCGCCCTGGGATCGACGTCGCCGTTTCTTAGCTCCGGCCGGTTGACGAGGAGTTTGAGAAAGTCGCGTCGCGCCGGGGCCACCTCGTCCAAACGCCGGAGGTCGCGCTCCATGATCTCCAGCACCGCGCGGCAGTCCAGCGGCAGCGCGTCGAGCGCGTCGGCGGTGTCTTTGGGCGTAAACGGCGCGTCCGGATCGCGCAGTTTGACCAGCAACGCGGCCACCATCTCCTGCGTGGCCACGGTCTTTTCGTCGATCAATTCAAAAGGGTCCAGCAACGGATCGTCGATCCGCACGTCCAGCGACGGCGGCAGGCCCAGCGATATCTTGTAGCCGTCCAAGCCGTCTTGATAGCCCTGTTTCAGCGAGGCCAACTGGATTTGGGCGCGATACAGCGTCTGCCGGGTCTGATCGACCTGGAGTTTGTCGATCCGTTCGGCGTCGTAGAAGGCCTCGAATTGGTCGAGGCTGTCGCGTAGCCCTGCCACGTTCGACCGCTGATTGTTGATGCGCACCTTGGCCTCCATCAGGTCGAAGATTCCTCCGGCGCCGCCTGGGAGCGGTGGTTGCAAGGCAACGAGTCCCAGCCCGCCGCGTACCGGCCCCGGTCCCGGACTGCTCCCGGCCACGATCTGGGTGTAGAAGCCGTGCCGGAATCGCTCCATTTGACGAACGTTCGCCAGCAGTGCGCGTTCCGATTCGGTGAGGTTTTCCATGACCACGGCGCGGCCGCCCGCCCGTAGCAACGGCTGCATTATCGAAAAGTCCAACAGCGTCGTGGCCGCGTACTCGTCCGGACCGGCGAATTGCCAAACGAGCGAATTGGCGATGCCCGCGATGATTTCGCCCCCGGTGGCCGTGAGTTTCCGCACTTCGAGCGAGTTGTCTTCCTCCAATAGACTGCTGCTTTGGCCGCCGACGCCGAACCGGTCCGGGCCGTCGGCCGTGAAAAAGGTCGAGTTCACGCCGAAAAATTGGGCGTCGAACCGGAACCGCTGAAACGTAACGTCCAACGCCGAAAGGTACAACTGTTCGAGTTCCGACTGATACTCGCGCGAGTTCAACAGCGCCGTTTGGACCGCGGTCGATCGGTCGAGGACCGTCACCCCGTTTTCGTCGCGCGGCAAGTAGTTCATCCACGCGGGGTTCTCCACGCAAGGCGTGCTGCCGTTGCGGTCCCAGTGCGGCCAGCCTCGCTTGCCGTCCACGCAACGCATCAATTCCGCCGAGGTGGGATCGTCGGGCGGCATCGGAGGCCGGTCCGGGTCGTCCGGGTCGAACATCCGCGACTCGGGACTCGGAGTGATCGAATAGTCCTTCAGCACCCAGCGGGGATCGGCCATCGCGCAGCCGATCAGTCCATACACCTCATTGTCGGCCCGGTTGCGATACCGCGCCCGAGTGCAACCGGAGAGGATCAGCACCAGTAGTACGATCAGGCACCAACGCTGCCAGGACGGGGGATTCGGGGTTCGGGACTCGGGACTCGGGGTTCGGGGTTCGGGGTTCGGGGTTCGGGATTGAGGATTTCTCGTTGCGATGCTCCGCGTCGTAACGAAAGAGTTGGACGCTTCGCGTCCATTCGGCGACTTGTCGGCAGTATTCCAACGTCGGTACATCAAGCGGCTCCACGGTGCAGTTCAAGGTCGTCGAAGCTTTCGGCGAGCGATCGCCAGAGGGCCGTGCCGGCGGCGGTTGGTTCCCACAGTCGTCGTCGGCGGTCTCCGGGTGCGAGGCGGCCTTGCAGCAGCCCCGCCCTATCGAGACGCTCGACCAGTACGCTGATCTGCGCCGGCGAGACCGCCAGAAACTCGGCCAACTCGCGCTGACCACGTCCACCCGGCGGCGAGGCCGCGCATGCCCAAAGCAGCGCAAGCTCCGGTTCGCTCAGCCCCTTTCCGGCGGTTCGCTCTTGCAACATCGCACGGAGCCGCCTAGCCCGGACGAGGGCCAGTTCAGCCCTTTCCAGCCATCCAGCAACCCGTTGAAAAAGGGTGCCACTGCTGGCTTGCCCAGCAGTGCGGGGAGAAACACCCGGGAAAACACTGCTGGACAAGCCAGCAGTGGCACCCGAACTCCCGGAATCCGACTTTTTCAACGGACTGCTAGGGACAAGGATGCCTTGGTGATCGTTCACGCATAAACCATTCGGCCGTAAACGGTTCAGACTTGAACGATTATTTCGATTGTAGTGGGGGATGAGCGGCTAGATTTTCTGGCGGCTATGCCATTTTTGTCATTCTGAGCGCAGCGAAGAATCTTGTTTTTCCGGCAGCGTCGGCGAGTCATCCTGAGCGTAGCGAAGGATCTCGGCAGCCAAGGAGCTTCTCCGCTATGCTTAGAATGACGAACGCCAAATCTCACAAGAACTTGGAACTACTGAAACTATTTACTCAACGGACCCGGTTGGCACGGTCCAAACACGATTAACAAGCGGCAACCAGGCAACGCGACGGTGCAAGGGCGGGGCGAGTAGTCTTGCGTAAATGC
>JAUWNG010000163.1 GCA_030612765.1 Planctomycetota bacterium
TGAGTAGTGGATAGTGAGTAGTGGATAGTGAGTAGTGGATAGTGAGTAGTGGATAGTGAGTAGTGGATAGTGAAAAACGCCCCGCGACTGCGGTCGCGGGGAGAGCATCCGCTTGCGGCTTCGCAAACCAACACGAGCACAACCATGAGCAGCATACTCCTGGCGCTGATTCTCAGTTTCGCCGCGCCACCGTTCGAGGCGCAAACGCTCGACGGCCAAACGATCTCCGGCGCCCTGGTCGAATTGACGGCCGATCGTCTGACCCTAGAGACGGCCCAAGGGCGGGTGTCGCTGGAAATGAAAAACCTCCTAACGCTTACCGCCAAGCGAAAGGCAAGGCCGTTCCCGCAAATGCCCGGCGTCATCGTCGAACTGACCGACGGATCGTCGATCCACGGTCGGCAGTACGTCGCCCGCGGCGGACAGGCCCGAATCACCCTCGCCGGCGGCGAAGTCGTCGAGGCCCCCATGTCCGTCGTCCAGTCGGTCCGGCTTCAATGCGCCGACCCGCTCGACGCCGAATGGTCGCGGCTGATCGACGCGAAGGCCGACAGCGACCTGCTGATCGTCCGCACAAACGGAACGCTCGACTCGCACGGTGGCGTTGTTCACGACGTGACGGAAGACACCGTCGGCTTCGACCTCGACGGCGAAATCCTGCCGGTGAAGCGCTCGAAGGTCTACGGATTCGTCTATCGTCACGGTGTCGCCGACGAGCCGCCGCCGGCAATCTGCCGAATCACCGACGCCTCCGGCTCGCGTTGGTCGGCGCGGTCCGTGAGCCTCGCCGATAATCTGCAATGGGCAACGTCCACGGGATTGAGCGTATCGCAACCGCTGGAGAACGTCTCGCGGCTGGATTTTTCCCTCGGCAAGCTGGTCTATCTCAGCGACTTGAAACCCGACTCCACGGTCTGGACGCCGTATTTCGGCGGCGTACGGCCATTGCCGGCGCTCAGACTGTTCTACGCCCCCCGTTTCGACCGCGGCTTCGAGTCGGAAACGCTGGAACTGGGCGGCAACGAGTATCGCAAGGGCCTGGCGCTCTTTGCCCGAACGGAACTGGTCTATCGGTTGCCGGTCGGCTTCCGCTGCTTCCGCGTCGTGGCCGGAATCGACGACGCCTGGGGCACGGGAGGAAAAGTCCGGCTGATAGTCCGCGGCGACGACCGGGTGTTGTTGGAAACCGACGTCTCCGGCAAAAACGCGCCGCAATCGATCGAACTTAACGTGGCCGGCGTTCGGCGGCTGACGATCCTGGTCGATTTCGGCGACGACCTGGGGACCGGCGATCGACTTCTGTTGTGCAACGCGAGGATCGTAAAATGAACAGCCTGGGTCTAAGTAGGGTGGGACAAGCGAAGCGCAGTCCCACCAAAAATTATCCGCTATTGGTGAGACTGGTGGGGCTACGCTTCGCTTGTCCCACCCTACTGCTGCTGGCGGTTGCCGCGCAAGCCCTCGGCGCGCCGACCGCGGCGGTCATCGATGCCGAGTCCAAGCGGATCGACGCGATGAACAAGGCCAAGGACGCCGTGCTGGCCATCTTTCCGGCCAACGGACGGGGCGGCGGCTCCGGCGTGGTCATCTCGCCCGACGGGTACGCACTGACCAACTACCACGTCGTGCGTTCCTGTGGAAAGGCCATGCAGTGCGGCATGGCCGACGGAAAGGCCTACGACGCCGTGCTGGTCGGCCTCGACCCGACCGGCGACGTGGCGCTGATAAAACTCTTCGGCCGCGACGACTTTCCCTGCGCCGAGATGGCCGACAGCGACAAGGTCCGCGTCGGCGACCGGGTCTTCGCCGCCGGCAACCCCTTCCTGCTGGCAACCGACTTTCAGCCGACCATCACCTTCGGGATCATCTCCGGCATGCATCGCTATCAGTTTCCGTCCGGAACGTTGCTGGAGTACGCCGATTGCCTTCAGACCGACGCCTCGGTCAACCCCGGCAACTCGGGCGGGCCGTTGTTCGACGCTCGGGGGAGATTGATCGGCATCAACGGCCGGTGTTCGTTCGAGAAACGCGGCCGGGTCAACGTCGGCCTCGCCTACGCCATCTCGATCAACCAGATCAAGCACTTCATGGGCACGCTCCGCAGCGGACGGATCGTCGATCACGCCACGCTCGGCGCTCGGGTGGGCCGCGACGAGGACGGCCGCGTGGTGGTCAGAGATATACTCGACGGTTCCGACGCCTATCGCCGTGGACTGCGGGAAGGCGACGAGGTTGTCAGCTTCGGCGGACGGTCCATCGGCGCCCCCAACGAATTCAAGAACGTCTTGGGAATCTTCCCCAAAGGGTGGCGCGTGCCCCTGAGCTATCGTCGCGACGGAAAACGACGCGACGTCCTGGTCCGGTTGGCCGGCGTTCACGGACGAGAGGAACTGTTGAAAAAAGCGGGCGGAAGAAAAAAAGCCCGACCGAAGCCGGTTCCCAAACCGGACGGAAAGCCGAAGAAACCCGCGCCCGGCAAGGACGCCAAGCCGCCGGCAAAACCCGCGAAGCCGGCCGCGCTGCCGATCCCGAAGATCGTGGCCGAGCATTACAAGCAGAAGCGGGGATTCTCCAACTACTATTACAACGAACTCGAAAAAAACCGGGTGTGGAACGCTTGGAACCCGCGGTTGAATCTCGGCGCCGCCCGTGGCGCGTGGACGCTCGTCGGCCCGCTCAGCGGCGGAGGGGATTACAGCCTCCGAATAAGCGACGCCGCCGTGTCGCTAAAACTCCCTTCCGTGGATATCAACTGGACCGCCGGCGTTGAGTTGGGTAACTCGCTGTTGCCGGAACACAGCGGAGGGCTTTTGCCCGCACTGTTCCTTTGGCGGAGACTGGCCGTCGAAGGATTGGACCGCTTCGGCGACGTTTATTATTACGGCACGGCGCCGCTGGCCGGACATCAAGGGCTGGCCGACGTGTTGGTCGGTTCGCACAAGGGAGTGGACTGTCGTTTCTACTTCGACCCGGCCGACGGCCGCTTGTTGGCCTTGGAAATGTTTCCCGACGAGGAGTCGGACCCGTGCGAGGTCTATTTTTCCGATTACCGCCATAAGGGCAAGCGGTATCTGCCGGGTCGCATGGTGGTCCGCTTCGGCGACGAGGCGTTTGCCACGCTTAGGATCGAAGGGTTCAAGGCGGAAGAGAAGGGGGAGGATTGAACATTGAACATTGAACATTGGACATTGGACATTGGACATTCTCTGGTGCCCACGCGGAGCGTGGGAACCAGGAAAGTTTACCTTCTCATCTTGTTGCTCTTCTCCGCGCCCGCCGCCGCCGCGATCGTCGATACGATCGACCGCGTACACCCGAAGATCGTCAAGATTTACGGTGCGGGCGGGTTCAGCGGAATGGAGAGCTACCAGAGCGGAATTCTCATTTCGCCCGAGGGACACGTCCTTACCGCGTTCAGCTACGTGCTCGATACCGACTATATCTCAGTGATGCTCTCCGACGGCCGCGAGTTGGACGCAAAGTTGCTGGGCGCCGATCCGAGGCTGGACGTGGCCGTGCTCAAGATCGAGGCCGAGGGTTTGCCTTACTTCGACCTATCGAAGGCGGTAAAACTCGAGGCCGGCGCCAGGGTGCTGGCCTTCAGCAATGTTTTCGGCGTGGCGCTGGGCGGCGAGCCGGTCAGCGTGCAGAAGGGCACGGTCGCGGTGGTCACGCAACTCGATGCCCGGCGCGGCGTGTTCGAGACTCCCTATCGCGGCTCGGTCTATGCGCTCGACATGACCACGAACAACCCCGGCGCCGCCGGCGGGGCGCTGGTCGCTTTCGGCGGAGAATTGGCCGGTATGCTGGGTAAGGAACTCCGCAACTCGCTGAACAACACCTGGCTCAACTACGCCTTGCCGATCGATAAGATTCGACAATCGGTCGAGGATATCCGGTCGGGCAAGTTTGTCGCCCGGCGCGATCCCGAGGAGGTCAAGAAACCGCTGCGGTCGCTCGACCCGGCGGCATTGGGGATCGTGTTGGTCCCCGACGTTCTCGAGCGCACGCCCCCCTACGTCGATCGCGTCTTACCCGGCTCGCCGGCAGCGCGGGCGGGTATGAAACCCGACGACTTGATCATTCTCTCCGGCGACCGTCTGGTCCAATCCTGCAAGGCGCTGGCCAAGGAAATGGAGTTCGTCGATTACGAGGATCCGATCAGACTGACGGTCATCCGCGGCCAGGAGTTGCTGGAGTTCACCTTGCGGTCGGCCGGCGAGTCGAAGCCATCGAAGAGGACGTATCCATGACGACGATGATCCGATGTAAACTCGGTTTTCCGTCCTTAAACGCCCCGGGACTGCGGTCCCGGGGGGGGGCGCTCACACGGAATATCCCCCGCGACCGCAGTCGCGGGGCGTTGAAATCTCTGTTGTCCGTGTTTGTCGCTTTTTCTCTGCTGACAGCGCCCTCGGTCGCTTCCGACGACGTCGAGTCGCAATTGCAGACGGCGCTTAGGGCCGCGGTCGAGCGGGTCGCCCCGGCGGTCGTCCAGATCGAGACTCTCGGCGGCCTGGAGCATGTCGATGGGAAGCTGTTCGGCACTGGACCGACCACTGGATTGGTCGTCGGCCCGAAGGGGTATATTATCTCCAGCGCCTTCAACTTCGCGGCCCAGCCGGCTTCGATCCTGGTGCGGTTGCCCGACGGAACGCGCAAGCCGGCCAAGCTGGTCGCCACGGACCATGCGCGGATGCTCGTGCTGTTGAAAATCGACGTGGATAAGCCGCTGCCGGTCGGCGAGATCGCCCCGCGCGGCGAGATGCGCGTCGGCCAATGGGCAATCGCCGTCGGTCGGACTTTCCAGCTCGACCGGCCCAACATGGCGGTCGGAATCCTCAGCGCGTTGGACCGCGTCTGGGGCAAGGCCATCCAGACCGACGCCGCCGTCTCGCCGAACAACTACGGCGGTCCGTTGATCGACATTCATGGCCGCGTGTTGGGCGTGCTCGTGCCCCTTTCGCCAAAGGCCACGGGCCGGATGGCAGGCATGGAGTGGTACGATTCGGGAATCGGATTCGCCATTCCCGCCGAGGACGTTCGGCGGGCATTGCCCCGGTTGATCAACGGCGAAGACCTGTATCGCGGCCTGGCCGGAATCAGTCTCAAAGGGCCGAACCTGTACACCGGCCGGCCGATCATCGCCGCTTGTCTGCCGAAATGCCCCGCCACCGAGGCGGGACTTCAGGCCGGAGACGAGATAGTCGAGATCGACGGCCGGCCGATTACACGCGCGGCGGAGGTCAACACCGAAATCGGCCGACGTTACGCCGGCGATAAAGTATCCATCACCGTCTTGCGCGGCGATCAGCGGCTCCAACGCGAGATGCAATTGGCGGCGAAGCTCGAGCCTTTCCGGCACGGCTTCCTCGGCGTACTGCCGATGCGTTCCGACGCCCGCGACGGGGTCGCCGTTCGCTACGTATACCCGAAAAGCCCCGCGACCGCGGCGGGCATCGAAGCCGGCGACGTACTTGTCTCGCTCGACGAAGAACCGATCGTGGACCGGATTGGATTGATCGAAAAAATCGGCTCGCTGGAGCCTGGAACCGAAGTCCGGCTTGAAATCCGCCGCAACGGCGCCCTGCGACAAGTGAAGATGGTGCTGGCCCAGCTTCCCATCGATCTGCCGTCGGAAGAATTGCCTGTAGCCCAGCCGCCCTCGGCTGGGTTGAATACGCGGTCCCAGCCGGAGGCGGCTGGGCTACAGTTGAAAATCCCGGAATACTCGAACGAGGCGTGGGCCTACGTACCCGAAGGATACCGGCCCGAGGCGCCCTGTGGCGTGGTGGTCTGGCTGCACGCGCCCGGCGGGTTCGAGTGGAAGGACTTGCTGGCCCGCTGGAAACCGCTCTGCGATCGGTACAATTTGATTCTGCTGGCGCCGAAATCGGCCGATCCCGCCCGCTGGACGCCGGGCGAGACGGAGTTCGTCGATCGGTTGCTGGATCAAATCGGTTCCACTTACCAGGTGGATACGACACGGATCGTCGCGCACGGATATGAAGGCGGCGGCACGATGGCTTTTCTGACGGCGTTCCGCAATCGGGACTCGATCCGCGCCGTGGCCGCGGTGGAGGCGGTCATGCGGGGCAGGCCGCCTCATAACGAACCGCTGCACCGATTGGCCGTCTACATCGCACGGGCCGAAAAATCGCGGTTTGCCAAGCCGATCAAGCGGTCCGCGGCCGCGTTGAAAAAGTTGAAATTTCCCGTCACATTGAAGAGCCTCGGCGAGACGCCCCGATACCTCAACGACCAGGAGCTGTCGCAACTCGCGCGGTGGATCGATATGCTGGACAGGATATAAAGTCGCGCGGTGGCAATTGTTGGGATGACAGTACAACTGCCACCCCAACGCATAATTGGGTGTCATGGGTAAGCGCAGCTTACCCGTGGTGCGACATCGAGACACACGGGTAAGCTGCGCTTACCCATGGCACCCTTTATAAATAATCCGGGCCATGCAGCGACGTATATTGGCAATCTCCGCCGTCGTGCTTCTTCTCAGCGCCGCGGCTATTTGGCTATGGTGGCCGGGACCGGAGTCGAAAGGGGCGCTGGCGTTTTGCTGGCGTGCCGGGGCATTGATGGCGGCCGCCTGGCTGGCCTTTAACGACGTTCAGCGGTTGCCCGGATGGATTTTGCTTGCCGGGCCGGTTGTGCTGATTGTGGCGGCGCGTTGGCCTCGTCTGGTGATAACGTTAATTCCGCTGCTGATTCTTTGGGCGATTTTGCGGAAGGTTCTTGGCGGACGCTGACGGCTGTGCCGGTTGCATCGGTCGCCGCGTTCGGTTCCATGCCCCGCGACGGCCGCTAACACTTCTCTAACTCAATTCTCGGCCGTTGCCCCCCGAATATTACTCCTAGGATGCCAACGGTGTCGAATGCACCGGAGGTGCTAAGAGTGAGAAATGGTGCGATTGTACGCACGCTAGCCCACGTTCAGCGGAGCCTGCTTTGAAGAGGAAACCCAAGATGCACGGACGTATTTTCCACTTGTCGGCTTGGATGCTGACGGTCGCGGTCGCCTGGGGCGTGAGTGTCCCGGTCCACGGCGAAGAAGGCCCCATGCCTTCGCTGTTTCCCAACACATACAATTCGACGGCGAGCAAAAATCTTTTTGTCTCCGGCAACAACGAGGCCGCTCTGTCCGCCCGATTGGCCGAGGTTGAAAAGGCATTGAAAAAGCTCGACGATAAGGCGAAGGCGGCGAAGAAGAAAGCGGCGGGCAAGATGTCGATCAAACCCTTTGGCCGGATTTACTTTGACACAGCCGCCTTCAGTCAAGACGCCGTCGACAAGGCTCGCTTCGACGAACAAAACGGCGTCGAGTTGCGCCGCGCCAGAATTGGATTGAGCGGAAGCGGATTCAACGTCATCAAGTACAAGATCGAGTGGGACTTTGCCGGCAAGGACAAGTCCCGTGCGAAGGACATCTATATTCAGATCACCGATCTGCCGCTGCTTCAGAATATCAAAATCGGCCACTTCAAGGAGCCGTTCAGTCTGGATGAACTGACCAGCAGCAGATACATCACGTTCATGGAGCGCAACACCGCCAGCGACATGATGGCGCCCGGGCGGAGCATCGGCGTGATGGCCCACGGCGTCGCCGAGAGCGAACTCGCCACCTTCGCCGTCGGATACTTCACCGAGCACAACAACGACGGCGGGGCCGTCCAAGACGACAACATGGGCGGCGCGGGCACCATGCGCGGCACCTGGCTCCCCTGGTACGACGAGGCAACGGAAGGCCGCGGCCTGATCCACGTCGGACTGGCTTACAGCCACCGCGATCCCTTCCGGGACCAGTGTACCATCCAGTATCGCCCCGAGTGTCACCTGGCCCACAAGAACAGTCTGCTGCTGGACGACGTGACCGCCCGCGACCTGATCGGGGCGGAGTTGGCCTTCGTCTACGGGCCGCTCTCCTTTCAGTCGGAGTATTACGTCAACTACATTGCCCGCTCGGCCCACGCCGACTGCAAGACGCAAGGGGCCTACGCCTACGTGAGCTACTTTCTGACCGGCGAGAACCGAGTGTACGACCGGCATAAGGGCTGTTTCGCGCGGGTCAAGCCGTTCGAGAACTTCTTCCGCGTCCGCGACGAGAACTGCACGGTCTACACCGGCCGCGGCGCGTGGGAACTGAAGTACCGATATTCGTGGCTCGACGCCTACGACGGCGGCCTGCTGGGATTCGATTACGTCGGCAACCACACGCTCGGCGTAAACTGGTATCTGACGCCATACACCCGCTTCATGTTGGAATACGTCCATTCCGGCATCAATCAGAACCAGGGCGCCGGCGTCGGCGACCTGAACATCGTCCAGATGCGTGCCCAAATCGACTTCTAACAGCCTGTTGAAAAAGTCGGATTTGGGAGTTTGGGCGCCACTGATGGCTTGTCCAGCAGTGTTTTTCCGGGTGTTTCTCCCCACACTGCTGGACAAGCCAGCAGTGGCACCCTTTTTCAACGGACTGCTAAGCTCGACTTTTGCCCTTTTTGAGGGGCGTTTATGATCGGTTTTGCTATAAATAAGGGAGCGGCCTTGCGGGTATCATGGGTTGTGATGAAGCAATCCACATTGCCCAAGCAAGGAAGCTCCCATGCACAGTATACCAAAG
>JAUWNG010000062.1 GCA_030612765.1 Planctomycetota bacterium
CTCCGCCGAGGTTGCCGAAAACCGCCCGATTCAAATCCGACTCGGGGTCGCAGCGTCCCACCAAAGCCTGCCCGGTGTCGACGCAGAAGCTCAAAACCAGTCCGCAGGTAACAACGTCCCAAAAATTGGCGTTGGGTACGCCGTCGCCGAGGCCGAAGAAAATGCAGTGGGGAGCGGCGGTCCCGGGCACATGGGCCGGGCCGTCCAGGCGGACATGGAACGTCGCCTCGAAGACGAAGTCGCGGTCGCGGAAGTCGGCCATCACGGTGCGGATGTAGCCGCGCGACTGCCGGCCCCCGAGCGTGAACGGCTCTTGGCGCGGGTGCTCGGCCGCCCCCTGCCGAATCGCGTACCGCCCCGGCGGCATCTGCTCGAAGGCGGCGCCAAGCTCAACGCCGTCGAATGTCTCAACGATTCGGACGGGAACGGCGGGCTTGGGCCGCGGCATCGCCCGGACGAAACGGTCGGTTTTCTCCGACGCTGCGACGCGGACAATAACCAGTCGGTCCTCGGCCCTCTCCACCCGCGCCGATTCGTTCTCACCCAAAATCACTTCACGCCTGGCCCCTTCGTTTCCACCGTCGGCCAACACCGCCACCTTCACCTTGCCGCGGAAGACGTGCGATTGGGTGCCGCCCGAGTGATCGACTTCCACGCCGAACTCGGTGCCCAGGTCGGTGATAAGGGCGATGGGAGTGCGGACGGAGAAGAGGGGAGAGGGGAGAGGGGAGAGGGGAGAGGGATCTGACTTCTGACCTCTGACCTCTGACCTCTTCTTCTCCACTCTTGCCGTCAACTTTCCCAGCGCGAGATAGCCGCCGGCGGTCGATTCGACCTCGTAGGTGCAAGGGCCTTCGAGAATGACCTTCGCCCCGGAGTCGTAAGTGATTTCCATTAGGCCGGAGTCGAGGATGTATTTTCTGCCTAAAGGGACATGGGCGAACCCCAGCGGCGGCAGATAGCGGGGATCGTCCGACCACTTCACATCGAGCATTCCGGTGATCCGGCCGACGAACACCATCTTCGGCATGGTTTCCGACGGGGCCGACTGCGACGGCGCCTCGGCGATATGTTGGTGGGGGGTGACTTTGATCGCCCAAGCACCCAGCATCGCCACGCCCATGATCACCGCGGAGACCATGCAAGAGAACGCCCAACTGCCGACGAAAGGAGTAGCGGGTAGTGGGTAGTGGGTAGTGGATAGCGTGGGGAATGGGGGTTCGGGGTTCGGGGTTCGGAGTTCGGAAGACATAATATCCCGAACCCCGCCGTTCAAATGCGAGTCCCCGTACACTTCGGACGGCGGCGAAAAGCCGGCGGCGCTAAACGGGATTTCGCCGTAGACGCCCAACTCGCGCCTGAGCAAGGCATGGGTCCAGCAGAAGTCGAGATAGACTTGCTGGGCTTGGGGATTGTCGCGGAGCAGGTCCGCCAGCCGCGCCCGTTCGGCGTCGGACATCTCTCCGTCGAGCATGGCGGGCAGAAGTGTCGAAAGTTCCGTTGAAAAAAGGGGACAGTCCCCATTTGCCGGAACGGCCCTCTGGGTGCTTCGCACAAATGGGGACTGTCCCCTTTTTTCGTTAGGGTTCATCGCGGACCTCCGCGTTGACGGCCCTTTTGACGCACTCGGCCAGTTTGCCGCGAATCCGATATAGGGTTTGGGAGATGGACCCCACGGTGCGCCCCCACTGCTCGGCGATCGCGCCGACCGATTTGCCGCCGTATCGTAGCTTGAGCATTTCGCGTTCTTGTTCCGAGAGGATCGAGATGCAGTGGCGCAGGAATTGCAAGTCCAGGCTCGGCTCGCCGCCGCGCTGGGACATCTTGGCCGCCAACTGGTCGACCAACACATCGTCGAACCGGCGTCTTGCACGGGCCGACGAGTCCCAAAACCGCTGGACCTCGTGACGAGCGATTTGCATGGCCCAGGCGCCGAAGTCGGCGTCGGGGCGAAAGGCCTTTTGCTTTTGCAGCAGGGCTACGTTGGCGTTCTGCAACACGTCGTCGCCATCGTTCGGGTTGCCGGTCAGCGACAATACGAAGGCGTACAATCGCGGCTGCCAGGCGATGACCTGCTGCATGTACCAGATTGTCCGATTGTCGTCGTCCATATCGAGCCGCGCTTGCGTCTGTCGATGAGCAGTGAAAAGCCTACCCGTGGCGGGACGTGCCCCATCATTAAGTAAACCAACAATGCCGAACGAATCTCAACAAAAAAACCTGGGACTCCCGCGCCGATTCGGAAAATGCCGGAAAGACCGGCGAATCAACCACCAATGGGGGATTGGCGACCCGTTGAAAAGTCGGTTTTCGAGAGTTCGGGTGCCACTGCTGGCTTGTCCAGCAGTGTTTCCCCGAGGGTTTCTCCCCGCACTGCTGGGCAAGCCAGCAGTGGCACCCTTTTTCAACGGGCTGTTAGCGGCAACGCAACATGAGTAGAAACCGCCTGTGATCGGCCATCATGCCGCGAAATGTAGAAGGCATCTCCAGACACCGACGACAGAGGCGAAATAGTTTCTGTCGCGGAAAGCTATTGGACCGGGTGTCGTGGGTAGGGGCCGACGAATCAATAACTTGGTGAGATTCCAATGGGGGTGGCACGTCTCTGAGCGCAGCGAAGGGCGTGGTTTGGTCGTGCACCACGCCCTTCGCCGTGCTCAGGGACGTGCCACCCAAATTCGACAATTATTTTTCCCCCGGCCCTAACCAGTCGCATTCTCCCGGGTCAGCCGGTACCGCAGCGCCGCGCCGATGAAGCCCGCGAACAACGGATGCGCGCGGGTCGGCTGCGACTTGAACTCGGGATGATATTGAACTCCGACAAACCAGGGATGATCGGGAATTTCGACGACCTCCACCAACAAACCGTCCGGGCTGGTGCCCGTGAATTCCATTCCGCGGTCGGCGAACTGCCGGCGATAGTCGTTGTTGAACTCATAGCGATGCCGGTGCCGCTCGGAGACTTCCTCCGTGCCGTAGCAGGCGGCCGCCTTGCTGCCGGGCGTCAGCTTTGTCGGTTGCGCCCCCAGCCGCATAGTGCCCCCTTTGTCGGTGATTTGCTTTTGATCGTCTAGTAGGCAAATGACCGGATGAGTGACCTCCGTGTCGAACTCGTTGGAGTTTGCCCTTTTTAGCCCCACCACGTTTCGGGCGAACTCGGCCACGGCGCACTGCATGCCCAGGCAGATTCCGAAGAAGGGGACGTCTTTGGAGCGGGCGAAATGCACGGCGTCTACTTTTCCCTCGATTCCCCGCTCGCCGAACCCGCCCGGCACGAGGATTCCGTCCGCGCCGGCCAGCAGCCGCTCCGCTCCTTCTTTCCCGATGGTCTCGCTGTGTATCCGATCGATGTGGATTCGAGTGCGATGATGCACGCCCGCGTGGTCGAGCGCTTCGTAGATCGACTTGTATGCGTCGCGGTGTTCGGCGTACTTGCCCACCACGGCGATACGGACGTCGTGCTCCGGGTTGCGGAGGCGGTGCAGCAGGTTGTGCCAGCGGTCCAGGTTCAGCGGTCCGGCCTTCAGGGCAAGCTTGCGGACGATCAACTCGTCGGCGCCGTGCTCGACCAGGCTCATCGGCACTT
This sequence comes from Planctomycetota bacterium, assembly GCA_030612765.1. Classification (GTDB taxonomy): domain Bacteria; phylum Planctomycetota; class Planctomycetia; order Pirellulales; family Thermoguttaceae; genus JAHIKV01. Next base: position 3,587 of record JAUWNG010000062.1, read on the forward strand.
CGTAGATCGAGAAGTCCTTGTCCTTCTCCTCGATCACGGCCTCGATCGGGACGTTGCAGAACAGGGCGATCTTCGCGCGGTTGTCGTGGCTCAACGACCGCTCGGTGCGACAGATAAGGATGTCCGGCTGGATGCCGATCTGCCGCAACTGGCCGACCGAATGTTGCGTCGGCTTGGTCTTCAGTTCGGCGGCCGCTTTCAGGTATGGGACCAGCGTCAGGTGGATGTAGAGGCAGTTCTCCTTGCCCACGTCGAGCGAGAATTGGCGGATGGCCTCGAGGAAGGGCTGGCTTTCGATGTCGCCCACCGTGCCGCCGATCTCGGTTATCACTACGTCCACGTCCGGTCCGGCCGGCTTGACCAGCGCGGCCTTGATCTCGTTGGTCACGTGGGGGATGACCTGCACCGTCTGGCCCAAAAACTCGCCCCGCCGCTCCTTCTCGATTACCGACAGATAAATCTGGCCGGTGGTGTAGTTCGAGTGGCGGTTCAAGGGGCTGCTGGTGAACCGTTCGTAGTGGCCCAGGTCGAGATCGGTCTCGCTGCCGTCGTCCAGCACGTAGACCTCGCCGTGCTGATAGGGGCTCATCGTGCCCGGATCGACGTTGATGTACGGATCGAGTTTCTGCATCCGGACCCGGAGCCCGCGCTGCTCCAGCAACATGCCGATCGAGGCGCTGGTGAGCCCCTTGCCCAGCGAACTGACCACCCCGCCGGTGACGAAGATGTGTTTACTCATAAGAAAGCCGTCCTGGTGCTAAAAAGGGCGCATCGTGCAGCCGCGAAAGGGACTATTGTAAAACGATCCGGCGCGTGATGGAAGTGCCCGTTTAACCCGGAGCCATCGGATCGTTTAACCCGGAGCCATCGGCGACGGCGGGGGCGTTTAACCCGGAGCCATCGGCGACGGCGGGGGTTGCACAAAACGCCCCGTCGCCGTAGGCTCCGGGTTAAACGATTAACCGTCCACAAAGGAGAATCACGCGATGAACGACATTACCCTCGAACAAGCCCGTGTGGCGGTGGCCGCGGCCGTGAAAAAAGCCGTACAACTCGACACGAAAATGGACATTGCGGTCGTCGATGCAGGGGCGAACCTGAAGGCCTTCGCGCGGATGGACGGGGCCTGGCTGGGGTCGATCGACATTGCCCAGCGAAAGGCCCGAACCGCGCGGCTGTTCGACATGAACACCGGAGCGATCGGTCAGCTTTCGCAGCCGGGCGGGCCGCTGTACGGCATCGAACACTCCAACGGCGGCCTGATCTCGTTCCCCGGCGGAATTCCAGTACTAAACTCTTCCGGTACGGTGATCGGGGCCATCGGCGTCTCCGGCAGCACGGTCGAGAACGACCACGCGGTGGCCGAGGCCGGCACGGCGGCGATAAAGTAAGGGACATGGGACAAGGGGCGAGGTTTTGATCGGTGCCGACAAGCCGCTTGCAGTTTCGCGCCAAGTGCATTACCCCCCCTTCTACAGGCGGGGTTTGGATTTCGCGGCCACCGGAAAATTCTCGACCGATTTTCCGACGTTTCCCGCTTGCACACGGCGGCGAAACTGCTATGCTACGTGTCACTAGTGGTGGCCGTCGGGGCTACCCCCGGGGAGCGAGGGACTTTTTGATTCGTTGCACGGCTCGAAACGATACATACTCGCAGTGAAGAGAAGATTGTATCTGTTTCCACCGTTCACCGCGGAAAACCCACGAAACCCGTTTGTAACCAGAAGTCGCGCTGTCGCCCTCCGCGCCAGTGCCGTGTAAGGAGTAAATCGAGGGATGTCGAAGAAATTGTTTGTCGGCGGGTTAAGTTGGGGCACTACGGACGACAGTCTGCACGGCGCTTTCTCCCAGTTTGGCGAGATCGTCGAGGCCAAGGTTATCACGGACCGCGAAACCGGCCGCTCTCGCGGCTTTGGGTTCATCACCTTTGCCGATGACGAGGGCGCGACGAAGGCCATTTCCGAAATGGACGGCACCGAGTTGGACGGCCGGACCATCAAGGTCAACGAGGCCGAGGACAAGCCCGTCCGTAGCGGCGGCGGCGGCGGTGGCGGTCGCGGCGGATACGGCGGCGGTCGCGGCGGCGGCGGCGGTGGTGGTGGCGGCGGTCGCGGACGCGATCGGTGGTAATCGGCGGCGGTTTTTCCTTCTCGGAAAATCCATGATGCAAGAGCCGGCGGCCTTCGGCCGCTGGATGCGCCGTCGGTATGTAGCGACGGCGTTTCGTTGTCCCGAAATTAGGTCCGGTGGATTCCGCACCTATTTCCGCGCGCTGTGACATCTAGTTGTCACCGGTGCCCGTTATTCTGACGGGCGCCATGAAGCTCATCGATGAGAGAACGCTCGACGGCTCGCGCCGTTTTACCCACCTACCTCAGGTTGCCGACTGGATCTCCGTCCGCGACCATGTATCGCTCTTGCCGGGAGCGGAAATGGTCAATTTCATCGGCGGGGAGATGGCCCAGGACTGGCTTGACTTTTCCTTCCGCGGGCGCCGCTTTCTCATCCGCGGCCACGACGACCATCTCCATCTGTTCGTCGATGATCCGCAATGCTCCGATCTGATTCTCTATCAGGTGGGCCGCCACTTCGAGCAACTGCTGGAAAAGGTGAGAGAGCAAGCGAGCTAATAGCGCGTTCGGAAAACCAATTGTATTTAATAAATGTCATAATAGCCGGGGGCAAACTGCCCCCGGAATGTGCGCAAATAGCGGGTGTTTCCCTCCGAGGGCTGTTAGCAGCCCGTTGAAAAAGGGTGCCACTGCTTGGAACAAGCAGTGCTGGGGCAATGGGTTACGCTCGGCACTGCTTCTGCGAAGCAGTGGCACACTGCGCAAATAGCGGGTGTTTCCCTCCGAGGGCTGTTAGCCCCCGGCTATTGTTCGCAACATTAAGTAGAAATTAATAGAGCCGACTAAACACACGACAATCGGCAGGGGATAGCGGCTTTACTGCTCGTTGCGGATATCGAGTATCTCGAATTTCAAAACCCCCTGCGGCACATCGATCTCAACCCGGTCGCCGACCTTCTTGTCCACCAAACCTTGGGCCAACGGACTGGTGATGAGAATTTTCCCGTTGTCGTAATCCTCCTCGCCGGCGCCGACAAGCGTGAACTCCTCTTCGTCGTCGAACGAGAGGTCTTTCACCCGAACCGTCGCCCCGAACGCCACTTTGTCCTTGGGAAACTGGGCGGGATCAAGCAGGATGGCCCGCGATAGCTTGTCGCGGAGCAGGTTGATCCGCGCCTCCATCATGGCCCGGCTCTCCTGGGCACCGGTGTATTCGGCGTTCTCGGTCAGATCGCCTTCGGACCGCGCGGTTGCCAGCCGTTCGAGGATTATCGGCAGTTCGACGGTGTGGAGATGGTCCATATCGGCTTTGATCTTATCGTAGCCGGTGCGAGTCATGGGGATTCGGTCGGACATAAAACACCCCGCGAAAAAAACGCGGCCCCCACCCGAGATGGGGGTCGCCGTGCATTGTCAAGTACTGGATTCAAAAAGTGGAGCGGAGGAGGGTTGAACTCCCGACCTCTGCATTGCGAACGCAGCGCTCTCCCAACTGAGCTACCGCCCCAACCTGCGTTCCATATTCTACAACCCAACGGCCGGTTTCGCAAGCCAAACGGGATTGAGGGAGACAAGCCCTAACTGCCGGCCCATTCGATCGCGTTCAGCACTAACTGGACGAAGTCGGGCCGATGGAAGTCTTCCCTCGCGCCGAGCAACGTGTGGAACCTCCGCCCTTGAAACTCCCACGCCCACGCGACCGGATGCGCGCCGCCGCTGGTCTTGCCCAACAACAAACAGGTCGCATCCTCGGGGACGCAGCCAAATCGGCGCGGAACCGCTCGGGCAACGAACGAGCCAACCCGATCGAGCACCGGATGCCACGGGGCGGCAACCGTTATTTCCATATCCGCCGATGGTTCTTCCGCAACGTCCGGGCAGTCTTCAATTATGGTCTCGGCATTGAAATCCGCTCCCCGTCCAAGGACGTGAAGCCCGCGGGCGAACACCACCATGCAATCGACGTTGGGAAGGCCGTTTCCAAAGCCGGCGACGGCGTCAAAATCCATCCGCTCGCACTCCAGGTCGCGCTGCCGGCGGGCGATCGGCTCCAGCGCCGCCAGAGCGGCCGAAGCGCCCAAGTCGGACGGATGGGAAGCCAGCAGAACGCGAATCGTCCCGGTCGCCGGGTCGTCGATCGGGCAGTACGGGTGAAACATCGCCCTCGTGCCCGAGACACCGAGGGTCTGGTGGGCCGGGTGCATCGACAGTATGCGGCGGACTTTCGAGGAGCGATTCATCGCCTCACATTATCTCGATTTTCCGCCGCGGCGTCCACAATTAGGCGGCGTATTAGGCGGTCGGATGTGGAAAAACACGTCCTGTTGCGCCGGTCGCGGGGAGTATGCCGCCGGGGTTGCCCGCCGGGGTCCGACAGGCCCTCATCCCCTGCCCCTTCCCAAAGGGAGAGGGGAGTCGTATCTACCGTAGCGGCACGAGCCGGTAACGATGCGCACGGCCGTCGGCGTCCCGCTGTTGATAATCGGTCAGCACGTTTGAAACATCCGCCAAACGAGACAGCGGAGAACCGCGACGGCCGTTTTTTTCGATTGGTTCGGCCAGCAGCAAGTGCGTGTAGCCCGCCTCCCGTAAACGTTTCGACGCTTCGCCCGCCGAGATCGAGGAGCGTTCGAGTTCCAACAGGCGATCGTCGGCGCCGGTCCACGTCGTACGGCAGTCGAAGTAGAACGTGCATCGGTCCTGGCTGAGGAGGTGGGCGTCGGGCCGCAACAGGTGGTTGGCCGCCACGGCGGCGGGATACGTCGGCTCGCGCCGCGCGAGATACGACTCGCGGTCCTCCATTCCCAACGAAACACGAAGCACGTCGGACGACCGGACCAGCGATTTCGCCGCGCCGACGGCCAGCATCAGCGTCAACGCGGCGACGGCCGCGCGGCGCGCCCCGGCGGGAAAACGACGCAATTCGATCCACACCCAAACGGCCGTCACGCTCAGCAGCGGAACGACGGAAAACAACAGCCGTGCGTCGCCGTCGATCGACACAACCAGCACGGCGAACGCCACCGCCACGAAAGCCACTCCCCAAAGTCCACGCAGTCGTCGAACGATAAGAACGCCGGGCGCCGCGGCCAGCAGCACCAAGCCCAAGTGGTCCGAAAAAGTGTGCCACCCTTGTTGCCCTTGCCCCCCTTGCCGATTGCCGCTGGAGAACGTCAGCAGCGCACCGCCGACGGCGACCGAGATTAGCATTGCGACCGCGCCGCCTCGGAGCAGAAAACGCCGCTGTTCCTTGCGGCGGATCACCGTCCAAGCCCAAGAGGCGCCGAGCGGCAGGGCCAACAGCGCGGCCGCCGGATGGACGGCCACCGCGCCGCCGGCGGTCAGCCCCGCGGCCACGAACCATCGTCCGTCACCGCCGTGCGCGACCGCCCGCCACCACGCCGCCAGCGCAAGCGTGGCTAGCGCGGCCAGCGCGATGTATTGGGTGGGCAGGCTCATCTGTTGGTTCAGCGCGGGAGTCAAAACGACCATTGCTCCGGCAATCCACGCCCAGCGGCGTCCGAGCAACGGCGAGGCCAGCACGACCGTCGCCAGTGCCAACAGCAGCCCCAGTCCCCAATCGACCAATTGCGCACAAACGCCGCCGTCGAGCGTCGAGGCCCAGGCATACCACAAGGCAACGGGCAGCGACGAGGTCGCCGGTGAAGGAGACAGGTCCATGTTTTCGGCCAAGGCGTTGTCCGAAATCGGCGCTTTCTCGCCGAAAAATGGACCAGTCCCCGGTCGTTCGGCGACGATTCGATGTTCGACGCAAAAGCGTTTTGCCAAGTCCAATGGACCGGCCAGGGCCGCTTCGGCCGTCGGCGGGGCCAAGGCGCCGAGCAAGGACGACGCGCAGCCCGCCGCGGCCGCCGTCAAAACCACCGCCAGCAGCAAACGGTTCGGCTCGGGCCACGGCCGCTTGGATAAGTCCCGCACGGCGTCGAGCGACGGAACTCGCGCTTTCAGCCGCAGACTCTCGATGCCGATTTCCACCAGCCCCCAACAACAGCCAACCATCGTCAGCACAACGATCGGCAACGGCCGGAACATGCCGAGCAGACCCAACACCAGGAGAACGCATCCGGCGGCCATCAACCCGATGCCCAAACTGAACACCGCCATCGTCAACCGATCGTCGTCATTCGTGCCGAGCAGTCGCCACAATGGACGCCCGAGTCCGAACGCGGCAATCGCCATCGCGGCGAAGATGAAGATGGAAAGGAGCGAGTTCCCCATGAGTATTGCCCGGCGGAAGACGGTCTCAAAACAAAGCGGCAACGGCCTGTAAGCTGGCCCAGGCGGCAACGGCGATCAGCCATCCGGCGAAGAGCCATGCCTTCCACCCGGCGATCGGCGGCGCGTCGCCGGCCGGAGCGGTCCGTGGCGGCAGAAGAGCCGCTCCCAACAATCCATGCACCCGGCGCAAGGGCGACCGACGGGGCGATTCCTCCGTGGGACGGATGAAGGCGATCATTATACGTGCGCGTGGGCGCGGTTCAGGGCCGCCATGCGGCTGCGCAGGGCCGGCTGGTGGTCCAGCAGGCTGGCAATCCGTTGCCAATCCAATCGCTCCGGTCCCAACGCCTCGAAAAGAACCTGAACGTGGTCCCAATCCTCCTCGATGTCAACCGTCAAACGCACGTCCTCACGGTCAATCTCGGCCGGGGCCGGGATCAGCCGAAGGTTGAACTTTTCGGGGTGCGAGTAGATGTAACGGGTAACGTCTTCGCGGTCGAGCCTGTCGCGGGCCAGGCGGTTGGCCTCGTGCAACGCGCCGGCGCGGAACCATTCGGCGTAAACGCTTACCGGCGAGAGGATCGCCGGCCGGCCGTCCCGCGAACAATAGCTCACGTAGTCGCAGTTCGGATGCGCTTCGGCCGTGGTGGTCAGACGGTCGATCATACTCGGGTCGATGAACAGGTTGTCGCCCCGGACCCGCACCACGCCCTCGGCGGGATACTGCTCCAACGCCTTGCAGAACCGGGCCAAGGCGTCGTCCCCCTCGCAAAGACAGATCGGCACGTCGCTGGGGACCAAATGACTGAAAGCAAGAGAGTCCTCGGTCTCGCAGGCCACGACGATCACGCCGTCGAGCCGGATCGAATCGGTGACTCGGCGAATCACCCATTCCAGAATGGAGCGGCCGCCCAGCCTCCGCGCGGCATTGTAGCGGAAGCGCGGCAGATGGAAGCACGCCTGCACAATTCCCAGATTTTTCAGCATCCCGTTGCCCCCCCACAAATCCTTTTTCTTACCAGCCGGTTTCCGAAGCCTGGTTAGGGTTACTCCTAATGTAACATTTTTGCCGGGAAATTGTCAAGAGGGAGTCCACTATAAAGCCGCGACCGTTGGTCGCGCCATTCCATCCACGACCATTGGTCGCGTCGGCGGGACGGCCGATTGTCGGCGGAATCCCAGCGGGCGCGACCAACGGGCGCGGCTTTATGGCGATGAGGTCTACCAGCCCGTTGAAAAAGTCGGATTTCGGGAGTTTGGGCGCCACTGCTGGCTTGTCCAGCAGTGTTTTCCCCGGATTTTTCCCCTGCACTGCTGGACGAGCCAGCAGTGGCACCCTTTTTCAACGGACTGCTACCCCCGTGGAGTTATCCCGAGTGCCCGGTAGAGTTGCGGATCGGAGAGGCTATCGACCACCAACGATGCCGCACCGAAGTCGTGTTCCCGGCTGTGCTCGCCGGGCACCGCCACGACGAATGCACCCGCCGCGGCCGCCGCGGCGCAGCCGTTCTCGCTGTCTTCGAGCACCATCATCTCCCCCGGCGGAATCCCCAGCCGCCGGGCCGCAGTCAGATATATCTCCGGGTGCGGCTTGCCGTTTTCCACGTCCTCGGCGACGAGAACGAACTGGAACCGTCCGACAAAGCCAAACGGCTTCAGACAGGCGACAACCAGTTCGCGGCTGCTGCTGGTGCCGATCGCCTTGGGTATTTCGGCTCGCTCCAGGGCGTCGAGCAGCTCCATCAGCCCCGGCAATGGCTCCAATCGGTCGCCCAGTATTTCGAGGAACAAACGGTTCGATTCGGCGACCAACTGCTGCCAGGTCTCGGCGAGGTTGCAGTGACGGATCATGGCCTCGAAGGCTGGCCGCGGCCGCAAGCCCATCATCCGGTTCTTCAACTCGGGCGTAAATTCGTGCCCTCGCCGCCGCAGCAGCCGCGATCCCACCTCGCCATACACGTCCTCCGTGTTGAACATCAACCCGTCCATGTCGAAAACGACGGCGCGTATCCGGTTCTCGTTCATCTTTTTATGAGCGTTTTGAAATGTGGCACAGCCGCCCTCGGCTGTGTAAATAATGCGAGTCTTCTTGCACAGCCGAGGGCGGCTGTGCCACATTTTGAGAATGAATACAAAATCAAAGGCGATAGACAACGTAGGTACGGTTGTAATAGACCACGTCCAAATTCAGCGGCAGCTCGGTCCGATCGGTAATCGCGTAATCGGCGTGGTACTTCGCGCCCAGTCGTTCAAGGTGTTCGGCGCCCGCGGCGGACAACGGCTCGTACCATCGTTGGCTCCGCAACGGCAGTCCGGTTCCATAAACGTCCTGGACCCGCCGCCACCACTGGACGATGTCCGGGGCGGACTGCGGCACGTCCTTCCAGGCGACCACCTCGCGGCGGCCGGCGTACCAGCGGAACGTCTGTGAAAGCCGGGGTGTGAGGAACAAGGCATCCGACGGGATTTCGCCCGATCGGGCAATCCAATCGCACGCCGCGCGCCAGTCGTCGAAATCGGCCCGTCTATTCTTCCATTTCTTGAATTCGGCCATCTTGTGCGACCGCGGCGGCGCCGGGGCAACGCGGTCGATCGCACGATTGCCCAAATGAAACGCGGCCACGACAATCGCAAACGCCAGCCAGCATCGGCCCGGAAAAAAAGGGGACAGTCCCCATTTGTAGCACAGCCGCCCTCGGCTGTGAAATTCGCTCTGCACAGCCGAGGGCGGCTGTGCCACATTTTGAGACGGTGTCTTCGCACAAATGGGGACTGTCCCCTTTTTTTCGGCGCGGCTGGCCAATAGGCCGACAATCAACGCCGCGCCCTCCAGGGCAACGCCCAGCGGCAAGGCCACGTCGGCCAGCCGGAACCAGTAATAACGAAGCAACCCGGCCGCCAGTCCCTCGTCGAATGGGATCAGCAGATGAATCGCCGCCCCGGCCAGCGCGATCGCAACCGCGCCGGCGACGAACGCCCGGAGCACGTCCAAGGGTCTCTGAAAATCTTCGGACATACTAAGTCTATTGCGCCAGATTCCCAGCAGCAGCCAGAAACAACAGAGCAAAGCCATGCGCGGAATGAGCGCCGGGTGAATGTCGGGAAGGAACAAGTGGTGCGGCAACCGCTCGAAGACGTAAAGCTGATGTGCCTCCCGCGCCGTCTGCTGGTCCAGGCCCCAATCGAGCGCCAACGTAGGAATCAGTCCCGGCAGCGAAAGGAGCAATCCGCCCAAAATCCCCGGCCAAAGAGCACGCAACGAGGGTAGTGCCGGAATCACACCAGCCCGAAGCGCAAGCGAGGGGAACGGCGTCATACCCTCGCTAGCGCTTCGGGCTAGTGTCACGTTTGGCCGCGAGCGATGTAGCCGCAGCCAGGCGATGCCCGCGGCCACTGCCGACCATCCGCCGACCAGTGGATGGAACGCCGCCGCCGCGCCCATCAACAGCAAGCCCCGGTTCCAGCGGTTGCGCAGGATCGCCTCCAAGCCGAAAAACACGAGCGCGTAGGCGAACGGCTTGGCCTCGACGCCGCCGACGACCCACTCGCCGGCCATGTGCCACCACTCCATCAGGCAGACGAACAACGCGGCGGTAAGCACCGACCACCACGGTCTAGGCACGACGGCGAAACTCAGCCGCCGCCACGCCCAGGCCAGCAACAGCCAGCAGATCGTCCGACCCGTCCAGGCGAGAGCCACCGGCGAGAGCCAGAGCGACAGCCAGCCGAACGTGAAATAAAAAACCTCGTGGGCGTCGGCCGATTCCAGAAAGAAATCTCCCTCGAGCTGGTCTGGGTTCCAGTAGTGAATCGCCTTGCCGAGGTAATATGCCTCGTTGTTGTCCGGCACGGGCCAAGCGCCCTGGACGAAAAACACCGCGAAGATCAGAACGATCTCGACGAGTGTTTGTCGGCGGAGATGATGAATAGAACTTGACACGATGATATGATGTTTAGCCCCGGCGTCCACGCCGGAAATGTGCATCGCACGGATGCGGCGGCTAAACTTATTGCTCCAGCGCCGCGATGCTCTTAAAATCGTCTTTCAGCGAGCGGTAAAGCTGCTGGTAGACGGGGAAAGCACGGTCGTAGTGGTTTTTGGCCTTCCGATCGACCGGCGTTTGGCGGACCTCGCGGATCGACGCGGCACAGGCCTCTTTGATGTTCTTAAAGGCCCCGGCGCCGACGGCCGCCAACAGCGCCGCGCCGTAGGCCGCTCCCTCCTCGCTGTTGATCGTCGCCACCTTGCGGCCGAAAACGTCGGCCTGGATTTGCCGCCAGAGCGGGCTGCGCGATCCGCCGCCGGAGGCCCGAATCCGCTGCACCGGCACGCCTATATGCTCGAATATCTCCAAACTCTCGCGCATCGAATACGTCACGCCCTCCATGATCGCTCGCACCAGATGCCCGCGAGTGTGCGCGGCCGTCAGACCGACGAAGCAGCCGCGTGCGTCGGGGTCGGCGTGAGGGGTCCGCTCGCCGGAAAGGTACGGCAGGAAGAACAGCCCCTCACTGCCAACCGGTGTTTTTTTGGCCTCCTCGGCCAGCAGGTCGTAGATTTCGCGCTTGGCGCGTTTTGCCGCGGCTTGGTCCGCTTGGCAGAGTGCGTTGCGGAACCATTGCAGCGATCCGCCGGCCGAGAGGTTCACGCCCATGATATGCCACTTGCCGCGGACGGCGTGGCAGAACGTATGTACGCGCCCCAGCGGGTCGATCTTCACCTCGTCGCTGTGGACGAACATCACGCCGGAGGTGCCGATCGAGGTGGAGAGGACTCCGCGAGCGACGATGCCGTTTCCGACCGCTCCGGCGGCGCAGTCGCCCGCCCCGGCGACCACCACGCAATCGGCGGTCAGCCCAAGCAGCTTCGCCGCCTGCGGGGTGAGCTTGCCGGTGATGTCTTCCGATTCGTAACACTCGGCCAGCAAGTCGGCATCCAGTTCCAAGGCCGAGAGGAGTTTTTTCGACCATCGGCGCCGAGCAACATCCAACAGCAACATGCCGCTGGCGTCGCTCACGTCGGTTGCGTACTCTCCGGTCAACCGGCGGCGGATTTCATCCTTCGGCAACAGCACCTTGCGGGTGGCCTCGAAATGTTTCGGCTCGTGGTTCCGTAGCCAGAGGATTTTCGGGGCGGTGAATCCGGTCAGGGCCGGGTTGGCGACCATCTTGATCAATTTTGCCCGGCCGCCCGCGAGGCGCTCAATCTCGGCACACTCGGCGGCGGTCCGCTGGTCGTTCCAGAGTATCGCCCGGCGTATGACCTTGTCGTTTCGGTCGAGAAACACGGAGCCGTGCATTTGGCCCGACAGCCCGATCGACTTCACCTCGGCCGGCTTTAACTTGGCCCTGGCCATCGTCTTGCGAACCGAGCGGACCGTCGCCCGCCACCAGTCGTCGGGGTCTTGCTCGCTCCACAGCGGCTTGGGAAAGTGGCAGGGATAGGTTTCGGTGGCCGAGGCCAAGACATTGCTTTTTTCGTCGATGGCCAGCGTCTTCGTGCCGGAAGTGCCGATGTCGATACCTAAAAACGCGCTCATGGTGGTCTCGCTCTTGTTCGGGACAATCCAACGCAATCTGTATTGCCGGTGGGTGGCACTGGCGTTTCGCCAGTGTCGGACGAGACACGGGCAAGATGACCGTGCCACTCGCCGGGTCACGACCCGGCCTACTATGTATTGTCGAATTGTAACCCGGACGACGGTGATCGGGCAACGGGTCCATTGACCGAGCGCACTGTTTTGGTCTAATGGGATACTGGACCGTAATCGTGAGTCTGCCATGAAATCAACATATATTCATCTCGCCGCTGGCCAACTTCGCCAACTGGCCGCTGAAGCGGCCAGCCCTCGTTCTCCCGCCCCTCGCCCCTCGCCCCTCGCCCCTCTTTTATGCCTGCTACTGATTCTGACCGGGTGTCCCCGCCCCGAATCGGAACCGCGGCCCGGCCCCGTCCGGCTGCCGCTTGAGGGAGTGACGCTTCGGCTGGCCGTGGTCGACGATCCGGCGCTGGCGGCCGCCGTGGTCCAAGCGCGCGGAGAATGGAACGCACAAACCGGCGCGGAGCTTGAAGTTACGGAAATCTCGGAAAAAGAATTGGAACGGGCCGAAACGCTGCCGGCCGACGCCGTGCTCTGTCCCTCCCACACGCTGGGCATCCTGGCCGAACGGGACTTGATCGCACCGGTGCCGAAAAACATCATCCGCGGCGATCAGTGGAACGGCATCTTCGACTTGCCAAAACTTCGCGAAGCAGCTTGGGGGGGGCGGATCGTGGCCGTTCCGTTCGGCTCGCCGGTTTTCTGCTGCTACTACCGCGCCGATCTGCTGGAAAAACTCGGCCGCCGCCCGCCACGGACGTGGAACGAGTATCGGGAGTTGGCGGAGCTATTGGCGAAAAACTCCCCTCTCCCTTTGGGAGAGGGGCCGGAAGCAAACTCCCCTCTCCCTTTGGGAAAGGGGCCGGGGGTGAGGGCGCCTTGGTCCGCCACAATCGAGCCGCTCGCCCCCGGCTGGGCCGGCTTGACGCTACTGGCCCGGGCAGCGCCCTACGCAAAACACCGCGACAATTTTTCCACTCTGTTCAACATCGAAACGATGGCGCCGTTGATTGCCGGAGAGCCTATGGTCCACGCGCTGGAAGAGCTTGTGGCCGCGGCCAAACTGGGACCTGATGATCCGTTTCAATTCGATCCGGCGAAGGTCCGTGCGGCGTTCCAGCGGGGCGAGTGCGGCATGGCGATCTCCTGGCCCACGGCCGCCGTTGAAGTGAAAGGGCTGGCCGCTTTCGAGTCCAGAGGGCTGGCCGCTTCAGCGGCCAGTGATTCGGCCCGCGTCGGATTCGCCGAACTCCCCGGTTCGCGGCGGGTATTCAACCTCTCCGAAAACGAGTGGAACAAACGAGCGGACGACGACGACCGCCGCGTGCCGCTGCTGGCCGTGTCCGGCCGGCTGGGCGTGGTCGGCAAGGGATCGCCCCACCGCAAGGCCGCCTTCCAGTTGCTCTTGTGGCTCTCCGACGACCGGATGAGTCCGCAGATCAGCGCACTGAGTCCGGCAACCACCATGTTCCGCCAGTCGAACTTGGATGTTCCCGGCCAGTGGATCGAGGAAACGGTCCTCCACGCCGCCGCGTCGCAATACGGCGAGGCGGCCCTGGCCGCCTTCAGTCACGAGCAATGGCTCGGGGCGTTGCGTATTCCCGGTCGGGCGGAATATTTCGCCGCCTTGGACGAAGCGGTCGCGGCAGCCGTCCGCGGCGAGAAATCGGCGGAAGAAGCCCTCCAACAAGCCGCCGACCGGTGGCGTGAAATCACCAACCGCCTCGGCCTCGACCGCCAAAAAGCCGCCTACCGGCACAGCGTGGGGCTAGAATAAACGGGACAGGTCTAATTACTGACGGATTGCGAGTCTCTTGTTAGGATGCTCACATGCCGAGAACCGCACGAATTGTTCCTGGCGGGATGGTGTTCCACGTTCTCAATCGCGGCGTGGGGCGGATGAATCTGTTTGCTAAGGATGGCGACTACGAGGCGTTCGAGCGGAGCATCGAGAAGACGCTGGAAAGCTGCCCGATGCGTATCTGCGCCTACTGCCTGATGCCCAACCATTGGCACTTCGTATTTTGGCCGCAGCAGGACGGCGATCTGGGAGCTTTCATGCAGAAGCTAACCGTTACGCACGTGCGCAATTGGCAAGAACATCGGCGTCGGGTTGGCTATGGACACGTGTACCAAGGCCGCTACAAGTCGTTTCCGGTCGAGGCCGACGAGTATTTCTACCAGGTGATGCGTTACGTGGAGCGGAACGCCCTGCGGTCGAATCTCGTCGCCCGGGCCGAGGCATGGCGATGGGGCAGTCTGTGGCGTCGCGTGTGTGGCAAGCCTTCCGACCGCAAGTGGCTTAGCAAGTGGCCGCTGCCCATCCCGCGTGGCTGGAAAGACCTTGTCAACCAGCCGCAAACGGAAGCCGAGTTGGAGGCGATTCGTCGGAGCGTGGCCCGAGGCCAGCCCTACGGCAACAACGCCTGGAGAAAACAAACCGCAAAGGATTTGGGGCTTGAATCGACGATGCGGCCCCGCGGACGTCCCTGGGACCGTACGCCAAAACAGGATAATTAGACCTGTCCCGTTTATTCGTTTGTCCCGTTTATTCGTTCGTTTATTCGTTCTCAAGGAGATGGATATGAAAACGAGAGCAAGGGTAACCCTGTTCGTGTCCGTCGTTTCATGCTGCACGCTACTGGTTGGATTTTGGTTAGGTCGGTCTGTGAATTACTCCACGGCTGCCAAGAAGCAGGAAAATGCCGAACGAATTCCTGAAAGAACGCACACCAGTCTCACTCGAAAGACTAACCGCATTGATTTGGGAGGTGGGATGAGCATTACGGAGGTTGTCTATGAGTCAAAAACTGGAGAAGCCCGAAGGCGGTTCACATCAATAACGTACAACGGCGAGCGCATGGTGGAGAAGATGTGGATGGCAGCAGGAGAAATGAATAAGCCTAAACCCACCGAGATAACGGGTTATTGCCATAAGGGCAAAATGATGGCTAATGAAGGGGACGATGGGAATGGCGCGTCAATGCTGTTTCTCTTTAATGATGAAGGACTGGTGATGCAAGCCTTTGAGGTGAAAAAAAATGCGGTGCTTCTTGCACTGAGTGGTGAGCGTATCAGAAAAATGAGAGAAAATGCAAAGATAATAACCGAGATTATGGAGTCGTTGATCAGGGGAGAGAACGAGTAAACGGGACAAACGAGTAAACGGAACAGGTCTAATTATTGACGGATTGGGTCCTTTTGTTAGGATGCTCACATGCCGAGAACCGCATGAATTGTCCCTGGCGGAATGGGACGGGGACGAGTAAACGGGACAGGTCTAATTATTGCGTATTCGTTTACTTCCATTTTCTTCACCGCTCTTCCAAAACCGTGCGAACGGTCTGTAACAAAGGGCTTGTGTGACGTGGGCCGTCGCAAAGGAACGCAATAATTAGACCCGTCCCGTTTACTTCCCCGTCCCGTTTACTTCCCCTCGGCAGTGGCTACACTTGCGGAGGTGATAATTGGGCTAATAGACAAGTCTGGCTTGTTGCGAAAGGAGTTACCCAGTGGGAGCCATTGCTGAATCAATCGTAGCTTATGCCCAGCCGTTGTTTGATCAGACCGATGGGTCCGTAGACAAAATCAACCGCGCAATGGCAATTGCTCAGATGTGTTGGAACCTTGCGATCATGCCAGAGGACCGGCGGGATGAAGCAATCGACGAGATGAAGCCTGCATTGAAGATGACCGATGGGGAGTTCGCCGAATTTCGGCAGCACGTCGTTCTTCCAATGATCCGGCGTCATCGCGAGATGTTCCCAAGAATGCACATGCGTTCAAAGCAAACATCCAACACGCTCGATGTCGTGTCTTCACCGACGAAGAAGCACCCCGAAACGGGTCGCAATGCTCCTTGTCCGTGCGGGAGTGGACGCAAATACAAGCTGTGTTGCGGCGCACACAAAGGGCGGCAAACGGGACGGGTCTAATATCAGACGGACGATGTAAACGGGACTGGTCTAATTATCGGGACGATGTAAACGGGACTGGTCTAATTATCGCGTATTCGTTTACTACCATTTACTTCGCCGCTCTTCCAAAACCGTGCGAACGGCCTGTAACAAATGGCTTGCGTGACGCGGGCCGTCGCAAAGGAACGTGATAATTAGACCTGTCCCGTTTACTCGTTCGTTTACTCGTTCGTTTCGTTTACTCGTTTACTCGTTTACTCGTTTACTCGTCTGCGTTTACTCGTCCCGTTTACTCGTCCATAATCTGAAAGGCGAAAAGAGCAAGGCTGAGGCGGACTTCGCGGAGGCCAAAAGACTTAGGGGGGGTAAACGGGACAGGTCTAATTATCGCGCTCTCGTTTACTTCACTGCTCTTCCCAAGCCTTGCGAACGGTCCGAAACAAGTAACTTGCGTCGCGGGCCGTCGCAAAGGAACGCGATAATTAGACCTGTCCCGTTTACTGCTACTTGCTCGCCAGCGGGATCACCCCGTCCCAATCGGGCGGCGGGCGGCGGTTGTGTTGGGCTATGTGGACCACCAGAAAATCCTTCACCTGGTCCGCCGCCGGAATGCGGTGCAACAACTCGAACGCCTCCTTCCATTTACCAGACAGAAACGCATCGAGCGCCGCTTCGTAAAACTCCAAATGCTCGTCGGTCAGTTCCGTGTACTCCGAGACGGGTGGCAACAGTTCGCTGACCTCCAGCGGCGTGTCCAATCCGTAGGGCCGCACGATCGCCAGCCGCCGCACCCGGGCAACGTCGCGCGACACTTCTTGGCGGACGATCCGCGCCGTGGCCTCGTCCAGCAGAATGGGGGCCTGCATGATCTTGGTCATCCCCTCGAGCCGCGAGGCAAGATTCACCACCGGGCCGAAGACGGTCACTTTCACCTGATCGACGGTTCCGATTTTGCCCGCCACGGCCGGACCGGTGGCCACTCCGATTCCGGTTCGGAACCCGGTTGCGGCCTCGAACTCGGCGCGGACGGCCAACGCCGCGCGACAGGTGCGCAGGACGGCGTCCTTTTGCGGCAGGGGCCAGCCCCAGAATCCCATCGCGGCGTCGCCCTGGAAATCGCCCACCACGCCCCCTTGCTCGCGGATGTGGTGGGTCATTACGCCCAAGGCTTTGCTCACGCGCCGCAATAGTCCGAGCAGGTCGCCCGCCTGACGTTCCGACTCGCGCGAGAAGCCACGGAGATCGCAGAAAATAACCGATACTTCCGTCTCGCGAGGCGCGAGGACCACCTCTGGGTCTTCGTCGGCCAGCGAGTCGAGCACCACCGGCGAGAAGAACTGGCTGAGCGTGGCCTGGCGATGTTCCAGCAGCCGCATCTGCCGTAGCGAACTGAGCATGGCCGCCACCAGTTCGGTGAACTTTACGTCCTCGCGGAGATCGGTGGGATCGGAGGAAGGTGTCGCGCCGGACTGCTCGACGTTGAACCGACCGGCCACGTATAGCCCCCAGCCCCGGCAAGCCTTGCCCAGCACCGGCGTGCAGAAGGCCCAATCGAACGTGTCGCTGGCAGTGTACGAATCGGGCAAGGCCGAGACCGCGCCGCGCCAGACGTGCAACACGCTCTGACCTTGTCGCAACGATTCGAGAATAAGGCCCTGGCTAGGGCGAAAATTACTGGTGATCGCCAACCGCTGGTCCCAGTGCAAAACGAGGGGAGAGGGGAGAGGGGGGGGGGGGGGGGGGGG